>PBSX01000045.1 GCA_002726375.1 Marinovum sp.
AGTAGAAGGTTTTTAGCTTGCTTGAACCGCTTATATCCCAGCGCCTGCGCCCCCAGAACAGCAAAAGCCACTGGCCCGATAACCACAGCCTGCAACAGCAAAAACTCAGCCATATTAGCCAGCGAAAACCCAGTCTCGGCTTCAGGCTTCACCCATTGCACATTTTCAGCAGTATGGCTTAGGGTGGTAAGATCATTGGAAAAATTCCACGCTATATTGGGGGCTATGACAGCCAAGAATAAACTCAAAAATGCCCCATATTGCGCCCAGCGCAGCCGTTGATCACCACAAAAAAGATAAACCAACGGCAAGCACATGATAAAATACAGCGCTGCATATTTAGCCATAAAGGCCGCACCAAGCACCGCACCAGCCATAGCAGCAGCGCGCAGGGAACCGCTTCGATTTGCTTGATCATAGAAAATCAAAGCCAAAACATAAAATGGAGCCAGCACAGTGTCAGTTGAAATCATAAAGCTGCCAACCGCAACAATCGGCAAAGACACATACCCCACTGACACCCAAGCGCCAGTTACAAAATCAAAGCGCCGGGCTGCGAATACCCCCAGCAATACTGCGGTCAGACCATGCAGAAACGGCGCCGG
This sequence comes from Marinovum sp., assembly GCA_002726375.1. GTDB lineage: Bacteria > Pseudomonadota > Alphaproteobacteria > Rhodobacterales > Rhodobacteraceae > CABZJG01. Next base: position 606 of record PBSX01000045.1, read on the forward strand.
CACGCGCACCCAAAAAGCATCAGACGAATTTGCAAGGCCCGTTACAAACCGAATAAGCCAAGCGATCAGTGGTGGTTTGGAATAATATCCAAAGTCAAGATTTTGACCCCAAAACCAATATTGCGCTTCGTCAACAAAAAGATCGGTGGGGGTTATAGCCAGCGCTAAAATCCGCAGGGCTGTTAACAGAAGGATAAACGAAAAGGCCCAGAAAACTGCTGTTCTCTGGTTAAACATCCTTTTGCTCCGCCGCGTTATCGCGGGTAGATTTGTGGATTAGCCAAAGGTTTCGGGTATAAATAAACACGCCCAAAGATTGCCCTAGTATGAATACCGGATCTTGACGATAGATGGCATAGGTCAACAGCGTGCTGCCACCAGCCAGAGAAAAATACCAAAACGCAGTTGGAATGATGGATCGACGGGCACGTTCAGAGGCGACCCACTGCACCAAAAAGCGCGCGGTAAACATTAACTGGCCTATTAAGCCAAATGCCACCCAAGCCAATTCGAGCCCACTCTCAACTTTCAGAAATGCCATCAATGTGTCCATCTGGGCCTACTTTTTTACTATTTGCGCGCGTTTAGCACGGCGGACAAGCCACATAACCCCAAAGAGGTCTATCGCTCCGACAACTGCACGCTGTAAATTTGAATAATTTGACTGGCCCGCGCTACGGGCTGCATGAGACACATCAACATGCAAAATATCCCACCTGTAAGCTTTAAATAATGCCGGTAAGTATCTGTGCATATGATTAAAATACGGTAATTGCAAAAAGGCTTCTCGGCGAAACGCCTTCAATCCACATCCGGTATCCCGAGTACCATCTTGCAATAAAAACCCACGCAGCCTGTTAGCCAACTTCGACGCAATTTTTTTGGACATCCTATCTTGACGACCCACCCTCTGGCCTGCCACCAAACCAAGCTGTGGTTGGGCAGGTTTCTCTAGAAACGGCGCCAGTAAACTTGGCAAATTTTCGGGTGGATTTTGCCCATCACCATCCAGAGTTGCAATAAGAGGCGTTTTTGCGGCCAAAACACCGCTGTGCACGGCTGCCGATTGTCCTGCAGATGACGCATGCTCGAGCAATAAAAGGTTAGTGTAGGTTTGCATTGCGTCTCTGACCACCTGCGATGAACTGTCAGTTGAGCCGTCGTTCACAACAATCACTTCAAACTGGGTTACCGGTTCAAGCGCAGCAACTATTTCGTCTATCAAGGGGCGGATATTCTCTGCCTCATTCTTGATCGGGATTACAACGGAAACACTCTTCATCTTTGGTATGCCTTTGATTTGGGCGCGGTATAGAGCTTAATGCAAAATAAGAAAAGCACCTTTGTCATCCAGTCTATTAAAATCATATGCCTTCACACGTGTGGAAATTTCTCATTTTTTGCTTTGGATAAATTAATTTATGGATAAAAGTATCTCGATTAAGTCACTGATGTATCTGGACTTTGCGCCTCTCGTCGCTGAGCCCGTTTCATTAGCTTTTGAGCAAGGTTAATTCCGATCCCAGGACGGCTCCAAGGGCAAACCGCTATACAAATAGCGCAACCTTGATGTTCATTAAAAAATGGCAAGCATTTGTCAAAATCAACATACCACTTTTCGGTACCACGCACCATTTGCTTTTCTGGAAAAATTGCGTCCGTGGGGCATGCTACTTCACAAATTCGGCAATTGGCGCAAAAATCATCCACCCCATGCGTAGCGGGTTCGTAAAGTGGCAGCGGCGCATCGGTTAAAACAGCCGAAAGCCGAAAGCTTGATCCAAACTCAGGTGTGATAATAGATCCATGCTTTCCCAATTCCCCAAAGCCTGCCTGTAAAGCTCCGGGAATCATCGTGATCTTACCTGACATCGGCCCGGTCAGCGGCTCAGCCTCCCAACCTNNATCATGNAGCCANTTGGCCATNAATTTCGCACCATANGCCGCCCGTTTATACTGCCGCATTACTTCAACCCCNGCTTCGGGTTGCGGGGCTTTTTCAATTTCATCATAGGTATGATGAAAGCCCAGTATAATGATATTTTTANGAGTTATTTTGATCCCTTCAAAGGCCCAATCNGGATTAAAGGCAACCGCCCCATATTTTTCAAATANNCCGTTGTNTTTNAATTCAGNTGTNGCCNTGNCGACCGCCTCGGATATAAGGGGCATTTTTGCTGGGTTCACCGGGCGNAGAGGCGCNTCCAANATTTTTTGCCTTGCANCACGTAATTGGGAAAACTCTTCCAAACCTGGATCAACAGTGTAGAACCATCTTTGTACGTCCCCATGCGCCGTATCATCTGGGTCATTACCCCAATAAACGTAACGCGGGCGTCGNAAATCGGTCTCTCCCAAACCATTCACGTCATTTCCAGAAATCTCCGGCATTAAAGCCATTTGCTCTGCTTTTGGAACAAAATGTTTGACCGTGTGATTTGGCATTTTTTTATGCAAATTTATGACGCTACGCTTTAAAGTTATCAGAGACGCCAATAATTGAAAGATAAAATTTTCTCTTCTGCCTTTAGCGTGAAAAATACCATAAAGGCTCTGCTTTTAGCTTAAGGGCTGGTCCTGTTGGCCTTGGTTGAATTGACACAGCTAGCAAACCTGTCTTGACAGCCACGTCGATATGCCAAAGTTTGGGTAGACTATAAGGTGAAATTTCTATTTTCACTGTAATGGAGGTAGCATGCAATATCACACAGCCACCAGTTTTGAAAATGCAGTAGACTTGGCACAGGCCGCACAGGGGACGATCCGGTTTTTAGCAGGCGGAACCGATGTACTTGTACAACTGCGGGGAGAATTTATAACCCCTGATGTTTTGATTGATATCAAACAAATTCCTGGCGCCGCTGATATTCAATGTTTGGAAGATGGCAGTTGGCAAATCGGCGCCGCAGTGAGCGGTGCACAGCTTGATGAACATGAGGCCCTAAAAGCAGAATGGCCCGGTCTTGTTGAAGCGATGAACCTAATCGGCTCAACCCAAGTGCAAGGGCGCGCCACATTAACCGGCAATCTTTGCAACGGCTCACCTGCTGCTGACTCTGTGCCTGCCATGCTGGCAGCAAATGCCAGCGTGGCAATTATCGGCCCCGACGGGCAACGACAGGTGCCCGTGAAAGACATTCCTAGCGGACCGGGCAAAACGACATTAAGATCGGGCGAAGTGATTGCTTCTGTGAATTTACCAGCGCAATCCGCAAGCGGTGCAGATGCCTATTTGCGGTTTATTCCGCGCACAGAGATGGATATCGCTGTTGTGGGCTGCGCAGTAAGCCTTGAGCTTGATGGACTGCAGATTGCCAAAGCGCGGATTGCAATTGGGGCGGTTGCCCCAACCGTAAGATCGGTTGAAAGCGCAGCTGATGCCCTCATTGACAGCACGCTTGATGATGAAGCGCTCGCAGCGCTTGCGACCGCTGTGCGCAAAGCCTGTGATCCGATCAACGACAAACGCGGCACCATAGAATACCGCACCCATGTGGCGGGCGTATTGGCTCAGCGCGCCGCTAAAATTGCCTATCAGCGGGCGAGGAGCAAATCATGAGCAAAATCCATGTAAGCACCACTGTGAACGGAGACGATGTTGAGTTTTTGTGCGATCCACGTGAGACATTGCTCGATTGTTTGCGCGACAAACTCAACCTAACAGGCGCCAAAGAAGGCTGCGGCACAGGTGATTGCGGTGCCTGCTCGGTCACTTTGGATGATCGGCTCGTGTGTTCCTGTCTTGTTTTGGGCGCCGAATCCGAAGGCAGATCAATCGGAACAGTGGAAGGCATTGCCGAGGGTGAAAGTCTTCATCCGCTGCAGCAAAAGTTTATTGAATATGCGGCGCTGCAATGTGGGATATGTACCCCGGGCATCCTTGTAGCGACGAAAGCACTTTTAGACAAAAACCCCGACCCAACGGAAAGCGAAGTACGTTATTGGCTGGCGGGAAACCTTTGCCGGTGCACAGGGTATGATAAAATTATCCGCGCGATCATGGACACAGCGGCAGATTTAAGGGAGGCATCTTAATGGCTTTGGATGAACCAAAAACAACCGACTTCAAATATGTCGGTACCCGCCCCAATCGTCCGGATGGATTTGACAAAGTAACTGGCCGCGCCAAATTCGGTGCAGATATGTCTGCGCCCGGTATGCTACACGCAGCGATTTTGCGCTCNCCNCANGCNCATGCCCGTATTCTTTCCATAGACACCAGCCANGCTGAGTCTATGAAAGGCGTTAAGGCGGTTGTAACCCGTGCGGATTTTTCCAAAAATGTACCTTTTGAAAGTGGTCTNGCAGGCGAGTTTTGGAATATTTTGGAAAATGTGATGGCGGGGGAAAAAGCGCTNTATGATGGGCATGCAGTGGCGGNNGTTGCGGCCACATCCGCCCTAGATGCGCGCGATGCGCTCAAATTGATTAAAGTCGACTATGAGGTTTTGCGGCATGTGACAGATGTCGATGCAGCTATGGCATCAGGCGCACCTGTTTTACGAAAAGGGGCGGCTGATAGCTCGGTTCCAGAAGGTCTTCATCCCAATGTGGTGCGGTACCACGAAAGCGGACATGGCGATGTAGAGGCCGGATTTGCCGAAGCTGATCTGGTAATTGAGGATAGCTTTGCCACCGAAGCCACTCACCAAGGCTATATCGAACCACATGCCTGCCTTGCAACATTGGGAAGCGACGGAAAAGGCGAGCTATGGTGTACCACTCAAGGGCATTGGCATGCCCAAAAAGTCTGTGCCGCCTTGCTAGATCTGGAAACCAGCCAATTACGGGTCACGGCATCGGAAATTGGCGGTGGCTTTGGCGGTAAGACAACCGTATTTATTGAACCAGTCGCGCTGGCACTGGCCCGAAAAGCAAACCGGTCAGTGAAACTAGTAATGAGCCGGTCCGAAGTATTTCGCGCCACCGGCCCCACATCCTCGACATCGATGGATATTAAAATAGGAATGACAAAAGACGGCAAAATCACCGCCGCAAAAGGTATTTTTCGCTTGCAGGGCGGTGCCTTTCCGGGTGCACCTTCTGATGAAAGCGCCATGTGCGCTTTTGCGCCCTATAACCTAGAAAATGTTTTGCAGGTTGGTTATGATGTAATGTCGAACCGTCCTAAACAGGCCGCCTATCGCGCACCTGGATCGCCAATGGCCGCTTTTGCAGTAGAATCCGTCATCGATGAGCTGTGCAAAAAACTAGACTTGGATCCTATCAAAATTCGGCTGAAAAATGCCTCGCACACAGGATCTAAGTCCAGCTTCGGCCCACGCTTTGATGCGATTGGCCTTGTTGAAACCTTAGAAGCTGCACAAGCACACCCACATTATTCTGCGCCCCTTAAACCCGGGCAAGGCCGTGGGGTTTCCTGTGGGTTTTGGTTTAACCATGGTGGTGAAACCGCTGTTTCATTGGCACTTTCGGAAGATGGAACCGCGCAAATATCCGTGGGAACGCCTGATATCGGAGGTAGCCGAGCCTCTATTGCTTTAATGGCGGCGGAAGAACTTGGCATACCTTATGACCATATCCGCTGCACAATCGCCGATACTGCGACATTAGGCTATAATGAAATCAGCCACGGATCACGGGTCACATATGCCTCTGGATTAGCAACTATCAAAGCGGCGCGCGATGCCGTCAAAAAACTATGTAAACGCGCAGCAGTCAAATGGGATATCCCCGAAGAGGCCGTAAAATGGCAAGATGGGTTTGCTGTACCCTCAGGCCCGAATGCGGGCAACTTCGATCCAATTCCCCTTAAGGACTTAACGGCTGATATGGGCGCAACGGGCGGTCCGATTGTGGGCCACTATGAAGCCTCGCCAGAGGGCGCAGGGGTGAGCTTTGCCACCCATTTGGTCGACGCAGAGGTGGATCCCGAAACAGGTAAAACCGAAATTTTGCGCTACACAGTGGTGCAAGATGCAGGCAAGGCGATACACCCCACATACGTCGAAGGCCAGTACCAAGGCGGTGCAGCACAAGGCATTGGCTGGGCCTTAAATGAAGAATATATTTATGGCAATGACGGGCGATTGCAAAACGCCGGGTTCCTTGACTACCGTATCCCGCTTGCGTCAGATTTGCCAATGATCGACGCAGTGATTGTCGAAGTGCCCAACCCCGGTCACCCCTATGGCGTGCGCGGGGTTGGGGAAACATCCATTTGTCCACCCTTGGCAGCCATTGCAAATGCGGTTTCGGCAGCATCTGGTGTTCGTATGCGGCAGTTGCCGATGTCGCCTCCACGCATCGTTGCTGCGTTGAAAAATCAATCAAATGGTTGAGGTGAACTTATGGTCCGGCCTGCGAGCGCAGGCCGGGGGCCATGAAATTGTCCAAGTGGAAGCCAAAACGGTCGGTGAAGTGCTGAGAGCCCTTATTGCAGCCCATCCCGGTTTAAAACCAAGCATCGACGCCGGTGTTTCAGTTGCTGTCGATGGCCGTATTATTGTCAACAGCCTTACTGAACCGGTTTCGCCCAATAGCGAAGTATTTTTGTTGCAAAAATTGCGTGGCGGCTGAAAGAAACACCGGTGGGTCAGTAGGGCGACGTTTTTCAAATGGCGCCGTTATGCTGCCGAAAGAACTTATATCTCCAAATTTGCAATTACTTTCTGTTGTTTTTTCCTATAAAATCTTTCGTTTTAAGGTATAACGAAAGATAAATCAGGGATTAGAGAGCGATAAAGATGGCTGTCAGCAGGAATTCGAAAGCACGGCGCGCTGCAATACTTCAAAACCTGCAGCAAAATGGCCGCGCCTTGGTGGATGATCTCGCGGTATTTTTTAACACTACCCCACAAACCATCCGCAAAGATTTAAATGCGCTATCTGAAGAAAGCAAAGTTATGCGATTCCACGGCGGAGCCTCTTTGCTGGCCGGAATTGAATATACCGGCTTTGAAGCACGCGAGAGTATTTCACGCCCTGAAAAAGAAAAAATTGGCAAAGCTGCGGCGAAATTGATCCCTAATAATGCTGCGATTATCATCAATGCAGGCACCACCACAGCGGCAGTTGCACGCAGCCTTGGCCACCACACCGGCTTAAAAGTTGTCACTGACAACGTAAATATTGCTAATAATCTAAGGGCTTTTGGCGGATTAGAAGTGATGGTGCCGGGCGGTGTTGTTCGGCGCTCAGACGGGGCTATTCTTGGAGAAGCCACTGTTGATTTTATTCGACAATTTCGCGCAGATATTGCGATTATAGGCGCCTCCGCTATTGCTACCGATGGGTCATTACTAGATTATGATTTACGTGAGGCTTCGGTGGCCCGGGCGATCATTGAAAATGCACGGCACGTGATTTTGGCATCGGACAGCACAAAGTTTGATCGCGCTGCGCCAGTTTGCATTGGTCATTTGTCCCAAGTTCAGACTTTGGTAACCGATACTGGGTGCCCAGCGGATTTACGTAAACTTTGCAAGCACAACGAGGTCAGCCTGATAGAAGCACGCGATCGCTGAAGTAAGGCTTAAAAAGACTTGACTGCTACATTCGTTTAAGACAGTAATTCGATTAAAACGAAAGTTAAACGCAAGCTTGGAGCTAAACCAAGAGCACGTATTAATCGGGAGGGGATCAGCTCATGCTGCTAGTGCTGCGCACGCTCTCAGTGTTGAATTCAGCAGTCCTTGGGCTGGGGCGCCAGATTGCGTGGATGGCGCTTGGACTAATGGTTGTGGTTATCCTGCTGCAAGTTGTGTTCCGCTATATCTTTAACAACGCTCTGGCCTGGCCAGACGAAGCAGCGCGCTTTTTAATGCTCTGGATGACTGGGCTTGTTGCGCCTTCTGCATTTCGTTGGGGTGGGTTTGTTGCCATTGATATGCTGCCCCTCGCCCTGCCGCGAATAGCGGGTCTGTTGTTGACGCTGGTTCTGCTGTTGTTATCGCTGTCTGTTTTAGCGGTTGCTCTGCAACATGGCTATAATCATACAATGGGTTTTGGTGGAAACTTTGACTCTTCGTCTCTTAGGTTGCCATTTGACCTCATTGGATTTGAAAGCATGAAGGTCAAACTTCGTTATATGTATGGCTCTTTGCTGCTTGGAATGNTCCTTTTACTGTCCGTAAACATAGAACTNATTCTGCGCACTGCTGCCAGTCTCATCTCACCAGANGCAATCCTGCCGTCAACNGATGCACCCTCTGACCTACAAAGGGCCGATTGATGCTGGTATTTTTTCTGCCTGTTTTCCTAGTNTTCTTGATGGTTGGTTTGCCGGTATTTTTTGCGTTGCTTTTTGCGCCGGGCATTTTGCTTTGGCTCAATGGACAAGAGCGGGACATCGCCCTGCTTTACCGTAACGTATACAATGGAATGGACAGCTTTCCGCTGATGGCGCTGCCNTTTTTCATGCTCGCAGGCGAGTTGATGAACCGAGGCGGCATCACCATGCGGCTGGTTGAATTTTCGCAAGCGCTTATGGGCCATCTTCGCGGCGGGCTGGCGCATGTCAACATCCTGTCCTCCATGCTCTTTGCAGGCCTTTCCGGTTCGGCTGTGGCCGATACTTCTGCNCTGGGGTCGACACTGATCCCTGCGATGGAGAAAAACGGCTACTCGCGCCGCTTTGCAGCCGCGGTGACAGCCGCCAGTTCGGTGATTGGACCCATTATTCCCCCGTCAGGTATTATGATCATCTACGCCTATGTAATGGGCGAAAGCGTCGCCGCGTTGTTCCTAGCCGGTATCGTGCCCGGCGTACTTGTTGGCTTGGGGTTNATGTTGGTCGTGCGTTTGTTGGCAGATCGTTATGACTTGCCGAAAGCCNAACGAATTGTGACCTCAAACCAGACCATTACGCCTNTNGAAGATCGCATATCATTTTTCCTTTTACGGATAAACTTTGCCGGCGTGCTTTTGATTTTCTACACCTTGATTAAATCAATCATTGCTGCAACCACCGGAACACAGATTACCATTAGCAATTGGGTGCCGTTCATCGTCTTTTTGCCGCTTGCGCATGTGGTGCTCCTGCGTATGCGGAACAATGTTTCGGCTGATTTCAGGATCATCTGCAAAAAGGCTGTGGCGCCACTTCAAACGCCNATTATTATTCTTGGTGGNATCCTGATCGGTGTGTTTACCCCGACCGAAGCTTCTGCCATTGCTGTTGCTTATGCGCTGCTGATCTCGTTTTTTGTCCTAAAGACCCTAAAGTTGCGCGATTTACCTGCNATTTTGACAAAGTCTGCTTTGGCCTCATCCACGGTTTTGCTGCTTGTCGGCGCTGCTGTTGCGTTCAAAACGGTAGTAAGCCTAAGCCACGCTCCCGAGCAATTGGCCGCCTTAATCCTTGGGCTAAGCGATGAGCCGCTGATCTTGCTATTCCTGATTAATATCTTGCTGTTTGTCGTTGGCATGTTTTTAGATGCGGGGCCTGCGATCATCATCCTTGGACCAATTCTTGGGCCAATCTTTATAGATCTNGGCGTGCATCCCGTTCACTTTGCGATCATCATGTCGGTGAACCTNACAGTGGGACTTGCAACACCGCCCATGGGGCTTGTGCTTTTTGTCGCCTCTTCTGTTTCACGAGAGCGTGTGGAAACCATNGCCCGCGCCATCTTGCCATTCCTTGCCGTCGAAGTTTTAGTNATCTTATTGATNACTTATGTGCCGGCAATATCCCTAGCGATNCCGAAACTAACCGGGTTCGTCAATTAGCAACCACCAGACCAAAATGATCAACAAGGAGGAATAAATGATCAAATCAACCCTAAAAACGCTAGCGGTGGCCACACTTGTGGCCAGCTCCGCAATGGCGGCCGCTGCGGCAGATTACACAATCCGTGCAACGGCAAACTCAAATGAAAACGACGAAGACTATGATGGTCTGATCGTATTCAAAAACTTTGTCGAGTCAGCNTCNAACGGCGCAATTNCCGTTGAACTGTTTATCGGCACTCAGCTGTGCTCTAAAGGTGCTGAATGTTTGCAAGGTGTGGCCGACGGCTCCATCGATGTCTACATTTCAACATCGGGTGGCGCGTCAGGTATTTTCCCATATGTTCAGGTTCTTGACCTNCCATACTTGATGGCAAATGACCGTGTCGCAGAAGCCGTTTTGGCCAGCGATTTCACCCGCACAATGCGTGAAATGGCTCTGGAAGATTCAAATGGTGCAATCCGCTTGATGACCATNGGTAACACTGGCGGCTGGCGTAACTTTGCCAACACNAAACGTGTTGTCAAAACACCAGGCGATCTTGCCGGTCTGAAAATCCGGACTGTTGTGGCCGATCTGCCACAAGAGCTCGTGCGTGCGCTTGGCGCCTCACCTACGCCTATTCCATGGCCTGAGCTTTTCACATCATTCCAAACTGGCGTTGTTGAAGGCTCCAAAAACGGCATCACCGACATCATGGGCATGAAATTCCCAGATGCCGGCCTGCAGTACGTTACACTTGATGGCCATGCTTACATGGGCGCTCTGTGGTGGATGAACAACGAAAAGTTCATGGGCATGCCAGAAGGAATGCGGCGCGTTGTGGTTGATGGTTTCTCAGCATTGCAGCAAGCCACTTTTGCTTCACCAAAGCGTAAATCCATCCANGCNTACTCTGACTTTGTTGCTGGCGGCGGTACACTTTACGTGCCTACTCCAGATCAAAAAGCCGAGTTCAAAGCNGCGGCCGCGCCAGTTTATGACTGGTTTAAAGACAATGTTCGTGGCGGACCAAGAATCTTTGACGCTCTGACGTCTGCAGTTGCAGATGCNGAGGCATCGATCNACGCTGGCACAGCAAAAGACATCAACTAGTCTTTGTAACCATCCCGAAGGCCATTGNATGCGATGGCCTTCGGACATTCAAGACGGCTAATTAAGACCATCGCAAACCCAAAGAATCACTGATCAAAATATGCGCTTTTTATATTCAATCTGGCGATTATCGCAGGTTTTCATGCACCGCNGTGCTGCATGGCCTTTGATCCGCAAGGTTCTAAAAGCGAGTGTTTGGAACACTTCATCCCAGCCAAAACAGCACGCTACCTCTGTTTTGATCCCCGCTTATACGCCCNACATTACAAGCCTACTTCCACACNCTATCAAGTACCGCCCAAAGGTGCAGTTCACAGGCATCCCCGTTCCAAAAGCGAGGTTGCAAAAACTGAGATGACACATGTTTTTTTGGCCGGCATGGCCGTTGTAGATTTTGTTTTTTCGGTCGACCGGTTGCCAGANAGAGCCGAAAAATATCGCGCTTCAGATGCCCATATTGTGGGCGGAGGCTGCGCTGCAAATGCGGCTGTCGCCATTGCTCGGCTGGGCGGCAAAGCGACACTTGCTGCGTGCCTTGGAGATGATGCANTAGGCGATNTAATTTTATCCGATTTACAGCGTGAGGGTGTGGAAACCAAGTCTATTCANCGCACTCAAAATGGTCGCTCATCTTTTTCGTCCGTGTTTGTTGACCGCAGCGGAGAACGTCAAATTATGAACTTCCGCGGCGACGGTTTAGCCCCTCATGATGTGTCGTCCGCACAAGACTTTAAAGCTGATGCGGTTCTAGTTGACACCCGCTGGATCGAAGGTGCCCTTGCAGCGCTCACGCGAGCCAAAGCGCTATCAATCCCCGGCGTGCTTGATGCAGAAGCTCCCATCAAAATGAGCTTATTGAACGCCGCATCACATATNGCATTTTCACGTCANGGGTTATTGTCCTTAAGTGATGCGAAAACTTTGCCACAAGCCCTGACTGAGGTGACATCCGAACTGGAAAGCTGGGCCTGCGTGACAGATGGGAGGGCCGGTGTTTTTTATACTGATAATGGCCAAATCGCACATATTCCCGCCTTTGAGGTGCCCATCACAGACACCTTGGGCGCGGGCGATATTTGGCACGGCGCATTTACTCTTGCGGTTGGCGAGGGAATGGATGCGCCAAAAGCAATCGAATTTGCAAANGCCGCTGCGGCTTTGAAATGTATGCNGTTTGGTGGTCGNAAGGGNTGCCCCGACCGCCAGATGACCGAGACTTTTATGAAGGAGAATACACCATGCAATTGACGCCCGGCAAGTTATGGGGCTTACGTCGGATGGCCGACGAAAACGGCATTTTCAAGATGACTGCCGTGGATCAACGCCCGCCGATCAAAAACCCTATTGCCAAATATCTTGACGTGCAAGAAGCCCCATGGCACGAGGTTGCCCGTTTTAAAAGCCTCTTGGTGAAAACACTTCAGGGCGAAAGCAGCGCGATGCTTCTTGATCCGCATTTTGCCATTCCCGATAGCTTGGATCACTTTTCTCCGGCCAAGGGTCTCATCGTCACGCTGGAAGATTCAGTTTTCAAAGAAACGGATAACGGGCGACTGTCGTCGAGCATTGATAACTGGTCCGTGGCCAAGATCAAACGTATGGGCGGCGATGCGGTGAAAGTTCTGGCATGGTATCGCCCAGATGCCGGCGCAACCGTGTTGTCTGCGCAGCAAGATTACGTCAAAAAAATCGGTGAAGATTGCGCGCGTCATGATATACCATTTTTGTTTGAATTGCTGGTCTATCCAC
>PBSX01000046.1 GCA_002726375.1 Marinovum sp.
CTGCGCTTTGCGATCCGCGAAGGCGGCCGCACCGTCGGATCAGGCGTCGTGTCCAAAATCCTCGACTGATGATCCACAGGCCTGACCAAAAATTAGGCCTGTCTACCAATTCCAAGCGTGCAGATGCGCGCGTTTTGGGTTCGATGAAGAGGGGGGAATGACCCGCCCTCTTCCTCTCAACTCTCACGCCTAAGAACAAAGGCTCGTAACATGCAAAGCCAAAATATCCGGATCCGGCTAAAGGCATTTGACTACCGTGTGCTCGACAGCAGCACGCAGGAAATCGTCAATACTGCCAAACGCACCGGGGCATCGGTTCGGGGTCCTATCCCTCTGCCGAACAAAATTGAAAAATTCACCGTTTTGCGTGGTCCCCACGTAAACAAGAAATCACGTGATCAGTTTGAAATTCGCACACACAAGCGTCTTTTGGACATTGTTGATCCGACGCCGCAAACCGTCGATGCTTTGATGAAGCTCGATCTGGCTGCAGGCGTTGATGTGCAAATCTCGGTATAAAGGAGCAATCAGATGCGCTCTGGAATTATCGCGAAAAAAGTCGGCATGACCCGGCTGTTCATGGAAGACGGGAATCAGATCCCTGTGACCGTGCTTCAAATGCAAAACTTGCAAGTGATCGCGCAGCGCACAGCCGAAGCGCATGGCTACACAGCCGTGCAGCTTGGCGCCGGTGCGATCAAAGCAAAAAATGTTTCTAAGGCAATGCGTGGGCATTTTGCTGTGGCCAAAGTTGAGCCAAAGCGTAAAGTGGCTGAGTTTCGGGTTGCCCCCGAAAACCTAATTGATGTGGGATCTGAAATCACTGCTGCCCATTATGCCGAAGGTCAATTTGTTGATGTCTCTGGCACATCAATTGGTAAAGGCTTTGCTGGTGCAATGAAGCGTCATAACTTTAGCGGTTTGCGGGCCACACATGGTGTGTCTATCAGTCACCGCTCGCACGGATCGACAGGTCAGTGTCAAGGACCGGGTAAAGTGTTTAAAGGTAAGAAAATGGCCGGCCACATGGGCGCCGCACGGGTCACAACACAAAATCTTCAGGTTGTTAAAACCGATGTGGATCGTGGCCTTATTATGATCAAAGGGGCAGTTCCCGGATCAAAAGGCGGCTGGGTGACGGTAAAGGATGCCATGAAAAAGCCTTTGCCTGAAAGTGTTCCTTTTCCTGCAGCTCTACGCTCGAGCGAAGCGCCTGCACCAGCAGAAGCGCCAGCCGAAGGGGGTGAAGCATGAAACTGAATGTGATCAAACTTGATGGCGGCAAAGCGGGAAGCGTTGAGCTGACCGAAGACATTTTTGGCCTGGACCCACGTGCCGATATTCTACAGCGTGTTGTACGCTGGCAGCGGAATAAGGCACAGGCCGGAACCCATAAAGTCAAAACCCGCTCTGAAACCAGCTATTCAAAAAAGAAGATCTACCGCCAAAAAGGCACCGGCGGCGCACGCCACGGTGACCGCAACGCGCCCATCTTCCGCAAAGGTGGTATCTATAAGGGGCCTACGCCGCGTAGCCATGGGCATGACCTTCCTAAAAAGGTACGTCAGCTCGGCTTGAAGCACGCGCTGTCTTCAAAAGCCAAAGAAGGCTCTTTGGTAATATTGGACAACGCAACAACCGACGGCAAAACTTCCGCGCTTGCAAAGCAGGTCAAAGATTTGGGCTGGAAGCGCACATTGGTCATCGACGGCTCGGACGTCAATGAACAGTTTGCAACAGCGGCGCGCAATATTGACGGTTTGGATATCCTGCCAACAATGGGTGCGAATGTTTATGACATTCTTAAGCGCGATACACTGGTGATTACAAAAGCTGGTGTGGAAGCATTGGAGGCTCGGTTAAAATGAGCGTGAAAGCAGAACTTTATGATGTGATCCGCAAGCCGATCATCACCGAAAAGGCAACCATGGCGTCCGAAAAAGGCGCAGTTGTGTTTGAAGTGGCGATTGACAGTAACAAGCCGCAGATCAAAGAAGCGATCGAAGCATTGTTTGGTGTTAAAGTGAAAGCGGTCAACACCGCCATCGCAAAAGGCAAGAGCAAGCGTTTCCGCGGTACAGCCGGTAAGCGCAAGGACACAAAGAAGGCCTATGTGACCCTCGAAGAGGGAAACACTATCGACGTGACTACTGGTCTTTGATAGAAGACAGCGAATCTTTGATGGCCTCGGATTGTTTCGAGGCCATCAAGTTTTAGAACTTGGGGTTTAATTCCCAAATACTTGGCCACCTTCGGGGGGCTTTACCATAGCAAGGCATTGCCTTGCGATAGCAAACGGAAGACAGAAAGCATGGCACTCAAGTCGTATAAGCCGACGACGCCGGGCCAGCGCGGGCTGGTGCTGATCGACCGTTCGGAGCTGTGGAAAGGACGTCCTGTCAAATCTCTAACAGAGGGTTTGACAAAATCGGGCGGTCGTAACAACACCGGACGCATCACATCACGCCGTCGTGGCGGAGGCGCAAAGCGTCTCTATCGGATCGTTGATTTTAGACGCAACAAACTAGATGTTGCGGCAACCGTTGAGCGGATCGAATATGATCCCAATCGCTCAGCATTTATCGCTTTGGTCAAATATGACGATGGCGAACAGGCCTATATTTTGGCCCCCCAAAGATTAGGCGTTGGTGACAAAGTGGTCGCCAGCACAAAGGCAGATATCAAGCCTGGTAACGCGATGCCATTTTCCGGCATGCCTATCGGTACAATTGTTCACAACATCGAACTTAAGCCCGGTAAAGGCGGTCAAGTTGCCCGCGCCGCGGGTACTTATGCCCAGTTTATCGGTCGTGACGGTGGCTATGCCCAGTTGCGACTTAGCTCTGGCGAAGTTCGCATGGTACGCCAAGAATGTATGGCAACCGTTGGTGCAGTGTCCAATCCGGACAATAGCAACCAGAACTTTGGTAAAGCTGGCAGGATGCGCCACAAAGGTGTTCGCCCATCGGTTCGCGGTGTCGTAATGAACCCGGTGGATCACCCCCATGGTGGTGGTGAAGGCCGGACCTCAGGTGGCCGCCATCCAGTCACGCCTTGGGGTAAGCCGACCAAAGGTAAGCGTACCCGCAACAAAAACAAAGCGTCGCAAAAGCTGATTATTCGCTCGCGCCACGCCAGAAAGAAAGGGCGTTAAACGATGTCTCGCTCTGTATGGAAAGGCCCCTTTGTGGATGCTTATGTGCTTAAAAAAGCAGAAGCATCACGCGAAAGCGGTCGTCACGAAATTATTAAAATCTGGTCGCGCAGATCTACGATTTTGCCCCAGTTTGTTGGTTTGACTTTTGGCGTTTACAACGGCCGCAAGCATATCCCAGTGATGATTTCAGAAGATATGATCGGCCAGAAGTTTGGTGAATATTCGCCAACACGGACCTACTATGGTCACGGCGCTGATAAAAAAGCGAAGCGGAAATAGAGCCATGGGTAAAGAGAAAAATCCCCGCCGCGTGGCCGAAAACGAAGCAATGGCAAAACTGCGCATGCTTCGTACGTCTCCGCAAAAGCTCAATCTTGTGGCTGCGATGATCCGCGGAAAAAAGGTTGAAAAGGCTCTGACCGATTTGACATTTAGCAATAAGCGCATCGCAAATGATGTTCGTAAATGTCTGCAATCAGCCATTGCAAACGCAGAAAATAACCACAATCTTGATGTTGATGAATTGGTTGTTGCCGAAGCATATGTCGGCAAAAATCTCACGTTGAAACGCGGTCGTCCGCGCGCTCGTGGCCGATTTGGTCGCATTATCAAGCCGTTCTCAGAGCTAACCATTAAGGTGCGGCAAGTAGAGGAGCAAGCATAATGGGACAAAAGGTTAATCCAATTGGCATGCGCCTTCAGGTCAATCGGACCTGGGACAGCCGCTGGTACGCAGATACCAAGGATTACGGTGATCTTCTTCTGGAAGATTTGCGGATGCGGGATTTTATTCGCAAAGACTGTGTGCAAGCTGGTGTTGCGCGTATCATTATTGAACGCCCGCACAAAAAATGCCGGGTGACGATCCACACGGCGCGTCCGGGTGTAATCATTGGCAAAAAAGGCGCCGATATCGAAACGCTGCGGAAAAAACTTGCTGCGATGACCACTTCGGAATTGCATCTTAATATCGTTGAGGTTCGCAAGCCCGAACTTGACGCCCAACTGGTTGGCGAAAGCATCTCCCAGCAGCTTGAGCGCCGGGTGTCATTCCGCCGCGCTATGAAACGTGCTGTGCAAAATGCCATGCGCATGGGCGCCTTGGGTATTCGCGTCAACGTTGCGGGTCGTTTGGGCGGCGCAGAAATCGCGCGTACCGAATGGTACCGTGAAGGCCGTGTTCCGCTACATACTCTGCGGGCAGACATTGATTATGCAAATGTCGAGGCGGCAACGGCTTACGGCATCATCGGGATCAAGGTCTGGATCTTCAAAGGTGAAATTATGGAGCATGATCCGCAAGCGCGTGATCGTAAAGCTCAAGAGCTCCAAGACGGTCCGGCACCTCGCGGTGCTGGCGGTCGGCGCTAAGGGGGACTAAACGATGCTTCAACCAAAGCGTACAAAATTTCGCAAAATGCACAAAGGCCGGATCAAAGGCCTTGCAAAGGGCGGCTCTGACCTAAACTTTGGCAGCTATGGCCTAAAGGCGACCCAGCCTGAGCGCGTTACAGCGCGTCAGATTGAGGCAGCACGCCGTGCGATGACACGCCACATGAAACGTCAGGGACGGGTTTGGATTCGGATTTTCCCAGATACGCCTGTGACTTCAAAGCCAACCGAAGTTCGGATGGGTAAAGGGAAAGGCTCTGTCGATTATTGGGCAGCCAAAGTCAAACCTGGTCGGATCATGTTTGAAATCGACGGTGTTGACGATGACATTGCAAAAGAAGCTTTGCGTCTTGCAGCGATGAAATTGCCGGTCAAGACCCGCGTGGTTGTGCGCGAAGACTGGTAAGCCATCCGCGCGGCTAAGCCCTGCACAGCAGAGCAGCCAATAAAAATATAACCCCGTCGATATATTCGGCGGGGTTTTTTGTCGTTTAGCCGGAAGCGAGGAAAACGGTAAAAATACGTTCGAGCCTCTTATACCCAGCTATAGTTAAAGCTCACGGAGATACGCTCGTCTTCGGCCATATTCATGGGTACCTCATGGCGCAGCCAGCTTTCCCACAACAGGATATCGCCTACTGCGGGGGCAATATAAGTAAAGGCCCGAACTTCAGGCCGCGCCTCTTTTAGGCGGGTCGGTGCAGCCATCATCATGGATGAACGCGGGTCTTCAAACTTAATCGCACTGGCGCCATCGGGCATGCGGACATATGTGGTGCCGCTGATCACCGAATGGGGATGAATATGAGAAGTGTGAATACCGCCTTTGGGCAAAATATTAATCCATAGCGAGTCTAGTTTAACTTGGCGGTCTCCAAGATCAAATTCAAGATCTTTCACAAATGCCGCCACATGCTGATCAAGCACCTTAACCAGATCCTCAAAGGCCGGAAAGCGCCAGGCTAAATCTGTCAGTGATGCATAGCTTGTATATCCTGGGTAGCCATTTTTTTCACACCATTCCTGACCCGCTTGATCGTCGTCCGCGATGGACCAGCAAGAGGCTTCTAACTCGGCCATATCAACAGGATCGCCATGCTCTGCGAGTTCTGCGTGATAAAGTCGGGTGACAAAAAGAGAAGATATCTGTGACATGCAGGCGTCTTAGCCTATTCTGGAAATTAAGGCGAGTGGTCAAAACAGCATGATTTTACAGATAAAGCCCTAATTAGCCATTGCGTAATGGATATCAGCCATGTAGGAAACGCCATCGCCAAGCCGGTTCGGATGGAATCGGCGTTGTGGTGATTGAATTAGACAGTATTTCATCCACCAGGCGCAAGGTGACCTTATCGGGCCTTCTGGTGATGTGAGGAAGGATAAGGCGATGAACGCCAGCGAACTACGCGATAAAACACCTGATCAGCTCCGCGAGGAGTTGGCCAACCTAAAGAAAGAGTCGTTCAATCTACGCTTTCAGCAGGCCACCAATCAGTTGGAAAACACTGCCCGCATGCGTGCGGTTAAGCGCGATGCGGCGCGGGTAAAAACCATATTGAACGAAAAAGCCGCTGCTGCGGCTGCAGAGCAAGGAGCCTAAAAGATGCCCAAACGTATTCTTCAAGGCGTTGTCACAAGCGATGCGAATGCTCAAACTATAACAGTGTCGGTCGAGCGCCGTTTTAAGCACCCTGTTATGCAAAAAACTATTCGTAAGTCCAAAAAGTACCGGGCGCACGATGAAAAGAACGCTTTCAAAGTTGGCGATTCAGTTCGGATCATCGAATGCGCGCCAAAGTCGAAAACGAAACGCTGGGAGGTTCTTGAGGCGTAAGCCAAGAGGCCTTTCGGTTTAATCGAAACCCTGGGGACAAGGCAAAGGCCCCCCAAAGGTCGGGAGAAACCACATGATCCAGATGCAAACCAATCTGGATGTTGCTGACAACTCTGGCGCTCGCCGAGTTCAGTGCATCAAGGTGCTGGGTGGTTCCAAGCGTAAATACGCATCCGTAGGCGACGTCATTGTCGTTTCGGTCAAGGAAGCCATTCCGCGCGGCCGTGTGAAAAAGGGCGACGTGCGTAAAGCCGTCGTTGTGCGCACAGCCAAAGAAGTTCGCCGTGATGACGGTACAGCCATCCGTTTTGACAGTAACGCTGCTGTTATGCTCAACACAGCTGGTGAGCCGATCGGTACACGTATTTTTGGGCCAGTTGTGCGCGAATTGCGGGCCAAGAACTTTATGAAAATTATCTCACTTGCTCCGGAGGTGCTATAATGGCTGCGAAACTCCGCAAAGGTGATAAAGTTGTTGTTCTTGCTGGCAAGGACAAGGGCAAAGAGGGCACGATTGAGTCCCTTAACCCCAATGCCAATAAGGCAATTGTTGATGGTGTGAATATGGCGATCCGCCATACTCGCCAGACGCAAACATCTCAGGGCGGCCGACTTCCGAGAGCGATGCCAATTGACCTTTCAAACCTGGCACTGCTCGATTCGAACGGAAAGCCAACACGCGTTGGGTTTAAAGTTGAAGACGGCAAGAAACTGCGGTTTGCAAAGACCACGGGGGATGTGATCGATGGCTGATGATGAAAAATATACGCCCCGCCTTCGCGCGGCCTATGACAACAGTATCCGCCCAGCTCTGAAAGAAGAGTTTGGCTATAAGAGCGATATGCAAATTCCGCGTTTGGACAAGATCGTTCTGAATATTGGCGCCGGTAAAGCTTCCGTCAAAGACAGCAAAAAAGCCAAATCAGCGCAGCAAGATTTGACCACAATCGCCGGTCAACATGCAGTGGTGACGCGTGCGAAAAAATCAATTGCGGGCTTTCGGGTTCGTGAAGATATGCCAATGGGGGCCAAAGTGACCCTGCGGGGCGCACGGATGTATGAATTTCTAGACCGGTTAATCACTGTCGCGATGCCTAGGATTCGTGACTTTCGTGGCGTGTCGGCAAAAAGTTTTGATGGCCGGGGCAATTATGCTCTTGGGATCAAAGAACACATCGTCTTTCCAGAGATTGACTTTGATAAGGTCGATGAAAACTGGGGAATGGACGTTGCAATTTCCACCACCGCGAAAACCGACGCGGAAGCCAAGGCCTTGTTGAAGCATTTCAACATGCCGTTCAACAGCTGATCCGCGAAAAGGAGTTTAGACATGGCTAAAAAAGCAATGGTCGAACGCGAGAAAAAGCGCCAACGCTTGGTGGAAAAATATGCCGCCAAGCGCGCCGCGCTGAAAGCGATCGCGAATGATGAGAACCTGCCTATGGAAGAGCGTTTTAAAGCACGTTTGAAATTGGCAAAATTGCCCCGCAATAGCTCGGCAAGCCGGCTGCACAACCGTTGTCAGCTGACCGGCCGTCCGCATGCTTATTATCGCAAACTCAAAGTATCGCGGATTGCGCTACGTGAGTTGGGGTCCAGCGGGCAGATGCCCGGTATGGTCAAATCGAGCTGGTAAGGGAGAGACGATATGAATGACCCTATTGCCGATATGCTTACCCGCATCCGTAATGCGCAAATGCGCGGCAAGTCAGTGGTGCAAACCCCGGCTTCAAAGCTGCGTGCTTGGGTTTTGGATGTTTTGGCGGATGAAGGCTATATCCGCGGGTATGAAAAAGTAATGGGCGGCAATGGCCACCCTGCGCTAGAAATCAGCCTAAAATATTTCGATGGCGCACCAGTCATCCGCGAGCTTAAACGGGTGTCAAAACCTGGGCGGCGGGTTTATCTGGGCGTTAAGGATATCCCACAGGTCCGTCAGGGCCTTGGTGTGTCGATTGTCTCCACCCCTCAGGGTGTGATGTCGGATGCGGCTGCACGCACTGCCAATATTGGCGGCGAAGTGCTCTGCACAGTCTTCTAAGGAGAGCTGCAATGTCTCGTATTGGTAAAAAACCGGTCGAGCTGCCGTCAGGTGTCACAGCATCTGTCTCCGGCCAGACCGTAGAGATTAAGGGCCCCAAGGGGGCTCGTAGTTTTCATGCAACCGATGATGTCACCATTGCGGTTGAAGACAATGGCGTTTCTGTCACACCGCGCGGTTCTTCAAAGCGCGCGCGTCAGCAGTGGGGTATGAGCCGNACCATGGTTGCCAATTTGGTAACCGGGGTGACCAGCGGGTTCAAAAAAGAACTCGAGATTACTGGGGTTGGGTACCGTGCTCAAATGCAGGGCAATGTTCTAAAGTTGAACCTTGGCTTGTCGCATGATGTGGACTTTCCGGTCCCAGAGGGCGTCACCGTAACCGCACCAAAGCCAACTGAAATCATTGTTGAAGGTANAGATCAGCAATTGGTTGGCCAAGTGGCAGCAAATATCCGTGAATGGCGGAAACCAGAGCCCTATAAAGGCAAAGGGATCCGCTATAAGGGTGAATTTATCTTCCGCAAGGAAGGGAAGAAAAAGTAAGGAAACGCAAAATGGCAAACAGCAAAAGACAACTGTTCTTGAAGCGCCGCTTGCGCGTCCGGAACAAACTTCGCAAGGTGAACGCCGGACGTATTCGTCTGTCGGTACACCGCAGCAACAAAAACATCAGCGCTCAGCTGATCGACGATGTCAGTGGCCGCACCTTGGCCGCCGCCTCATCGTTGGAGAAAAGCTTGGGCATTTTTGGCAAGAACAATCTCGATGCTTCTGCTAAAGTTGGCACAGCACTCGCAGAGCGTGGTAAAGCTGCTGGTGTTGAAGATTGCTACTTTGATCGTGGCGGATTTCTCTTTCACGGGGGTGTTAAGGCTTTGGCCGACGCTGCTCGTGAAGGCGGATTGAAGTTTTAAGGAGACGGAAGAATGGCTAGAGAACAAAACAACCGGGGTCGNCGCGAACGCGACGAAGCGCCCGAGTTCGCCGATCGTCTCGTTGCGATCAATCGGGTATCGAAAACCGTGAAAGGTGGTAAGCGCTTTGGCTTTGCTGCCCTCGTGGTGGTCGGAGATCAAAAAGGCCGCGTTGGCTTTGGCAAAGGTAAAGCGAAAGAGGTGCCCGAAGCAATTCGTAAGGCCACCGAGCAAGCCAAACGTCAAATGATCCGTGTTCCTTTGCGCGANGGCCGCACATTGCACCANGACATGGAAGGCCGTCACGGTGCTGGCAAGGTGGTTATGCGCACAGCCCCGACGGGTACTGGTATTATCGCCGGTGGTCCNATGCGTGCNGTGTTTGAAATGCTTGGNATTCAGGACGTNGTTGCCAAGTCAATTGGATCGCAAAACCCCTATAACATGATCCGCGCAACCATCGACGGCCTGCAAAAAGAAGCCAGCCCAAGATTGGTCGCACAGCGGCGCGGTAAAAAAGTGGCAGACATTTTGAAACGGGATGAGGCTCCGGCCGCGCCTGTTGAAGCTGCTGAAGCGTAAGGAGAGCGAGAAATGGCAAAAACCATCGTCGTCAAACAAATCGGTTCCCCGATCCGCAGACCGGCCAAACAGCGCCAGACCCTCATCGGTCTGGGTCTGAANAAAATGCACAAAACACGCGAACTTGAAGACACGCCTGCNATNCGCGGCATGGTCAACAAAATCTCGCATATGGTTGAGATTATCGAAGAGCGCGACTAACGCATTTTTCGGATCTTACNATTTCAAGAACGCCTCAGCTTTTGCTGGGGCGTTTTTACNTGTTGAGGNTGAGAAAGGTCTTGGGTAGTGTCGCAANATAGATTTACAGCATTGGATTAGGAGATGTCACATGCACAAAGGCTCATGTCTCTGCGGTGCGGTCCGCTTTAGCGTTTCTGGACACCTCAAAGATCCCGATGCTTGTCATTGCAACATTTGCCGTAAATGGACTGGTCACTATCTGGTCTCAACCGATATTCCCCGCGAGGCGCTGATCATTGAGGGCAAGGAAAATGTTTCGTGGTACCAATCGTCNNAGAAAGTTCGCCGCGGGNTTTGTNAAACCTGTGGGACCANCCTGTTTTTTGATCCCGTCGTTCAAACAGACTGGACAGCCGTTTCCATGGGGGCCTTTGACGGGCCGACGGATGTAAAAACCCATATTCATATTTTTGTCAGCCAAAAGGGTGATTACTACGATATCACCGATGGGTTACCGCAGAACGAAAGATAATTTTTTATGCATTATAAAGCTGTGCTGTTCGATATGGATGGCCTTTTGCTCGACAGCGAGCGTCAGTATGTTGAAAGCTATTCGCAAACCTGCGCTGAATTTGATTTACCCAATATGGAACAGGTGTTTTATGATTGTGTCGGGCTGCGCAGCGCCGATAGCAGCATCGTTTTACAAAAAGCACTTGGCCATCTTGTCGACCTTACGGCGTTCAACGCGGCTTGGGTTGAACATGCTGAACAGCAGCGCGCAAAGAACATTCCACTAAAANCTGGCGCNCAAGAGCTGCTCAGCCTGTTGCAGGATGCCGGCATTCCCCGCATGGTGGCCACATCCACCCGCACAGACCACGCGCTGCATAATCTGCAAAAGGCAGGCATCTTTGATCTGGTTACCCATGTGGTGGGCGGCGATCAGGTGACCCTTGGAAAACCCGAGCCTGAAATCTATCTTAAAGCTGCTGCAACAGCTGGTTTCGATGCAAAAGACTGCGCGGCTTTCGAAGANAGTGATCCCGGCACGCTCGCCGCCGTNCGATCTGGCGCAACCACTGTGCAAGTGCCNGACCTTAAGCCACCCTCGCAAAANACGCTGGCGCTTGGGCATNTGGTTGCGCATGATTTGCTGNCAGGNGCACAGAAAATTGGACTTATCTGAGCAAAGTANAAATCAAAGACNTGAGGCGTTGCCTTGAGTGATATTGCCTATCAGATCAAAGAAGAAAGCCCTGTGCATTATGCTGCCATTCGCCATGTCACCAAAGCAGCCTTTGCCCCGATGTCCTTTAGCAGTGGCGCTGAGCCAAATATCATTGAAACGCTTCGNGCCGANGGCGATTTATCCCTGTNATTGGTCGNAATAGGNCANGGNNGTCTTTTGGGGCACTGNGCCTTTTCACCGGNCNAAATTNCGGGCGCNGCGGGNANTTGGTATGCNCTTGGCCCANTTGCTGTANGGCNATCTGATCAGCGCAAAGGCTTGGGTCGTGNTTTGNTNAAAGAAGGCCTGAGTCGCCTAAAAACTCAAGGTGCACAGGGCTGCGTGGTGATCGGCAATCCGAAAATATATGGCTGCTTTGGGTTTCAAAGTGACGGTCAACTGATCTATGGCGCTTTAGAAAGGGCGCTTGTTCAAAGAATTATCTTTCAAGGCCCAGCACCGGCAGGGAATATAAGCTTTGCTCCTGCGTTTGATTTAGAAGTGCCCCCAAAAAAATAGAGAATACTCTTGGTATGCTCAGACCACTGTTTAAAAGTAGGTCGCCAAGAACCACTGGCGTAGTTCCGGCGACCATATATACGTCATTGTGCGCTGCCAAACGAACATACGCCATTGACCCTTATCCTTTAATCAACACTTTCTTGCAGAGCCCATTTTTTGATGTAAGGGCTGCATGCTGCCAAAGAGTTTTTCAAAGAACGCTAGGCGGTTTGGCATTATTTGCCTGACTTTTGTGGACACATTTGACGGTAACCGCCCAGGTGTAATCAATTCCGCATAGGCAAACAAAGCAGATTCAGCCATATCTTCGCCATTTGGTTTGGACCGCGCATAATTTGTTATATAGCCATTATCCGCTGCTTGTGCCGTCTGCCATGTTTTGCTAGCCGACCAACGGTCGTCGAGCGTTGCGTGGACACTTTCATGAAACACGGTCTCTTCTAGGTCATGATTGCGCAGCCGTGTGTCAATGTTCTGGTGATAGAGCACAAAGAAATGACCTGCTTCTTCCGCAAAAGCAGACTCGTTCCCGTGATGCAGAACCACATGCGATAAGGTTTTGCGCATTTTGCTTGGCAAATGGGAAGCCGCACGGGCGACATGATTGACATAAGTTTGTGCAGACTGTTGCGACCCTAGATCGGGATGTGCCCAAAATTCAACTTTGGTGCCATCCGCAAACCGTGCCTCAAACATCGAAACACCTGATGCCATCAATTCGCCGCCGCGTTTATCGGGCATTTCTGCTGTCCCCTTTCTTTCAAACGCAATGCAGTAATTCACGGCTGGATCACCCGTTTTGATAAAATCAATATCATTTGAGACAACTGAGTTTTCGAAGATTGGTTTTGATGGGGGGCCCTGAGTCGCGGATTTGGGCAAACTCGTGTCTGCCACTTCAATTTCGGGTAGGGTGTCGGTTTGACAACCTGCCAGCGCGCCAAAAGAGATGCCAAGGGTTAAAATTGCGGCTTTATGCATTGCGAAAATCCTTTAAAAAAACAATCAAGACAAGAATATTATT
>PBSX01000047.1 GCA_002726375.1 Marinovum sp.
AGAAGGTTTTGTCGATTTTAGTCATGAAGTATCAGTGATCGGTGCGCGCAATTCCGCAGGCGATGTCGCCTGCTTTGATCCGGGCGAAAATGTCCACCGCAACGGGATTTTGCACAGCACCACAGTGCCTGCAAAGCTGAGCGCAGGCCAGCGTATGGATGCGGTTTTACTCACTGCCAAAATACTCAACACGCTGGACTATGTTGGCGTGATGGGGGTTGAGCTTTTCGTCACAAATGGCGGCTTGGTGGTCAATGAGATTGCGCCACGGGTGCATAACTCGGGCCATTGGACACAAAACGGATGTGCGGTTGATCAGTTTGAACAGCATATTCGCGCCGTGGCCGGTTGGCCGCTTGGCGATGGCACGCGGCACAGCGACGTGGTGATGGAAAACCTGATTGGCGAGGATGTCCTAGGGGCGGAAAAACTTGCCAAAGAGCCCCATACGGCACTGCATCTTTACGGTAAAACCGAGGTTAAACCGGGCCGTAAAATGGGCCATGTTAACCGCGTCAAAACTCCGTCATAAACCGCAAAAATGCGGCGTCGGTATTGCGTTGGTATCGCGGCAGTTTCGCAGTGGTGCCAAATTTGGCCCATTTAAAGCCTCTAAGAGCCAAAAAACCTCTGCGCAAGATCGCCGCTCATATAGCTCAAAGCGCCGCCTGCGAAACACGCGGCCACCTGTTGGCTTTTTGCATCAAGGATCAAAAGATCGGCGCGGTAACCTGCCTTTATGTGGCCGCGATCCTTAAGCCCTAAAATAGCTGCTGGTCCGGCTGACACCAGATGCCAAGCCGCCGGCAAACCGATCTCTTTGGCCAGAGCAAGCGCGGCCAATCGCGGTGACGGATAATGATAATCCGAGGCCAGCGCCGAACAGAGCCGCTGTTGGATCAATTCCAAAGCGCTAATATTCTTTTTATGCGAGCCGCCGCGCACAACATTCGGCGCGCCCATTATGACCGGATTGTCCAGCGCCGCCGCCGCTTCGGCGGCCTCTTTGGTTTCGGGAAATTCGCAGAGCGCCGCGCCCTTAGCAGCCCAGCCTTGGCGATCTTGCGCACGGGCATCATCATGGCTGCCAAGGAACACCCCTGCTCCCAAGGCAGTGATTAAATCGGGTAGGGCGGCGGCAACCTGATTTGATTTTTCATGCAGCTCTTTGAGCAGATCAAGATGTGCCTCAGGGCTGCGGCCACTTTTGAGCGCTTGGCCCGTAAGCCGCGCCGGGCGTTTGCCCTGTGCCAAAGCCTGATGCGGCAGGTGGTCATTGAACACCACATAAGGCACCGCATAGCGCGCGCAGAGCGCTGCAAATTCTGTGTAGTGATCCAGCATATGGGTTTCAAAGCGCAATTGCGGCAGAAGCGTGCTGGGCACTTTGGGGGCAAACTGTTCTAAATGTTCTAGAAATGTCCGGGCAAATTCAGGGCTGCGCATGCCGCCTTCCCAACTGTAAAACTGCGCCAGAACTGCAGTGGTTATACCGTTCGATGCAAGCTCGCTGTGCAGTGCGTAAAACCCGCTTTGCAAGTCCTTGACTGCGCCGCGGCGCGGGGCGAGATGGCGCTCGAACCCGTCGCCATGCAGATCAACAATGCCTGGCAATATCAGATAGCCTGTTAGGTCAATTTGCCGGCCCGAACTGGCCTCGGCAATCAATCCCTCGGCGATGAAAAGCGGCTCTTGCACCAATCCCTCTGACCACAGCACCTCGGCGTTGACGAATGACAGCGCCAGTGCGCTCATCGGCCAAGCACCTGCATTAAAGCCTGCCTATCCGTAAGCGACGGGTCAAAGCGGCCAGTCTCAAGATAGATGAGCACCTGCGCCATGACCGCAGGTGAATTCATCATAAAGGTATGCGTGACCGGCAAAATGATATGATCGCTCATGCCGTCCACTTTGGTCGAGGCAACGGCCACCTTGCCATCATCCTGACCGTCAATCAGGGCAGAATAGGCCGGATTAACGGTTTGCGATCCAGCGATTACCCCAAGATCAAAGTCCACATCGGGCAGACGCAGAATGACGCCGTCTTGTCCCAGCTCAAGCGCAGCAGGTCCATTAATCCATTGAAAGGGAGGTAAATCACCCAACACATCTACCAACTCAGACCCGTGGTTTGGCGGCGCCAGCATCACCACCCGTCCAAGATTTTCAGGGCGGTTTTCCGCCAACCAGTAACGGGTTAGAATACCGCCCATAGAATGGCTGACAATATGCGTTGTTTCGCCCCGGCAAGCGTCAAAACCGGCCGGTAGGACCAATCCAGCCAACGTATCAATCGATGCTTTCCTTGAGGGGTAATCCATCAGCACGGTGCGATAGTCTTGCCGCTGCAAAACTTCGTTGAGCAAGGTTAAAGACAAAGACGAGCGTGCCAGACCATGCAGTAGAATGACACAGTCCGCACGCGCGCTGATAGGTGCAAACGCGAGAATGAAAACCATTATCCGAAGCATATTTTGGATCATCAATTTATCCTATTTGTGGATTTTCGGCGGGGGGCAAGCGGCAGAACCGATAGAGCAATACCGCCAAGAACCACCGCAGCTGCGCCAAGGGCCGTAGTGCCAATCACCTCGCCAAGCAGAAGCGCGCCGCCAAGCAGCGCAAGCACCGGCACGCTGAGCTGAGCAACAGCCGCCACACCGGCAGTTATTTTTGGCAGAACCGAATACCAGAGCGCATATCCAAGCCCCGAGGTTACAGCACCGGAAAGCACTGCCAAAAAGGCGCCATAGGCGCTTATCCCATCGGGCAGGATTGCCACGGCAGCAACCCCAAGTGGCACCGCATAGATGAAATTTCCTGCCGTATCGGCCAAGGCATCCACGGCCTTGCGCCCGATCAGCGAATAGACCCCCCCCCCTGCGGCAGCTGCAGCCATCAAAGCCGCGCCGAGCGGATGAACGGCTGCCTCACCCCCGGGCCACAAAAGCCAGCATAAACCGCCAAACGCAATCAGCGCCCCAANCCAACGTCGCGTTGGAATAGNTTCGCGCAAAATGACCGATCCGGCAAACATGGTGATCTGAACCCCGCCAAACAGGATCAGCGCNCCAAGTCCGGCGGGCAANGTGACGTAAGCAAAGGAAAATCCAAGCACATAAANCGACAGCGCGAGCATACCGTAAGGCTGAAACCGAGGCAGTGAAAATNNGCCGCCACCGCGCNNGCGCAGCANCAGCGCAAGGCAAAGCGCGCCTGATATAAGCCGCAGCNCCGCGAAAGATGACGGACCGATCGTACCAGTTTGGAGTGCGGCGCGGTTGAGCAGNGAATTGGCGGCAAAAGCCACCATCACCACGATTATTAAACTCACAAGCCGCACCCAAGCATCCTTTTGTCATCTACCCAGCTTCTTACCATAAGCACCAGATAAAAAAAGAGGGCCCAGCACAGGTTTTGTCCCAAGAATGCAAGCTGTATTTCAATTTTAGCACCTTTGGGCCTTTGGTTTTTCTGCTGATTGTTACGGATTGGGTAAACGTCTATATCTTAGCCGCTGTTAGCCGTATGTAGTGCCGTAATCCGCGCTCAAGCGCTGGAATATTTTCCAAGTTTTCTGGTGTAAACACTTTATATGCCCAATCCCATGGGTTTTTAAATACAGGGCTGAGCCGGTTTTGGCTCTTAAATAGTGGATTTACACTTCTGCCCGCCGCGCCCTTTATACTTGGCGGCGCAGCGAGTCTGTTTCTACACGGCAAATTTTGGTTATGCCGCGAGGAACCAATAGATAACCGCAAGGGCGGTCAATACAATCGGCCCTATTCGCGCAGCAACCGGCGCGCCGCCGCGAAACTGCATGAACAAAGTGCTCGCCTGTGTAATAATAAGTCCCGCGATAGCCCATTTCACTGCGGTCAAAGACACTTGGGCCGGAACGGTAAGGTTAAGCAGGATCGCGGCCGCCATAATAAGCAAGCCAGCCCCATTGATTTTCATTAAGGTTGGGCTTTGCCCAAGCATTTCCCCGAACCAAGCCTCTGCACTTTTGGTGCCCAAAAGCGCACCTAAGCCCATTAAGCCTGTCCAACCCGCAATCGCGAGTCCAATTACCCATGTCACCATTGTGATGATTCCCTCTAGTTTTATAAAACACCGCATCTCGTGACATCACGGCTAAAGATAGATGTCAAGATTGCCTAACCATGGCGCATCTATTTTGCACAATGGCAATCCATAAATCGCAGTTCGATTCCTGATTGCACTCAGGAAGACGCACGCATCACAAGGACTTAGTTTACCGCAAAATATCGCAGGGTGTTTGCCAATCTATTATGTCACTCATTCCCCCAAAAAAATCGGTGATTTGGGCCATAAAAAAAGGTCCGGCTGAAACCGCCGGACCTTTATATTTTTTGCGCTAAAAAGCGGCTGGCTTACATCATGCCGCCCATGCCGCCCATGCCGCCCATGTCCGGCATGCCGCCACCTGCGGCTGCACCGTCTTTGGTTGGCTTGTCAGCAACCATGGCTTCAGTTGTGATCAAAAGACCCGCAATTGATGCTGCATCTTCCAGCGCTGTGCGCACGACTTTCGCCGGATCAAGCACACCAAAGGAAAACAGATCGCCGTATTCTTCGGTTTGCGCGTTGAAGCCAAAGGTGACATCGTCGCTTTCGCGCACTTTGCCAGCAACAACAGCACCATCAACACCAGCGTTTTCAGCGATTTGGCGCAAAGGCGCTTCGATCGCACGGCGCACAATGGCAACACCAGCGTCTTGATCAGAGTTAGCACCCTTTAGTCCGTCGAGCGCTTTGCCAGCTTGAACCAAAGCAACACCACCGCCAACAACAACACCTTCTTGAACCGCAGCGCGGGTCGCGTTCAGTGCATCATCAACACGGTCTTTGCGTTCTTTCACTTCAACTTCTGTCATGCCGCCAACGCGAATAACAGCAACACCGCCCGCCAGTTTGGCCACACGCTCTTGCAGTTTTTCACGGTCGTAATCAGATGTTGTTTCCTCGATCTGGGCGCGGATTTGGTTAACCCGTGCTTCGATCTCGGCTTTTTCGCCCGCACCGTCAACGATGGTTGTTTCGTCTTTGGTAATCTGAACTTTTTTCGCAGTGCCGAGCATGTCCATGGTAACGGACTCAAGCTTCATGCCGAGATCTTCGCTGATCACCTGACCACCGGTCAGAATGGCGATATCTTGCAGCATCGCTTTGCGGCGATCGCCGAAGCCGGGCGCTTTCACGGCCGAGATTTTCAAACCGCCGCGCAGCTTGTTCACCACCAAAGTGGCCAGCGCTTCGCCTTCTACGTCCTCAGCAATGATCATCAAAGGCTTTTGTGACTGGATCACAGACTCCAACAATGGAACCATTGACTGCAGCGATGACAGCTTCTTTTCGTGCAACAGGATCAAGCAATCCTCAAGCTCGGCTGTCATTTTGTCAGCGTTGGTCACGAAGTAAGGTGACAGGTATCCGCGGTCGAACTGCATGCCTTCGACAACATCGGTTTCTGTTTCCAGACCTTTGTTCTCTTCAACAGTGATCACGCCCTCGTTGCCAACTTTTTGCATCGCATCTGCGATTTGTTTGCCGATGTCGGCTTCGCCATTGGCAGAAATTGTACCAACCTGCGCCACTTCATCGCTGTCTTTAACTTCGCGTGATGCGCCTTTAATCTCGGCCACGATAGTTGAAGTTGCCAGATCGATGCCACGCTTCAGATCCATCGGGTTCATGCCCGCTGCGACAGACTTCATGCCCTCTTTTACAATGGCCTGAGCCAAAACAGTGGCAGTGGTTGTGCCGTCACCGGCTTCGTCATTGGTGCGGCTGGCGACTTCTTTCACCATTTGCGCGCCCATGTTTTCGAACTTATCTTCCAGTTCGATTTCCTTGGCAACGGTCACACCATCTTTTGTGATGCGCGGTGCACCAAAAGATTTGTCGAGCACCACGTTGCGGCCTTTCGGGCCAAGAGTTACTTTTACGGCGTCAGCCAGAATATTGACACCGCTGAGCATGCGATTGCGTGCATCTGTGTCGAATTTGACGTCCTTAGCAGCCATTGTGCTTATCCTCGTCTAAAAAATTTCAATTAGGGGTACGATTAGGCNATAATGCCTAGAATATCGCTTTCTTTCATGATCAAAAGCTCTTCTCCATCGAGAGTNACTTCTGTACCTGACCATTTGCCAAACAGAACTTTATCTCCTGCAGACACAGCCATTTCAATCAGCTCGCCACTGTCTTTGCGGGCGCCTTCGCCGCATGAAACAACGATACCTTCGGCTGGTTTCTCTTTTGCGCTTTCGGGAATGATTAATCCCCCAGCTGTTTTATCATCGCCTTCTACGCGACGGACCAAAACGCGGTCATGAAGCGGTGTAAATGCCATCTCTGAGGCTCCTTACGCTCAAATTTAAATTAAACCCTTGCGGGCCATTATCACTCACACCAGGCGAGTGCTAACGGAANGTAACTAGGTGTGGTTACCCTGTCTGTCAACCAGCAAATGCAAAAAAACCAATTTAGTTCAGAACAGGTTNGNCNAATGGCGCGCGGGTAAAATAGAGTGCCANAAAAATCCTCTTAANNCGCGCNCNCTNCCCTCTTAAATAGACAAACCGCGCCCCTTTAAAAGGGCCTCAACTTTTGGAAGTCGGCCACGGTAGGCGAGATAAAGCGCCTTAGGATCGTCCGCGCCGCCACGAGACAGAATATTAGCCTCAAGAGACTTTGCCAAATCGGGATCAAACGCATCACCTTTTTCCTCAAACGCGGCAAAGGCATCGGCGTCCATCACTTCGGACCACATATAGCTGTAATAGGCACTTGCGTAATAGCCCCCAGAAAACACATGCCCAAACTGCGGCGTTGCATGGCGCATTCCGATCGCTGGCGGCATGCCCATTGATTGCAAAATATCATTCTGACGCGCGATAATATCTGTCGGCACGTCCTGGGTGTGAAACGCAAGATCAACCATGGCCGAAGCCACATATTCCACGGTCTGAAACCCCATATCAAAGGTCGCCGCTTTCAGCACCTTGTCCAGCAGATCGGCAGGCATCGCGGCACCGGTATCGACATGGGTGGCAAAGCGTTGCAAAACCTCCGGCACTTCGAGCCAATGCTCATAAAGCTGGCTAGGCAATTCCACAAAATCGCGCGGCACTGAAGTGCCCGACACCATTTCATAGCGGACATTTGACAGCATTTGATGCAGTGCATGGCCAAATTCATGAAATAATGTGCGCGCATCATCATAAGACAGCAAAGCCGGATCGAATTTGGCGAAATTACACACATTGATCACAATCGGGGCTTGCACTTTGGGCAGTTTAGCCTGCGCGCGCATAGCCGAACACCACGCGCCTGAGCGTTTCGATCCACGGGCAAAATAGTCACCAATAAACAGCGCGATATGTTCGCCGTCGCGGGTCACTTCCCACGCGCGGCAATCGGGGTGGTAAAGCGGGATATCAACCGGCTCAAAGCTCAAACCAAACAGCCGCGCGGCACAATCAAATGCTGCATCAATCATTCGGTCAAGCTGAAAATAGGGCTTNAGCGTTGCCTCATCCAGATCATGCTCGGCCTTGCGCCGCTTTTCCGCATAATAGCGCCAATCCCATTTTTCNAGATCGCCATTAAGACCATCGGCCTGCATCATCGCGGTCAGTACTTCTGCGTCCTGCTCGGCGCGCGCTTTTGCTGGCGACCAGACATCATCCAGCAATTGGCGGACATTTTCGGGCGTTTTTGCCATCTCGGTTTCGAGTTTAAATGAGGCAAAGTCTTGATAGCCAAGAAGCGTGGCCATCTCTTGGCGCAGCGCCAACATCTCGCGCGCCAGATCACGGTTGTCGGTCGCGCCCCCGTTTGCACCCCGCGCAGCCCAGGCTTTATACGCTGTCTTGCGCAGATCCCGCTGCGGTGAAAACTGCATGAACGGCACCACCAAAGACCGCGACAAGGTGATAATCGACCCCTCCACGCCTTTTTCAGCGGCGGCTGATTTGGCCGCAGCTTGCAAAAACTCAGGCAGGCCTTCCATGTCGCTGTCAGACAGCTCCATATGCCAGTCGCGCTCATCTGCCAGTAAGTTTTGCGAAAACTCGGTGCCCAAAACCGCAAGGCGCTCTTTAATCTCTTTCATCCGCNCCTCGGCCGCNCCAGTGAGCCCAGCGCCCGCACGGATAAAGTTGCGGTGGGTCAGCATCAGCACCCGCGCCTGTTCATCATCTAGATCAAGCGCTTCACGTTTGGCCCAAAGTGCATCAATACGGGCAAAAAGCGCCTTGTTACCGTAAATCTCAGAGCTATGGGCAGATAATTTAGGNGAAAAATCGCGCATAAGTGCTTCGCGCGCTGCGTTACTATCCGCGCCTGCGATGGTGTAGAAAGTGGAAAGAACTTTATCCAGCGCCTCGCCCGTTGCCATTAACGCTTCGATTGTATTGGCAAAGGTTGGCGACTGTGGATTATCCGCGATAACAGCCGTATCCTTCATGTCCTGCGCAAGCGCCTGCTCAAACGCCGGCGCGAAATCATCGTCTGATATTCTATCAAAAGGGGCGATTTGAAACGGTGTGTCCCAGTNCGTCAGCAAGGGGTTAGTCATGAAATCTCCTATTGGTNAATCTTAATCTCTAACGGCGCTCGCTAAGACGCAGAGCCGCTGCCGCAGATCGGGCAGTCGGCGCAGCGCGGCGCTTTGAGCCGCCGGCTTTCGCCGTAAAGCGCATCATAAATTAGCAATTCGCCCCGTAGCGGCGTGCCGGCCTTGGTGATTAGCTTCATCGCCTCGGCGGCCATCATCGCCCCGATTACGCCGGGCAAGGGCGCAAAAACACCAGCTTCAGCGCAGCTGGGCGCAAGCCCTTCGGNGGGCGCTTCGGGGAAAATACATTGATAACATGGCCCGTCGGTTTTGGGATCAAATACNGATAGCTGACCTTCCCACTGGCTCAGCGCGCCAGATACCAGCGGAATACCCAACGCCACTGCCGTGCGGTTGGCCAGATAGCGCGTGTCGAAATTATCACTTCCATCCAGTACGATGTCGTATTCCGCAAAAAGATCTGCGGCAATCTCTTCGGCAAACCGCCGATGATAGGGCTTTACGGTGACAAAAGGATTTTGAGCCTGCATTGCGGCTTGCGCAGAAAACACCTTGGCCGTTCCAATATCGGNNTCGCGGTGGATTACCTGCCGCTGCAGGTTGGCGTTTTCCACTTTGTCATCATCAATCACGCCAATGGTTCCGACGCCAGCAGCCGCTAGGTATTGCAGCGCTGGCGCGCCAAGNCCNCCAGCGCCGATGACCAAAACCCGTGCCTGTTTTAGGCTTTTTTGCCCCGGGCCACCGATTTCGCGCAGCACAATATGCCGGGCGTAGCGGTTTAGCTCNGTACNGGAAAAACTGTCTTCGTTCAACGGCGGGTCGNGCGCTGCGTCANCATTGGTTTTCTTCCTCAAGGCGGCAAGCACCCGTCGATACAGCAGCACCACTATCATGAGCGCTAGCGCTGTTGCCCAGGGCACAATGGTCTGGCCAGTTGCCATCCGNAGCGCGTGCCCCGCCGGCAGCACCACATGCATCAGCATGATACCTGCATAAAGCCCTGTGAGCAGGCCTAGCCGCAACGCACGCGGCCATCTTAAANGCTGCCCACCGAACCAGATAAGCAGCGCCAGAACAACAAGAAATATCATTACCCTTGCCCCGTCGAGCCAAAGCCACCAGCACCGCGCTGGGTTGCACTTAAGCCGTCTGACAGCTCAAAACCTGCCTGNGTAACGGGTGCGACCACCATCTGTGCAATGCGGTCGCCGTGGGCTATATGAAAATCCTGACCCGAGGTGTTGATCAAAATCACCCCAACATCGCCGCGATAGTCGCCGTCAATCGTGCCCGGGCTGTTTAAAAGAGTGATCCCATGTTTCAGCGCCAACCCCGATCTTGGCCGCAATTGCACTTCATAACCTTGGGGAATTTCCATCCGCAGACCGGTGGGGATTAAAGCCCGTGCGCCAGCGGCCAGAACCACCCCTGCCGCACGTTCATCAGGCGAAAAATTGGCCCGAACGTCTGCCCCTGCGGCGCCAGATGTTTCATACATTGGTAAAGCCACCGCGCGGTCAGCANCCTCTGACCAGCTCAGTTTTATTTCAACCATCATGCGTCCCTGTCAGTCGCCAAATACTGCGCCATCCTATCAGCCAGTTCACCGGCAACCTGCGCCTTNCCCATACGCGGCCAGCTTTCCGCGCCGTCTTCCGTGATGAATGTAACCGCATTTTCCGACCCACCCATAATGCCGTTCTCGGGCGAGACATCATTGGCAACGATCCAGTCACAGCCCTTGCGCGCGCGTTTTGCAGTGGCATTAGAAAGAAGGTCATCAGTTTCCGCGGCAAAGCCGACCACCAAATCGGGGCGGTTAGACGACGATTGACTCACACTGGCCAGAATATCAGGATTTTCCGCAAACTCCAAAACCGGAAGCGCGCCTTTTTGTTTTTTAATTTTTGAACTGCTGACCGAAGCTACGTGCCAATCGGCAACGGCGGCAGCAAAAACAGCAGCATCCACCGGCAAAGCCGCTGCCACCGCATCGGCCATCTGCTGCGCGGTTTCCACGGCGATAACNTCGGCGTCCAAGGGNGGCGGNGCTGTGGCGGGCCCCGAGATAAAAACAACCTCNGCGCCGCGATCCGTCAAAGCGCGGGCGATGGCGCTGCCTTGCGCCCCAGAGGACCGGTTGGCGATATAGCGCACCGGATCAATCGGCTCATGGGTAGGCCCCGATGTCACCAGCACTTTTTTACCAGCAAGTGTGCGGTTTTGCACCCGTGCTTCAACGGCCGCAACAATCTCCAGTGGCTCAGCCATGCGACCCGGACCAAATTCACCGCAGGCCATATCGCCCTCATTGGGCCCAACAAAGCCGATACCGTCCGCCATTAGGCTATCAATATTTCTTTGTGTCGCCGCATGGGTCCACATCCGCACATTCATTGCCGGCGCAATCAGTACGGGCGTATCGGTGGCAAGAAGCAGTGTAGAGGCAAGATCATTGGCATGACCGCCCACCATTTTGGCCATCAAATCGGCTGTGGCTGGCGCAACAACGATCAAATCAGCACTGCGCGACAGCTCAATATGACCCATTTCCGCTTCAGATGTTAAATCAAATAGCGCCGTGTGTACTTTACTGCCAGAGAGCGCAGATACAGCCATGGGNGTGACAAATTCTGCCGCGGCAGAGGTCATCACAGNCGNCACGCTTGCCCCGCGCTCGCGCAGGCGGCGGATCAAATCGAGCGATTTATAGGCCGCAATACCGCCGCCGATAATCAATAAAATTCGGGTATTTTCCAGCATCATCCGCCTCGGATAGGGTTTCCCAAGACTCTAGGCNCTCTGATGAGGCTCTGCAAGAGCGNCCACTGCGCGCTCTTACAGAAAGTGATGCACCTCTTGGACATTTTTTTGCAAGAAATTGCGCATTTTTCCAAACGCTGCGGCTTCCAGTTGCCGCACACGCTCTTTTGATAGCCCCATTTCCTGACCCAAGGATTCCAATGTTCTCGGCTTTTCGCGCAGCTTGCGCTCACGAACGATGAACTGCTCACGGTCATTTAGTGATGTAAGCGCGTCGCTCAGCCATAAGCGCAGTTTACCTGCGTCATGATCATCTTCAAAGGTTTCGTCGGCCTGCTGGCTATCATCTTGCAGCGTTTCGATCCATTCGCGACCCTCGTCGTCAGATGATTGAACCGCATTTAAGGAAAAGTCTGATCCAGACAGCCGTCCATCCATCATTTCGACATCCTGCAGTGGAACGCCAACTTCGGTGGCTATCTTCTGATAGAGCTGGTGCTTGTCCAGCTGTTCACCCTCTTGAGCAGCTTCGCGCTCGATCTGGGCCTGCACGCGGCGCAGGTTGAAGAACAACGACTTTTGGCTACTGGTTGAACCAGTGCGCACCATCGACCAGTTGCGCATCACATAATCCTGAATACCGGCTTTAATCCACCAGACCGCATAGGTCGAAAACCGTACGCCCCGGTCTGGATCAAACTTNTCAGCGGCTTTCATCAACCCCAATCCGGCCTCTTGAATCAAATCNTTCATCGGCGCNCCATAGCGTTTNAACTTAGACGCCATTGAAATCGCCAGACGCATATATGCATTAATCAAGCGATGCAAAGCCTGCTCATCGCGGTGGTCCCGCCACGCATATGCCAGCTGCAATTCGGTTTCTGCGTCTAAAAGCTCAGCTTTCATCGCCCGCCGCGAAAACATTTTTTCTGATACGCCATCAAAAGCCATCTTTTAAACCTCTCTCACATAATCAACCGTGATCTTCATTCATCATTGTGTTTTGTATTAGAGTTACGCACAAAGATATTAACTGGATCACTTCGGATAAGAAAATGGGACAACACATTGCTTTGGTGCTTGGTGGCGCCGCATCGGGAAAATCAAGTTGGGCAGAAGCCTATGCAGCGTCGCTTGCGCAAGATTTAATCTATGTCGCAACCGCACAAGCATTTGATAATGAGATGAAAAATAAAATTTTTGCACATCAATCCACGCGTTCTTACCGTTGGAAAACCTTCGAAGAACCTCTTAATCTTGCAGGGCTTATAGGGACATTACCAGCAGATCACTCAGTGTTGATTGATTGTGCCACCATGTGGCTTAGCAATCAGATGCTTGCGGAAAAAAATTATGATCAGGCTGGTGATGCACTGCTTAAGGCGCTTCCGGCTGCGGCCTCTCCGATTGTGATTGTAAGCAACGAAGTGGGGCACAGCGTGGTGCCGGAAAATGCCCTTGGGCGGCAGTTTCGCGATGCCCAAGGGCAGTTGAACCAACGCCTAGCCG
Organism: Marinovum sp.; assembly: GCA_002726375.1. GTDB lineage: Bacteria > Pseudomonadota > Alphaproteobacteria > Rhodobacterales > Rhodobacteraceae > CABZJG01. The sequence goes on from PBSX01000047.1 coordinate 12,884, forward strand.
CCGCTGCAGATTTGGTTGTAATGATTACAGCTGGTTTGCCGATGGTTTTAAAAGGTCAGATTGCCGAGAGCCGCTCATGACCAAACTTCATTTGATAAGGCATGGGCCAACGCACGCTAAAACCATGGTTGGCTGGTCCGATCTGCCCGCAGATTTGTCAGATCATGCCGCGCTTGCGCGCTTGCGATCGGAACTGCCCGGCGATGCAGTGATGGTGTCTTCGGATTTGATCAGGGCCAGCGCCACCGCCGATGCGGTAAGCTCGGGTCAGTTGCGCCTGCCAAACCAACCAGAGCTGCGCGAGATAAATTTTGGCGATTGGGAGTTGAAAAGCTTTGATCGGATCAATGCGGATGATCCGGATCGGGTGTTTGAATATTTTGAAAGCCCGGGCACGGCCACCCCGCCAAACGGAGAAAACTGGCTCGGCTTTTCCGCTCGGATCAACGCCGCAGTGGATAAGTTGATGACAGCGCATCCGGGCAAAGAGCTCATTATTGTGGTGCATTTCGGGGTGATCATCAGCCAGATTCAGCGCGCCGAAGGCGCAAGCCCAAAGCGCGCCCTGCGCCATGCGATAGATAATTTATCCCTGACCCAAATGAGTCTCAAGAATGGAACATGGGATATTCATAGGATCAATTACACCGCCTAAAATCTGTACTGCCTTTGCTCCAAGCATCCGAAATTAACCATTTCCAAATCATTTGGCCAAAAACTGTTTTGGCCATGGCTTTTGTTTTATTATCACCCGCGCCCACACTGTGACCTTTGAAGGTATGGAGCCGCGCGAGGTGGATGTGGAATGTGCAATCAGTCCCGGATTACCGGGTTTTGCCATTGTCGGCCTGCCTGACAAAGCCGTGAGCGAGGCCCGCGACCGAATTCGCGCTGTTCTCAATGATCTGTCTTTGGCGCTTCCGGCTAAAAAAATCACCATTAACCTTACTCCTGCGGATTTGCCGAAAACCGGATCCCATTTTGATCTGGCGATCGCGCTTGCGCTTTTGGCAGCGCTAGAGGTGGTGCCGCGCGATGCGGTTGGCGAAGCGATTGCAATAGGCGAGCTATCTTTGGATGGCCGGCTCAATCCGGTGATCGGCGCGCTTCCTGCTGCGCTTAAAGCGGCCGAACTGGGCAAAGCGCTCTACTGCCCTGCGGCCTGCGGCGCCGAGGCAGCTTGGGTTGAAGCGGCCAAGGTGATCGCCGCGCCAAATCTTTTGCAAATGATCCATCATGTGAACGGGCGGCGCCCGATTGAACCGGCCAAGCCGGGCGAAATGACCCCTTTGCATATGGGTCCTGATCTGCGCGAAGTCAAAGGCCAGGAACGGGCCAAGCGCGCGCTTGAAATTGCGGCTGCAGGAAGCCATCATATGATGATGGTCGGTCCGCCCTGCTCCGGAAAATCAATGCTGGCTGCGCGGCTGCCGGGGATTTTGCCGCCCCTGTCGCCCGTCGAGGCCTTGGAAACATCGATGGTTTATTCGCTGGCTGGCCTTACCCAAGATGGCGGGATCAGCCGCCAAAGACCATTTCGAGAACCGCATCATACCGCATCGACAGCCGCAATTGTCGGGGGTGGACGCAACGCAAAGCCGGGGGAAATTTCGCTGGCACATAATGGCGTTTTGTTTATGGATGAATTTCCCGAGTTTCCCAGCAACCTTCTAGAAACGCTGCGCCAGCCGATCGAAACTGGCAGCGTGATGATTGCGCGGGCAAATGCCCATGTGAAATATCCATGCCGCTTTATGCTGATCGCTGCGGCCAACCCTTGCAAATGTGGCCATCTAAGCGATCCAAACCGCGCTTGCGGGCGTGCCCCGATTTGCGGGGCAGATTATCTTGGGCGTATTTCCGGACCGCTCATGGACCGATTTGATTTGCGGCTTGATGTCCCGCCGGTGTCGTTTCACGATCTTGATCTGCCCGCCAACGGGGACAGCTCGGCGGATATTGCGCGCCGCGTGCCTGCGGCGCGGGAGCGTCAAACCGAGCGGTACAAAACCCACGAGATGATCCGAACAAACGCTGATGCCGGCGGCGAGGCTTTGGAGGCGGCGCTCAAACTTGCGCCAGAGGCACAGCAGCTTTTGCGCACGGTCGCTGAGCGGTTTCAACTGTCTGCACGTGGCTATCATCGGGTGCGAAGGGTGGCCCGCACAATTGCCGATCTGGCGGCCAGTGATCAGGTCTGCAANNCGCATCTGGCCGAAGCTGTCAGCTATCGGCTTGGACCCGCAGACGGGCCACAATCCAATCAGCGATCTGCGCCAAACTGGCATCAGCCTCGGGTAAAAGACCCTGACATAGGGGCCAGACATGCGGCAAATCTTGCGCGACGTCACAGCTAACATCAACGCCGCATTGGCGCAATTTTTCAGCCATTCGCAGGGTATCATCTAGCAAAATTTCACTATCTCCNACGGTGAGGTAGANCGGCGGCNCACCGGTAAAANCACCAAACAGCGNCGAGGCGCGCGGATCTGTTGCATCGTTTTNCCCAAGGTACATGGCAACCAACTCACTGGCCCTTTCAGCCGTAAGCAGCACTTCACGTTCGGCATTGTAGACCCAACTTTTGCCCGAAAAGGTCAAATCGGTTAAAGGGGAAAGGCAAAATACTCCGGCTGGCAAAGGCTGACCGTCAGCGATGAGTGCATGCAACAAGGAAAGGGCTAAACCGCCGCCGGCACTGTCGCCGCCAAGGATGATCTGATCGGCCCTGTAGCCCTGCTCAAAAAGGTCTTGATAGGCGGCCAGCGCGTCATCTAATCCGGCCGGAAACGGATGTTCGGGCGCCAGCCNATAGCGCGGCAGACAGGCCATGCTTCCACTAAGTTGAGCGAGCTTGGCCAGCATTGCGCGGTGTGTATCGGGCGAGCCAAATATAAATGCACCGCCGTGCAGATAAAGAATGACCGAATTGGCTGTAGGGTTTTCTGGGGCGATCCAAAGCGCTTCTCTTTGGCCGGATGGCGCGGCAAAACTGCGCCCCGTAAATGTCACCCCGCGCGGCAGCCGAAACCAAAACCGCGCCATCTTTTCAAACCTTTCGCGCAAATCCAGCGGATCAGCTCGGCGCAAATAGGGTTTTTCAGACCACCGCAGGGCAAAGTTTAAAATCCGCCGCCGCAGGGACATCTTAGGCTCTTTTGCTTTCGATCGCCTGCCAGATTTTTTCCGCCACATTGATCCCATCAAAGCGCTCAAGCTCTTGTATCCCTGTGGGCGATGTGACGTTGATCTCGGTCAAGTATTCACCGATCACATCAATGCCGACAAATATCTGCCCCTTTTCGCGCAGCAGCGGGCCGATGGCGCGGCAAATTTCAAGATCACGCGCGCTTAGCTCAATTTTTTCCGGCCGCCCGCCCACATGCATGTTCGAGCGGGTTTCCCCGGCCGCTGGNACGCGGTTGATCGCCCCGACCGGTTCGCCGTCGACCAAGATGACCCGTTTATCGCCCTTGCTCACCGCTGGCAGAAATTTTTGCGCAATCAACGGCTCACGCGAAAACCCCGTAAACAGCTCATGCAGCGATGCCAGATTGCGGTCATTTTGATCCAGCCGGAACACACCGGCGCCGCCATTGCCATAAAGCGGTTTGACGATGATATCACCGTGCTTTTGTTTGAAGGCCTTGATGGTGCCCAGATCACGGGAAATTGTGGTTGGCGGGGTCAGTTCCGGAAATTCCAGCACCAACAGTTTTTCGGGGTAATTGCGCACCCAAAACGGATCATTGACCACAAGCGTTTTGGGATGCACCCGATCCAGCAAATGCGTGGTGGTGATATAATGCATATCAAAGGGCGGGTCCTGACGCA
>PBSX01000048.1 GCA_002726375.1 Marinovum sp.
CATACAGCCGTGCTACCTCAAAGCTGTTCCACACCTTTGGAGTAGCTCCTAAATGGTTAAAGCTTCGCAAACAGATCACCTCAGACACGAGGTGATTTCATCTACAAGGGAGACACAGACTCCGACCTTAACTCTACTTCTTGCGCTTGTGGGTCCGGATAACCTTTGGGATTGCCTTGCCGTCTTGGTCGACACCGGTGACGACGCTATGTGTTGTGTCTGGATCAATGCATGACTGATTCATGGTCACGTAGTGAACCTGCCCATTTGGGTGCCAAATTGTTCCAGTAAAGACCAACGACATTCCCGCTTTATATTTGGGACCGGCAGGACGCGAAATAGCCATCACGAATCGGCTACCTCCATCAAGCTGCCCACACCCTGTCCACTGCTTGCTCTTTGGGTCAAAGCCCCAAACCGAGGTTTCATTCTCACTCACATAAATATTGCTCCCGCCGCTACTGCCATGGCACTTGGCAGTGGATCTGGTTTTTCTTCCATCACTTATTTCCTCAACGTCCCACGTCCCTTGGTAAAAAGAGTAGAACTCGTAGTATTTCTCTGCCTGACCGGCAAGTAGTGCAGTGGCGCTGCCAAAGCAAATCAGTGAGGAAACTACCGTCCGGAATATGATTGTCTGAAGAATTAAAGTTCTCATTGGCAGCAACCACTAAAAAATCTTCTCTGGAAAGCAAGAATGGAGAACACTTTGTCAACTCTCGACAACGTTTTTACTAGCATAGCCCCTTGTTTAAAAGCCGCCCCGGTATTCCTCAGGGCAGTGATTCCCTGAGGAGCTGCACGGCTCATCCTGCGGGTGAATATAACAGGGACCAGGGGCAGGATCGAGGGTGCAGGATGCAGTTGGCATGCTTCTCGCTTCTGTATCGCAGCAACCCTGCAATGCGATGAAACTAATCGGCACCGTCCTCCTGTCCCTACTTTGGATCCGGGCGGGTTTTCCGGGATTCGGAAGTGAGGGTGTATGGCCGAACCACCTGTGAGAGTGACCGGACGATTGCCAGTCCAAATCCGCGACAAGCGGGATTGATAGATAGACTACTAGTTCCCAACACAAGTTTTGATCTCAGCGCAGCTCGCTTATGGCGGAACAAAATCCGAACGAACGAAAAAAGCACCCCAGCTCTGCACACTCTAACCTGAGTCTGAAAGCAGGACTGCTCGTTACGGTTGCCGACATTACAATTCTCGAGTTCTTTAGGTTCCCGCTCAAAGAAAGCCTCCTGCTGTCGTGCTTTCGACTCTTACTAATATTAGTAATTATCGGGGCTGCATTCGTTGGAGTAAAAAGCGGGCATCGCGCTCTTCATGAGATCACCGACCGATGGGGAAAGGTTCCAGGAAAAAAACGTGCATTCATTGGCCTGATACTATGCTACCCATCCCTTTTATTGGGTATCGTCATGCTGATTCAAGTTTTCACAGCATACACCCCCCTTTGATTCAGCAAAACGAGTAGGACGGTATCATTACCGTAAATTCGGCTCGGTGGTGAACGGCAGTATCTGCCTTGAGGTCGCTGTTGAAGACAGGGCGGTGTGTTCTTCAGGTTCAACGTAGAGTGCCCCCACCCTTGCTTCCTCCACCTTTGCCCCTTGATAGTGTGCGCCGCACCATGGATCCTGCACAGAAATGGGCATAACTGACCTTCTTACTGCCGACTTTCCCAAACTGCGCGCCGATTTTCTGCGGTCATGGGAGCGTCGGGAACCGTGATCAAGTTGTTCGTATCCAATTCTTTTAGAACCAGACTCACAATAGTGCCTGCCTCCTTGCCCATTCCCGACATCACTTCTACCAAGTCTTCGGCGAATCGTTTTTCCCATCGAGTAGAGAAGGTTTCACGACAAAAATCTAAGATCTGTTTGGTGGAAAGCCCATCGATACTGATCAGTTCATAACGCTTATCGGAAAAAGCCACCAAGGCCTTGTCTTTGTCACAGGAGACTTCGGTGAAGGGAGACAACCTAGCAAAAGGTGCTCCAGAGGCCTTGGGTTCAAGCTGCGAATCCTTAAGAGCCGACTTAGTTTCGAGCGACTCCTCGCTCTCTAACTTTTTAACCCTCTCCTTCAATTTCGCTATTTCAGCCTCCATGGTCTGCTTCTCAGAAGCCCCTCCCTGATTAGAGTCAATGCCACCATCACCGCAGCTAAAGAGAAAGGGAACAACCACCAGAGGGATCATATTTTTCACAGTCTCAACATACCATCTACCCCTTCCGGCCCATAATTCATAAGTTCGATACGATCATCGTTCAGAGCGATGCCCAGCCCTGATCCCCAGCGCAGCCCCCCTTAACCCCTGCGCCCCGCCCCTCCCCCTGCACCTTTGTAGACTAGAGCGTTCACCACCCACACCCTACCACCGGCACCGTGAGGGCCTGATAGTGTAAAATGTGAGTCCTTCGTAAGGGCCACCCTCCCTCAACCCTTTCAATTTTTTTACGAAGAGGCCGTCTCAAGGCAGGCCTCTGGAATCAAGTAGCGTTTGCGGAATACGGGCTAAGCGCCCCAAAACTGATAACCGAAAAGAGTATCGCCTAGTCCTCTGCACTCCATGGAGTTTACCGATACATTTAAAGAACTGCTCAGGCAGGAGCTGGCCATTTTAGTGCCAGGCTCGATAAAAGCGCTTTAAAGGACGGGATACTAGCCAGTCATGCCATGAAACCACTCGCTCTCGTGCCTCGATAACGGCAGCTTTTCGCCATGAAACCAGATCTTCTGAAACTTCGAGAAGACAACTCGAGTCCGGCTGGCAGGACCAGGTGACATAGGGCCGTCCTTGGCGCATGGACAATCCTGTGAGGGCAAGCTGCCGGGGAAGAGGCTCAGTGATGGTAATAACCTGATTGGGAAGGATGTCATAAAGCCTCTGAGTCCGCCCCGACGGCCACGTAACTTCTAACCTATCGATCCGGGTAGTTGCTAACCCGAGACCAAAGTGAACCCTTCGGTCGTTTTGCCCGAGGAAGTTGCTTCCGCCATCAACGAACCGTAGCAGCGGCACGTCGGAGTCGTTCACATACAGGCGGACTACTGCTCCCACGCCATCACGATTTGAGCGCGTCCCGACTGCCCTGACCTGCAACCAGCCCATCCTGCCACTACTATTGTTCCGATAGAGGATTGGTTTGTCCCCGTTATTTACTATGAGAATGTCCAGATCTCCGTCATTGTCGTAGTCTAAGCTCAACGTTCCGGTGGCGATCTTGCGATCGGTGATTCCTTCCACCGCATTCACCTGGGTCAGGACACCGTTACCAAAGTTCCGCCAGAGCAGAGTTGTGTCGTCGGGAAACCCGTTCGCTCCGTTCACCATCAAGAGATCCAGATGTCGATCATTGTTGTAATCGAGAAAGGTGCTCCCCCACCCCCAGCCTCCGATTCGTACTCCCCTAAGATCGGTAACGTCGGTGAATCGCCGATTGCCATCATATTGATAGAGCCGGTTACCGTCTCCGCCGAGAGAGCCATGGATAGAGGTGACAAACCAATCGAAGTCGCCGTCGGCATCAAAATCCCCAATCGCATTCCCCATCCCATACTGATCAGTTCCCACTCCTGCTTCTCTGGTTCCATCCGTGAAGCTGCCATCATGATTATTCCAGAAGAGACGGCTGGTTCCAAAGTCGGAAACGACAAGGAGTTCGGGCCAGCCATCGAAGTCGAGATCGAGAAATCGGGATGAGAACGCCATCGAATCCGCAGAAGGATAATCCATAACGACTCCGGCAGCTTCGGTAACATCCTCAAAATGTCCGGGGGCGGCGGCCCCACGGTTGCGCAGGAGGCGGGTATTGGAAGCGTCGCGGCGGGGGTTCTGCTCAGATGTGCGCCACTCGTTGACGTGCAGGTCAAGAAAGCCGTCGTTATCATAGTCGCCGAAGCAAGCACTGAAGCCAAAGTGGAGATCGGATCCTTTGAGTGCGGCGCCCCTTGTCACGGCTGCTTCTGTGAAGGAACCCCTTCCGTTGTTGATAAAGAGGTGATAGCGATGTGATTTCAGGCTGGTAACATAGAGGTCCTGATCCCCGTCGTTATCGATATCGGCCCAGGCACAACCATTTGTGCAGACATCGGCAAGGTGTTGTTCGCCAAACGCGTCTACGGTCACATCCCGGAAACTACCATCACCGAGGTTCCGATAAAGCCGGTCCGGGCGATTCAGTCGCGTGAAGTAGAGATCGATCCAGCCGTCGTTGTCGTAGTCGGCCGCAGCGGCCCCTCCGGACATGCGGGATTGTATATCGCCCACTCCCTGAAGGTTGGCGGGATAGTGTTCGTGTGTGAGCCCTGCTTCGGAGGCCACATCCTCAAAGGTCGCTCCGAGGACCTCAACGAGGGGAACTGTCAGCACTCCGCATACCGAAAGATAAAACAAAATTTTCATTCCCTCATCATATCTGTGCGACCTAAAAGCCAGCTACTGCAAAGCAGAGCCTTCTCTGTAATGGGGCCGCGGTGTTAGTCTCACATTCCTGGTTGGATGAGCGGTTATAGCCCCAGCGACGACAAAGCTCCAGATGTTCTCCATTTTTAAGACTCTGAACTTCATTGGTCCTTTATATCATTGGCAGCTTCAACGATTGGATCGATAAGGGATATAGAACATCATTCCTAACGACGCCGACCGAAGTGTTCAGAAGGGTGGCCAATAAGAACTATCCGCTAAAAACCTAACACCCTGCTTTCTGCAGCCTTGCAGGCTGTGGCGTGCACCGTCTCGTGATTCCTGCACCGTTGCCCCTTCACCCCTGCACTGCGCCGTGGTTCCTGAACGGGAACGGGCAGGTTATTTGCGCTCTGAATACAAATTGCGAGTCTGTTGGGCTACCCATGCGTCAAACCGCTTAAGGAATTTCGCTTGCCTACGCCACCCACACCAGTAGAGCACCAATGACAGAGACCCTGCCACTATTGGGAGCATGCTCGCCATGATTGCTGCACCTAGAGGATCCTCGCCCATTACAAGCGCGGCCGTGGCTGAAAAGATGCACGACATGCCACACATAAACAGACTGGCAAATTTCCATACACGAACGAGCCTTCTACAACTATCCACTGGCCACATTACGTCATTGCAGCACTTGCAGTGAATGATCGTTTCAGAACCTTCACCGGCATAAGAAACCTCCGCTGAATACTCCGTGTAACCTAAACACTGGGAGCACCAAGGCTTCTTTGTATTAACCGGATCTAACATAGCCACACACCGACAAACCTAGCTCCAATATCGTAACATGCTATTACAAACTAGGAGCGTGATTGTAAGCCCCAACCCGCGCACCGCGCCCTGCCTACTACCCAGCTAACCGGTGCACCGCACCATGATTCCTGCCCGGGGATAGGTTGTCCCGCCCCCAACAAAGCTAGCATCTTATTTTCTGGTCTCAGACGCAATTGCCAACCAGACGGTTCACCATTGCGCCGCAAGGCTCCCTCGATTGCAGGATTCCTGCCAAGACGCCTTGCGATAGCTGCCCCTTTTTGAGATGCTACGTCCAGAAACNTTTCTTTTTGTGTGCCTNAGCACTCTCCCACGCGACTTCGCCATGAAACTTCGAGGATTCTCACTCCTGCTCCGCCCATTACTGGTCCTTCTCATCCTGACCGAATATGCCAGTGCTACTTTAGTGCGCACCCTGGATTCTGGCACGATCACAAACGGGTTCATCCTCGATTCTGATGAGCTTGACGGGGACCCAAACACGGATCTGAACGGGTTNCTGGCCAATTTTCAGGCTACTGTCTCAGTCGCCTCAGCCCCTTTTCTGGAATCGCATACTGCCGACTACCGACTCGCCTATCAACTGCGTGATAGTAACGGGAATCCGGTTCGCCTCGTCAACGGTGATGCCCTTGATACCGCCTATACNGCTGCAGAGACGGTCTCCCTCACAGATTTCGTAATCTTCCCAGCCGTCGCAAACCCCACGCAAACAATCAATTTCCGGGCCCTCCCCGACCCTCTTGCCATCCTGAGTCGCACCAAGGGNCGCTATAGCGTGTCCGGAANCCTGCAGGTTTCTGTCGATGAGGGCAAGACATGGAGTGATGTCGCAGGGACTTCCAGATCAACTACAGCAAAGGACATCCTGCATTTCACCAACCTCAAAAGCGGAGATGCTCAATACAATATTCGTGCTTTCATGACTGAGCCCGTCTGGAAAAGAACCCAGGCTCTGGAGACCAACCCTGATGGGGATAGCTTTCAAGTCAGCGCAGGGGTATTCGCCATGCGCTATGACGACTTTGCGGCCAATCCTGCCAATGTAACTGCCACCCTCACATTGGACTTCGACCTTGTAGAGGTAGGCACCGGAACAAAAATTCCGCTCGAGGGTAATGGGATTATCCGGAGGACCTGGGCCCCGGCGTCCCACAATGGGGATTTGAACCGCCCTCTGCCTGACGGCATCTTCTCCGAAACCATCGAGGCAGACCTGAAGCCGCTTGTTCAGCTCAAGTCCGGGTCGGAAACATACGCCCTGACCGCAACCCTCACGCACGAGGAAGACGCGCAGGGGATTTCCCATGCCGATATGGCATGCAATATCGCACCAGAGCAACTCCTTCACTTCGACGGCACTCTTCTCTTCGGGTCGATTCGATCAACCATTTCTGAGTTCGCCAATAGTCCTTCCCCGGGGCTTAACGGCCCTGACTACACCAACACTGTGATACAAGTTCCTCCTGTTGGAGGAACGTTTCCAACCCGCCCCGACATTTCCTTCGGTGATAGCAGTAATCTCTCTGTGCGCCTCTTTGACGATGGACACATGAAACTCATCGCAGGCTCACAGACAGCCTACCAGACNGANGGGTCTGCTGATTCGCTCTCNTGTGACAGCNGCGCCATGGTGGAATACACCTCAGTCCTTCTTGATGCCGCTGGAGCAACTGCCTCCGGGCTGCGCGTTGCATTGCCACAGGGGCTTGTGTTTTTTCCGGATCTGAGCGTCAACCGCTTCGCGGGGGAACCTGCTTTCACGCAACCGACCACCTTTACCCTTGGGCTGAACGATCACTTCTGTCCGCAAGGCACGATAAAGGCAACCCTTGGACCAGATGCCGCGGTAGCAGATGAGTCTCACCCAATCCTCTTTGAAGCAGCCAGGATCTCGATCGAGCCAAGCGGCGAACTGATCTTTGAGGTCACTCAGGCTCGCTATGCGCATCAGGACTCATTCGACCTCCTCGAAGACCTCCTCGCAACCGGCCAGCTCGACAGNCCGTCGATGGCCGTGCGCTGCTCAAATGATCGTTATTTCCTCGANCTTANCCTCGTGGGCGGATCACTCCTCAGAGCCAACGCGGCGGCAGATGGCACNTCCCGGATTAACGCAGACCTCGATGTGCCGGCAGGGGACTTCGTTGCTCACTTCCCCAACAAGACTGAAATCACCCACGCAAATACAAGCCAGATAATCCTTCGCGACGGCATGGCCTCCTCTGGAACTGCCCTCAAGGATGTCCCAAGGGTCGCGGTTCCCTACTACCAAACCTGCCCGGGTGACAACTGCACCTCAGCTATTCCGCCAATCGTTGTCTTACAGGAACCGGAGCAGAAAATCCTGTTCCTCACCACGGGGGGNGGCCTGCATGCCGCTGGCCTCATCGAGGCTGGGGTGGGACACAGGCTGGAATGGGGCAAACGTGATCCTGCCAGCTACGCTCACCGCACCAGCCCCTTTGAAAANGGCAACTTCTATATGCCGGGCTACCAACTGTATTCCACTGATAATGCCCTGCAGGAAAGCCCCATCTATTTCAGAACNGCGGCAGATCACGCCGCGTCCTCACTTCTCCTCTCCGGCTTCAACCGGGATGTCGCCGCCCCTGACCTGTACCTCCCGTCTGAGCCCGAGTATCGTAACGGTAACGGTGACTATGCCGGACTGACTTTCGAGGTTCAGGCNGGGTCAATGCGAGGTGCCTCTCGCCTCGGAGGAGCCCCCGACGACTACGGGTATGACCTTCTGCCCGATCAGGATCCATCCGCCGATGGGAACCGCGGTTCGAAATATTACATCCGCACGAATGGAGTTTCGGGGCGTCAGGTCGGCACGGATGGGACATACGATCCAAGCCTCGACCTCCACGGGTTTCCCTGCAAGATCAAGCAGTTCCAGCTCTCCTTCCTCGATAATACGAACGAAGCTGACGGGTGCGCGAGCTGGGTGGACGGTGCCATCGTAGTATCTGGCCAGTCCAACTGGACCCAGGCCTTTACCGGTTTACGCTTCGACTGCCTTGGGGAACCAGGCGAGATGACGCCGGACCTCTCAGATGCAGACGGGAAGTCCCTGACCTACTGGAACTCGACCTTCGACCTCAAGACGCTCTACTTCATTACGTTTGAGAATCCTCCCGGAGCCTGTCCAAAACAGTTCAAAGCGAAGCTCGCAACCGGAGCTAAGACACGCGTCTCCCATGTCGAGCGGGATCTCTTCGGCACCCTCGCCTTCTGCCCCGACGGAAATCTTTCCACCCTTCAGGATGCCCTCGACTTCCCGGCAGAATTCGACGGTATCGACTCCCAGCTGCGACTCCCTGCAACAATTCCGCTCACTGGCCCAAACAAGGACTACAATCTCGTCGCCACTTCCAAGCTTCGCTTTAACAACCCTGCCGCTGCGGGAGCTCCTGCAGTGGGATTTGTGACCTTCGCGGCCACGATCGATATCCCGTATTTCCGCGATCTTGAGGTCCAGGCCATTACCACTGCCTCGGGAAATGAGGGGGCGGCTTTCGCCCTCACTCCAGGCTGGGAGGATGGAGGCTACACCTTTTTCAACTCTGCACAGTTCGACCCCACCCATCGTGGNTTTCCTCCCGCCGGCATCAGCTACAGCGACTACCGCGATCCTGCTAACGCCTCCTCGCCAGTTTCGGAGCCGTTCCTCATCAAGGCTGAGCAGGACATGTTCGGATTTATTCCGCTTAGCTACCCTCTCCTCTGGAACGACGGGACACGACGCTTCGCCTCCAAGGAGTCCCGCACGCAGGACATTTTCGTGGCACAAATGGAGCACAAGCTGGACTGGATGGATGCCAGATTCTGCAACATCTCGTTCGGCGCAACCTATGACGGGCTTCCCCAGATCAAAATCTCCAACTTCCTGAACAGCGAAATCGACGCTGCCGCTGACGCCATCTCCCAAGCCCTCGGCGAGCTTCCCAAGCAAGCTATCGACCAGGGCNTCNGCGAGTTGGAAAAGATGCTCGAGGATGCCCTCTGNAAGCTGATCAATCCACTNGTCGAATCNGCTGCTGGAACAGCCGATGACCCTGGTCCGATCNGAGATCTCTACCATGCTATCTACGACATCCACGAGACCGTGCTGGCCGGTTCAAACAGCTACGCCGACTTCCGGTCCGAGGTGGAACAGATTCTCAATAATCCTGCTGACCTGATCTTTGCCTCTTCCCCGGCCCTGCAGCAATTACGAGACCACCTCTGCACTATCTCGGAGGTTGGCGACGACGCGAGCAGCTTCCTCCGACAGATCGAAAGCGCCCTTGAGGATNTTATCAACGGAATCGATGCCATCACTCAGGGCATCAACACCAGCGGTGCAAACATCGAATTTACCGAGGACGTTGCGGATCTCCTGCTCCCAGACATCAGGGGTATTCTTTATGAGAACCTTGGTGGAGAGCGCGAGATTGTCGCCACCTTGATCGACCTCCTNCTGGAAAATCTCGTCGAACCGGGGATCCGCAATGTCATCCAGCCACTCCTCGACGACGCAACCTCCGAGCTCAACACCGAACTCAACGAACTGCTCACGGATATTGATCCTGCCCTCGATCAGATCAGGGAAACCCTCCTCACGGTTCGGGTGTTCCTCGTCGACATCCACTCTCAGGTTTCCAGCAGCGGTGAAATCGCAGACAAGTTCAACGAAATCGTGGAAGAGGCCAAGACGGGGGGGCTCCTCAATGATCTGCTGCGCCCGGTGACGACTCGCGCGTGGACTCTCCTCGAACAGACCGAGCAGGCCCTCGGCATTCCAACTCTGCTCGCAGCAGGCGCCCAGTTTAACGAGGTCGCAGACGCCTTCTTTTCCAACTACACAGAGGACGAATTTGTTCAACTCATCAAAGATGAGCTCAAGGNCGCCATCCTAGGGTCCGACCTCATCAGGCAAGTCCAGTNTCTTCTGAGGCAAACCCTCTATGATGTCGCGGACCGGGTGACTTCTTCGCTCCAGTCGGTCCTGACGGAGATNTCGAATGTGATGAAGGAGGTCATTTCCGACACCATCGGCGCTTTGGAGGATTCCATTAATCCTCTCCTTGGCGAGGTCTCCGATTACATCGGCTCTGGGGAGATCTCGGGCTTTGCCGAGTTCAACGGCGACTCACTCCGCAAGCTTCGCCTCGATGCCAGAATGCAGTTTGAGGTGCCGGAGGAAATGGAACTGAATACCTACCTCGAAATACTCGCCTATTCCTCCGAGGATAATTTCGTCGACTCAGGGTGCGTCAAGGCTGGTGAGAAGGTTGTAGAGGTACGTATTGGCGCTTCAGATGCCGCGGTCGAATGGATTTCAGAGTGTAGAATCAACCTGGGAGCTAAGCTGACTTTAAAGGATTTCGACGGAGACGGGGGCGTGCCTCCGTTACCAGTGGGTGTGGCAGGGACTTTCGAGCTCTCCGATGGGGAAATTGAATTCCAGACCTTCCGGATCCTTGAATTTGGAGCGACTCTCGCGATCGGCCTCGAAGAATGTTATATCGGAGCAAAAGCTCGGGCCATCTTCTCGAATTACGAGGTGGCGGCCGGAATCTTCTTTGGGCGAACCTGCACGCTGGAACCGCTCCTGTTCGTTGACCCCGATATCGGAGATGTCGTGACAGGANGCACCACCTTCACNGGAGNTTACGTCTATGGCGAAGTCTGGCTACCGATTTCCGAATTGATACTGGGGGTCCCGGCATCCTGCCTGTTCAGGATTGATGCTGGGGTCGGGGCCGGNGCCTTTTACTTTCTTGAAGGCCCAACCTATGGCGGGAAGGTATTCCTTGGTGTGTCTGGCGAAGCCCTCTGTGTCGTNTCGATCAAGGGCGAAATCAAAATTATTCTGGCCTCTCAGGCCGGCCGCCTCCGCGGAGCTGGCTCGGGAAATTTTTCCGCGAAGCTCGGCTGGTGCCCTTTCTGCGTCAAGTTCAACAAGTCCGTAAAACTACTCTACGATCACGGCGACTGGTCCATGCAGTAATGCTACGCTTTGGACCCACTAATTCTCTCCACGCCAATGAAGACTATCTCTCATCGCAAGTTCACCGTCCTGTGCATCATCGCATGCTCGCTGCTGATTCCTGCCGTATNAGCCCAGAACCCGGACCCTCTGGTCTACACNGTNGGAAAGACCTTCCAGACCAACGGAGGAACAGGGNACCACAACTATCTCCTCTGGCAACCGGGGAATGCACAAACCACCTTCGGCAAGCGCTTCGGTATTTACTCCAAGAATGGGGACTCCGTCTCGGCGAGCCCATATACCCTTCAGGGAATCCAGAGTCTCCAAGTGTCCCCTTCTGCCATTCAAGCTCTTTTGAAGCTCGGAGAAAANTTTGATGCGAACGGAGCATCTCTCCNAGAACGGATTGNCGCCCTTAACGCNGAAGCCAATGCCACCCCGCTTCCCGAAGATTTTGTGCCCCCAACTACCATCACTCTTGAGATTGCTCAGAAACTGGCCCAGATCACAACCGTGGCGCTGGAGGACGCGGAGGTCCTCCAATCGCTGGTCTCTCTCGGACGCGTCCACCCCGGTGTCCAGATGTCTCTCGGCCTCGGATTCGCAATCGAAACTACCCCGGCCTCCATAACGACCTACGAGGTGCGCGAAATCGATCCTGGCGGCAATGACGTCCGTGTCATCGGCCGGGTGACNCTCGACGCCGCCAATCCACAGGGCCTTGTTGCGCCAGGCCGCCCAATCCAGATATTCCACCCAAATGATCCCAGTTACCAGACAAACGCATCCCCAAAGGATCACCTCACAGTTCTTACCCGGTGGTCCACTCCGGNGGCACTGCGAGCTCTCCTCCCCCATGCCTATGGTTACAATATATACCGCATTCCTAGTACGATCATCGACACCGCCCTTCTCGACCCTGCGGAGCTTGAAGAAGTAGTAGACCTTGTTAATCTTGGCGGGGTCCGGGTCAATTCCCTGCCAGCAATTACCAGTCTCCTCCTTACAGACGCGGAGGCCACCGACCCTTCTTTCGAAGCCGGGATATTTTTCCACGGGGATGACAAGAGCCCCCCAGCCGATCCCTTTACTGATGGCGATACCTTCTACTACTATATCAGTGCCCGCGATATTGCTGGTCACGCGGGACCTCTTTCCAAACCTACCCTTATTACGGTGTGTGACCGGCTCCCTCCCTCCACGCCAGCTATCATCTCGGTAGACAACGTCTTCGATCTTGGAACCTCTGATCCTGGTAACGATACGGGCACTCAACACCTTCGTATCAACATTCGGCAGGTTCCAGAGAATCCAGCTGAAAATAGCGCTAGCAGCTATCGTGTTTACCGCTGGCACTCGGCCAATGACTGGCAACGTCACGGGGGNGACCCCGAACTNAACTTTATCGGGGAAGTCGCCCACGTTCCCGGTAAGGCGGNGGTTTGGCTCGATGACGATGANGATAGCGACCTCGATACCGATGGCCCGGGCGGAACAGGGCCAGATGGACTGGGCGGCGTTGATACCGGAGCGCCGGTCGTCACCAACGAGGCAGATCTCGAGATGGGGCAGACCTTCTGGTATACCGTCCGCGCCGTGGACAATACCGCCTGTGCGCCGAAGAACTTCTCAGGCCATTGTGGTGCTGTCTTTGGAGTTCCTCGTGACCGGGTCGGCCCCGAGCAGCCAAAAGGTTCTCTGATTACCTGCTTCTGCATTCCGAAGATCCAGCTTACTACAGACGGAACTCCCGCTTCCCGCCCCCTATACGGCGTTGACGACACCTTCCCCGGATTTGTTGTCCGGGTGAGTCGCACTGATCCCAAGGACCGCTTCGTAATCAGGAAGGTGACCGGATTTGATGTCGAATTTGGAGCAGAAAAGGCCTCCGACGGCTCTTTCGACGTCCGGTNTTCCCGAACCTACGTCTACCGTGGANTNGAGCAGTTCGGAGANACCCTGGTGCCCCTCGAAGCCTTCGAGGGTTCTCTTCTTCGGGTCCGTTCCCGGCTNGGCGACGGCTCCGTAAGCGANTGGCTTCCGCTCACGAGACAGACAGACGCCACCAACGAGGGCGAAATCATTCGCTACGAATTTCTTGCCTCCGCGAGAATCTGCTGTCCTACCATCATTCCCTCCCGGAGCCTGCGTCAGAAGGATGGTTCTATTGACCCCAGAATCCTTGGGCTTCTGCCCCCGGATAATCCCAACGACCCTGACTGCCCTCCATGGATCGAGGTGGACCCCGGGATCACCCCCCCCAGCCACACCCCGATCGGGCCGAATGGCAGCATCACAGGAGNATGTGGCAACGTCTATCTTTCCGGCGACATCCGGGAAGTACGCATCTATCGTCGCGTGGGAAGAACAGGTGACCTGCAGCTAATCGCCCGACAGTCAGGTCAATCAGCCCTCCAAGATTTCACCTGGAAAGAGTCTGCGCCTACCCTCGTGAATGGCGTGGAATGCTGCTATTATGCCCAGTCCTTTGACCAACATGGAAATGCATCGCCTCTNACGCGCATAGGCTGTGTCACCGTCGTAAACGAGGACCTNGGTATCCCCATCCTGATGGACCCTGTTGATCTTGATCCCACCGGTAGTTTCCCGGTTGTAGGTCTCTCCTGGTTCTGCGACCCGGTGGGCATCGACCGGTTTGAATTGTGGGTCGCTGCAGACGGAGATGTGGATCCGGGAATCCAATCCGAAGGACAACTCTCCACCGAGATTGAAAGCGATATCAACCAAGTCCTTACCGACGAAGATGGAAATGAACTCTCGTTCTCCGTTTTCCGAACAAATTCTCTCACCAGTGGGTTTGGAAACGGCGGGGAGTTCTCCCTGAATCTCACCGTCCCGGCTGGGCGTAAGCTTCATTACGCAATCCGTCCTATTGGACCGCAGGTCAGGGACACCGTTACCAGTCAGTTTGAATTCTCCCGCGGATCCTTCTCAAATATCGTGTCGGGAACATGGATCGCTCCTGCGGAAGGACCGCAGGATATAATCCCCTGGCCAGCCCGCCCGCTACCGGGCATTGCCGATCTCGGCATCNAGGTCGATGACTACATCCCCGGCGAAGGGCCATTTTTCGCCTATCCGATTCCCTCTGCTGAGATGAATGCCCAAGGAGCNTCCGCAGCGATCTTCTGCGGGACGTTNCCCTCGGTGTCCAACTCTGATCTTCCTTCGGTGGGAAACTTCCCGGGCGACCGTGATCCTGCCGAGTGGCTTTTCAATTACCGCAAGCAACCTACCAGCAACCCGGGCTCTAACGACTTTGAATCAATTCTCCCTCTCGTCGTCTACCGCTACCAGATACCAGGCAAGACCCCCGGNGCGCCTTATCCAAACGCGAAACCCAACCTCATTCAGGTGACGCCCCTTCTTGATAGGATTTCCTTCAGAAAGCTCAGCATCAAAGTGGGCCCAAACTTTACTCTGGATTACGATTATTTCCGCGTCCGTGATCCCTTCTTTATTTTTCAGAACAACGAACAGACGTTCCCCAGTNTTCTTCCCGTCCCGCTCTCCGGCACCTTCAGCCGGGATGTCTCTACCTTCATCACTGGCGCCCCCCTGCCGCCGATCGGTGGAGGCCCCCCCTACCTCGCCCCGCTCCCTTCCGACGTTCCTGCGCAAAGCCAGCGGCAGAATGGGACAATCTGGATCAAGGATGCNATNCCGGCAGCACGTGGTGCCTCCTACCAGTACATGCTCGTGACCTTCACAGCCCGCGGTGAAATAGCCCGGGTGATTCCTACCAACACCATTACCCACTCTCCCTGATCGGGATCGATCCCCTTACACCATGAAAAAGCATCTCTTTTCTGGANTCGCCTCAATCCAGATCGCCGCAGCGGCCCCTTCGGTTGACATGCCAGAGGAACTGGTAGTCCCCCTTGAGAGCGCGTCCGGCTATGCCCTTGTCGACAAGACGACCGGCCAGGTCCGCTTCCATCTATTCGACTTTGCAACCAACGCCCTTACCGAGATAGGTCCCACGCAGACCTACCTCCCCAACGTCACCGGGCTCTCCTCTGGCTNCAGCAGCGGCGGGGTGGAANATGTTATTCTCTCCTCCGTTTCGTCAAACCGCCTCTCCTTCGCTCCAGTCAATNCCGGTTCGCCCGTTGCCTTTCGTCAGCAGGTTCCCGGACCACAGAGCGCCATTCCCCTGAATGAACCAGGAAAAGCCACGGCCGCCCTCGTGCATTCGATATTCGGCAGTGAGGGCCATGGCCTTGAAATGTCGGGAAAGGCCGCGACCTCCCCTGCTCTGCTCGATCTGGTCAGCGGTGGTCTGGCCCCTCTTACCTCGATGCAGTCTTTCCGCAATCCCGATCTCGCAGGAGCCCACATGGGAGTCGCTCTTTATAAATCTTCCTCCCCCCCGTTCCTCTTGGAGTTCTCCCGTGACACTAGTGACATCCAGANAGATTCTNTCATTCNGATGGGATCCAGTAGCCATCTTACGACCGAGGTCATCGGTGCCGACGGCCGATTCTGTACAATTGGATGGGTGCCCGGCGAGGCGACGTCTGAAATCGTTACCCACGGTTTTTTGGGCTTTCGCGAGGCCCTCTCCCCTCCAACCCCGGATCCAGGNTTTGGGCTCGGTTTCCGGATCGGAACCATGACTCCTGTATCCTCTGGCCTTCCGGGTGCTCCCGATGGAGGCGTTCTGATCACCGCCNTNGATGGAAGTGCTGCCTATTATGCCCTTGTCATCAACGGCCAGCGCTACAGCCTTATGGAGAAATTCCTGCCNTCGCAGGGGAAGTCTCTCAATGCGCTGATTCCAATACCGGGAATTGGAATCCTTGTCCTCGAGGGCATACCAAATAGCCGGGTCACAACGGATTGGCGTCTCTTCCGCAATAGCGGTGCAACCTGGAAGGAGGTTAAGGCCGGAGCGCTCG
This sequence comes from Marinovum sp., assembly GCA_002726375.1. Lineage (GTDB taxonomy): Bacteria > Pseudomonadota > Alphaproteobacteria > Rhodobacterales > Rhodobacteraceae > CABZJG01. Next base: position 16,157 of record PBSX01000048.1, read on the forward strand.
GTCCGTGGCTTGCTCCAACTGAAGACTTTGCGACTTTGTTCTGGTTTAAAGGAACACCGCTTGTCGATCCTTTCGCGGAGTTGCTGAAACTCGAGCGCGTTTCGGACTGGACTAATGGTGGAGGGTCTCTGCCAGCGGCCCTCTCGAGGGAAACTTTTGGCTCAACGACAGAAGGACTCGACGATCCCGCCGGAATCACCCTAAGCGCCCCGGTCGGTTCTGACTACGTTCTGACAAGCCAATATCAGGAAAACGTCTCGGTTTCCGCCCTCGCCGACAATCTCACCCTCTCGACCCCATCGCTCTCTCTCTCTCCTCCCTCGGGCACCTACGCCGGTCCGGTCACCATCTCTGCACTTTATGATGACGCCACCCTCGAAATCCTTTATCGCGAGGACCGACCGGATACATCTTGGCAACTCCTCACGAAGGTTCCCCTCACCGTGGGCTACCCCTCGACCTGGCTATTCCATGCCCGCGAGTCTGCCACCGGAACGGCTGGTCCCATTGTCACGCGCAACTATCAGTTCTCTGTCGACCCGAACACGGTCGATAGTGACGGCGATACCGTTCCCGATTACGTCGAACGGGAAAGTGGTCTTGATCCCGCCGGGGGGGCAGACACCGACGGCGATTTCCGTTCCGATCTGGAGGAGCTGCTGGACGGGACAGACCCCACAGACCCGGATTCCTTTACTCCTCAGGACCTACGCAACCCTCCCTACCTTGGCGAAGGATTCCACCTCTACGCACAGGCCTACAATAGCACTACCGATATTGCTGCTCCCTACAATGATGGTGGCACACCCACCACCCTTCCGGTGGCGGACCAATCTGCAGCCGCAATCGAGCGGGCAGATGACACCCCCGGGACGAAGCTGAATGCCGCTGACATGCGCTCTACCCTCCTGGGAACCGGGGAAGTTGCTCTGATTCAAGACGGAAGTCTCACAGGCCGGCATGCCGCCCGGATCGATGTCTCCGCTCCTCTTCCTGCGCGCGAATGGCTGATCCTCTCCTCTCCAACCCATTTCAATCTTGGAACATCCTCGAACCCTCCCCGCAATGGCCGCGAGACCTTCCGAGTGATGAAACGCCCTGCCTTGCCCGTCGCCTCGATTCCTTTTGTTCCTTCTAATACTGACCGCACGACTGACGCAGCAGGGTGGCTAGCAGCCGCGTTGACCGCCCATGATACTTTTGAGCCAGTGACTACCATCACGCGCCTTGATCCTGAGGACAACGCGATCGCAGCGTTGGCGGAACAAGCAACTTTCGCTTCTCTCTCCACTCTTCTTCCAGCGGAGAAAGCCGCTCTCGAAATTCCATCCGTGGTAACAGGCTTTACCCTTTTCGGGCTTCGGGACGGGGAAGCCGGAAAGGTCAAGCTCAGTGCAGAAATGATCGAGGCCCTTTTTGCCAGCGGCTACGACTTCACGGCCATGATCGACCTTCTCGATACAGGTGCCCGAGCCTCGACAAATATTCAGACCCTGTCCAACGTCATTTACGCCCGCCACACAGCCATCTCTGAAATTACCCCGAATATGGCGCTGCCGCTTGACGCCCTGCGGTCCATTATCCGGACCGGAAACATCAGCGACCCGGGAAGCAGGGTGGCTCTATCCTACACCGAGGAAGGAGAGATCGCGACCACCACTAGCAGGCCCAATCCCTATGAGAACGTGTCTGCCGCTCTCAGGGCGGCCGCAAAGGCAGACATCGATACCCTGCTCGCTGGGATCGAGACGACCAGACGCCCCGTCGGAAGCTGGATGCTCACCATCGAGGCCCCCACGACCCCCGGCCACCGCTACGATTACCGTCGCAATACAGGTAGTCTGGCATGGCTCATCGACTCGTTTGAAGATCGCTTTATCCTCGAGCAGGGTCTCGGACTTAACCACGGGACCGTCTTCACAGTCACCGGGTATACCGATGTCGATCCTGTTCCCGGATTCGACACCTTGGAGATTATCTCCATCGATTCAGTGATCATTCCCAAGGCAGCCGATAACGACAGCAATGCCAACCTGCTGGACGATGAATGGGAACAGTTTTTCTTTGGNTCAATNGGATTGGTGAATCCNCATGACCTCCATCCCCTCAGTGGTCACTCNTACCTCCAGTATCATCTNACCGGGGCCGACCCAAGGGCGGGGACTCTNTCTGATCCGATCCTCANCCTGCTCCCNTCCGAACCGCAGATTGTTTGGGTGCCCGCCAACAACGCCTATGATATCCAGTTTTCTTTTCCGGATGCCTACTTTGCNAACTTTGAGTTTTCCCTCCTCTCTTCCACTTCCCTCACAGGATTTGCAGGACCGGTAGACGTTGGGACGGTTGATAAGATCGCTCCCAATCGTTACGCGCTTCACGTCTCAGAGGCTGACTCCGTCCTCGAAAGGAATTTCTTCAAGATTGCAATCGCTCTTGCAACCCCATAACCGGACCTCCGCCAGCAAAGGAACCAGCTTCATCTCCGTTCCTCCGGCATTTAGATCCCTCGGGCTTTGCTCCCTCCGGGTCACTCGCCCTGCGTCGCCAGACTGAGCCTGCCGACCTCTGTCCCGCAGGCAACCGGGCAACACATCAGCCTCTTTGTTCCCCTTAATCAGTCTGCTTCCGGCAACTTGTGTTCATCGGGTAATTCAGAAAGCCACGTGAATTCATCCTTTCGGTAAGCGACCACCGCATCATTTCGTTTGATCTCGCCAGCCATCTTCAATTTCTTTCGATCCTCACTGAGAAACATCCAGCGAGCTGTCATCCGCATATCCTCCTCGGGAACCCTCACTGTATTCCACTCCATCAGATTCCGCCAATAGCGGCGTCCGGACCACTCCATAATGAATCCATCGGACAGAGCACTCCACCAACGATACCTCTTCCTATCATAATCATACGTGAGGAATGAGTATCCAATATCCTGACCAACTGACCACTGCCACACTTGGAAGCGACGATCGACGATCTTTACGGTCATCGTCGCCTCACTGGTATCAATCAACTCTCTCTTGTTAGGGCCCATACCAATTCCCACCTTCCAGACTCCTACCCGAATATTATTATCCGCGAGCTCTTCGATGATATCGCTTCCGTCATGCGCTTTAGCCCACAGCCCCATGATAAATTCCTTCGTCACAGTCTCCGGCAAGGGCGGGAGATTAGAAACATCATCTCCAGTCGACTCAGTCGCTTCTTTCGAAGTCTTCGATGGAGTTCGCTCAAGACGCCGCTTCGCTTCTTCCTCGCTAATTCGCGAGAACAAGGAAGTATAATAGCTGGGAGAGCGTTCCGCTGAGAATACCTGCAAAGTATCCCCTGTAACCTTGAAGCCGGCTCCGATGTCCCCGATCCAGCCAGAGGTTCCCTCATCATCGTCGGCAGCGATGTTGTAGGTCACGGTTTCAGGGGAGTCTTCGCCATTGTAGAGAACCATCCTCCCTCTCTTGGAAATATGGGCGATCATAGAAGGTGTTTCCCCCATCTTCGCTACCTCCCCCTTCCGCTCTTGCAGGCCCTCGCTGGCAGGAAAACTCTCCAGGACCTTCAGGGTCTTTTGGGGGTCCATGGCCCAGTAACCGATGATTCTTTGTCCATGATCTTCCTCATTTTCGATCTTGCTGATAATTACAACAGCTATTTCTTCCTCGGTTCCCATTTTGGCTCTGTTGCCAACCTGCGGATTTGATGATTCAAAGGAAATTCCTCCATCTCTCACTCCCTCATCAAACATGAGGACCTCATTAGATTCGATCCGATATTCAAGCTGCTTCGAGCGTCCTAGGATTAGCAATGTACCATCGTCATTAAATTGAATTTGGTGTCTGACCTTATCCTCTGGAATTTTGAACGTGATAATCTTACCGGCAATATTTGCCCCTAATGTGTTTTCTGAGGGAGCTCCACCCCCTACCGAATCAACCTCTTTCGAGCTAAGACCGCCCTCCAGAGGGCCGCCCTTCTCCTCTCCACATCCAACGAATAATAGGCAACTGAGCAGAGGAAGCAGCTTCTTCATCCTTTGATCATACCTCGCCTTCCTTTCTCGTCGCCAATCCATAATTACGATGAAGTCATCGATCATTACGATACATAGGATGGGCACCCTGCCTCCCGCCCTTTGCCCCTTAACCTCCTGAACCCCCTTACCAGTGCACCACATCGTGGTTCCTGCACGGGGATAATTGCACCCGCCATTTACTTCTAGGACCTTGCTTGTTTGGACCAAAGATTACACCTAAGCGGAAAATTCTTGATTTTCCATTGAGGATAATGAGGTTCTAACAGAGTGCTAAAATGCCCAAAAGATGGCACTGGACTAGCAGATCGCTCGAAGGCCAGTATTTGCGACTTCGTTCAGAGCGATTATGACTTTCATGAGTGCCCCAGCTGTAAAGGCGTTTGGATCTCCCGGCATGTAATGCAGAGGATGCTTTCCGATCACGCACTGCAAAAGGCCTCAAGTCTGTCAACCTTTCACAAGCAGCTGAGCGATGAGCGAGTGTTTGAGATCCAAGATGACTTAAAGGGTAATCTGTGGTGCCCAAGCGATGGCGAGAGGCTATTCGTCCTCCATCATAAGGGGGTAGAATTGGATTTATGTGGTAGTTGTTGCGGAATGTGGCTGGATAAAGGCGAACTTGATAAAGTTAGAAAAAGGCCCAAATCCGAAAAGGACAGCCTTGATCTGATCGATGGCTTCCTCGGTGGGTTTGATCTGATCGATCTTGTTTTTGACCTGCTCTCGCTCAGCTGATCAGCGTTAGCACCTGATTGAGGCACCGCACCCTGCCTCCTGTACCTTTGCACCCTGCCACGTGCACGGCGCACCTTTCACCCCTAACCCTGCACCGCACCATGGTTCCTGCACGGGGATGGGTGTCTCCTACTAGCCAAAGATTATACCGGCGACTGCGAGACTCAATCCCCCTCACTATAAGCGGGTCATGTGCCAGGGATCAGGTGCAGGGTCGAGGGTGCCGAGACCGGCTTCCCATTCCTAGACCGTTCCGTGAGAGAGCAGCCAAAACCCAAAAAAGAACAACCCGATACAGACATAGCATCCAATAAGCCCAAACACGGCCATGCCTTTGCCTGTCTGATGAGGTCTCCGCGTTCTGATCTGTTTACAAGCACAATGACCGCAGAAAGCACCGAACGCGGAGGTCAGAAAAAGAGCAATGAGCCACCACAGAACTACGTCGTATTCTAGGCCTATGAAAAACATATAAATTACTACGATTATATCGCCGATTCCGATACAGAAGCTGATCTTAGCTAGCTGGTTGATACGGGGAAACAGTCGAGGGTTGGGCCCTTCTTCGAAAGGCGCATCACTTGATTCTTCGGGCTTCAT
>PBSX01000049.1 GCA_002726375.1 Marinovum sp.
GCCTCGACCCCGGTTTTGACGTGCAGCCCCTCGCTGGCCGCTTCGTCAATCAGACGGCGCAGCACATTGCGCGGGGCTTGCGCCACATCTTCGCCTTCCATGACGCAATTGGCCGCCACCCAGGCGACCTCGGGCTTCCATGGCAGTTGGATCACGGATGAGGGGTCGGGCACCGCCAGCATATCAGGATGCGCCGGCGTCATATCCAGCCATGTGGCAAAACCGGCAAAGCCTGCGCCGTCTTCCTGCATGTCGGCAATCGCTTGCGCTGGGACTAGTTTTGCGCGCTGCCCTCCAAACAGGTCGGTGAATGAAATCATAAAGTATTTAACGCCGTTTTCCGCGGCAAAGGCGGCTAAATCTTGTGTCATGGACGGTTTCCTTTCCCTGTTCAGTCATGTGGCAAAGTCGCAATGCGTTTCTTGCCTTATGTAATCTCTCCTGCAGCGCCGGGCACCCAGGCTGTTCCGGCCAAAGGTACTCCGGCCATGGCGGCCGCTTCAATGGTTAATGCGCATAAATCCTCAGGCTCAAGGTTGCGCAGGTCATTTTTGCCGCAAGCGCGGGCAATGGTTTGTGCCTCAAGCGTNATNACCTTTAGATAATTGCGCAGTCTTCGCCCGCCTTCAACCGGATCAAAGCGGGCCATCAGNTCNGGGTCTTGGGTGGTAATCCCTGCCGGATCTTGGCCTTCGTGCCAGTCATCATAGGCCCCCGCCGTTGTACCCAGCTTTTGATAGTCGGCTTCCCATTTGGGGTCGTTATCACCCANAGCGATGAGCGCAGCGGTGCCGATGGCCACCGCATCCGCGCCCAAGGCCATGGCTTTGGCCACATCAGCGCCGTTGCGAATGCCGCCGGACACAACCAGTTGTACCTCGCGGTGCATCCCCAAATCTTGCAGGGCTTTGACCGCGGGGCGAATGCAGGCCAGTGTTGGCAAGCCTACATGTTCGATAAACACATCCTGCGTGGCGGCTGTGCCGCCCTGCATGCCGTCGATCACCACCACATCAGCGCCGGCTTTAACCGCCAATGTNGTGTCAAAATAGGGCCGTGTTGCGCCCACTTTTACATAAATCGGCACTTTCCAGCCGGTGATTTCGCGCAGCTCAAGGATTTTAATTTCAAGATCATCGGGGCCGGTCCAGTCCGGATGGCGGCAGGCCGAGCGTTGATCAATACCTTTGGGCAGGGTGCGCATTTCGGCNACGCGGTCGCTGATTTTCTGTCCCAAAAGCATCCCGCCGCCGCCGGGTTTCGCGCCTTGTCCCACCACCATTTCAATGGCGTCGGCTTTGCGCAGATCATCGGGGTTCATCCCGTAGCGTGAGGGCAGATACTGATAAACCAGCTTGCTGGATTGGCCGCGCTCTTCTGGGGTCATGCNGCCATCACCGGTTGTGGTTGAGGTNCCNGCGGCCGATGCGCCGCGCCCAAGCGCTTCTTTGGCGGGACCAGACAGCGCGCCAAAGCTCATCCCAGCAATGGTGATCGGGATATCAAGCTCAATTGGATTTTGCGCATAGCGCGTGCCAAGGCTCACGCTGGTATTGCAGCGCTCGCGGTAANCTTCCAAAGGATAGCGTGACATTGACGCGCCCAAAAACAAAAGATCGTCGAAATGCGGTACCCGCCGTTTGGCGCCGCCGCCNCGGATATCATAAATGCCGGTGGCCGCAGCGCGGCGGATTTCAGCGTTCACTGCCGGAGTGAACGTGGCGGACATAATGGGTTCGGTGCGCGGGATGTTTGGTGATTGATCGTTNCTCATGTCGCGGTTCCTTAATAATCGCCGGCGTTGTCGATATCAAAATTATACAGCTTGCGCGCCGATCCATAGCGCTTAAACTCTTCGGGTTTGGCGTCACACTCGCCAGCTTCTAAGAGCCCGCGCAACAGCTTAATATGCTCCGTCCGCATTTCCTTTTCCACACAATCCGCGCCAAGTGATTCAACAGATCCGCGCACGAAAAGCCGTGCCTCATAGAGGCTATCGCCCAGTGCATCNCCNGCNTCACCGCAGACCACNAGNGTGCCNGATTGCGCCATAAAGGCCGACATATGGCCAATATTGCCATGCACCACGATATCAATGCCTTTCATGGAAATGCCGCAGCGCGATGCGGCGTTNCCCTTGATCACCAACAGGCCGCCATGTCCTGTCGCGCCGGCATACTGGCTTGCATCGCCTTCGACGATGATGCGGCCTGACATCATGTTTTCGGCAGCGCCGGGCCCGACCGATCCGCTGACGCGGATGCTGGCCTGTTTATTCATGCCGCCGCAGTAATAGCCGGTTGAGCCTTTGACCTGCACGTCAATTGGCGCATCAAGACCCACCGCAACCGCATGAGCACCCTTTGGGTTCAGCACCTGCCAAGAGGTTTGATTGGTTTCTTGGGTTTGGGCTTGCAGCGCAGCGTTCAAAGCGCGTAGCCCATCAGCTTCTAAGTCAAATGTTTGCATCGTCAGTGGTTCCAAAAATAAACGGTTGCAGGCTCGGGCTCCCAGACCCGGGCCGCTTCGATGTTGGGCAGGTTGACCAAGGCGCGGTATTCCGATCCAAAGGCCACATACTCATCGGTTTCGGCCAGCACTGCCGGTTTGCAGGCAATTGGATCGCGCAGCACGCCAAAGCCGTCTTTGGTGCCCACCACAAAGGTGTAGAACCCGTCAAGATCGTCCAGCCCGCTTTGCAGGGCTTCACCCAAGGTGCTGCCAGTTTGCATTTTCCAAGTGAGATAGGCGGCGCCAACCTCGGTATCATTGTCGGTTTCGAACGCCATGCCTTCGCGGCGCAATTTGCGGCGCAGGGAATTGTGATTGGACAGTGAGCCGTTGTGGACAAGGCATTGGTCTGGACCGGTATTGAAGGGGTGCGCCCCCATGGTGGTCACTGCGCTTTCCGTGGCCATACGTGTGTGCCCAATGCCATGTGTACCTGACATATTTTGCAGCCCAAAGCGGTCTGCGACCTCTGCCGGAAGGCCAACTTCTTTGTAAATTTCTATCGTGTCGCCAGCGCTCATGATCCGCACATCTGGGCGCAGCTGCGGCAGCTTTGCCCGAGCTTTTGCGAGAGATGTTTCATCCAACTCTAAAACTGCATGGGTGTCATTGACCACTAGGGAGACATCCCCACCAAGCGCAGCGCCAAGCTCTTTGGCCAAAGTCGCAAAGTCCCGCGCGGGCTGTTCTGACTGCAGGGTCAGTTTGGCACGGTTTTGCGCCTCTTGACCATAAATGGCGATGCCGGCGCTGTCGGGGCCGCGGTCGCTCATGGTGACCAGCATTTCGGTGAGCATACTGCCCAGTTCGGGTTCAAGCGATGGGTTTTTGAGAAACAGCCCAACAATACCGCACATAAGCCCCGTCCTTTCGCATTTATAACGATTCGAAGGCTAGCACTAACGTTTCAGGTATTCAACTAATACGAAACAAAGTTTCCTTAGATTAAAAATATTACTATGTATCAAGAGTGAATTTTTGATGTCCATCCTTAGGCCAATCATGGGCCTTATGATGTAAAGGCGCGATTGTCTTCGCGCCAACCGCCCATCTATATGGTTCGGTCAACGTATTTAAACCAAGGCAGAGGACAAAATAAAAGACCCGTTCTGTTTAGAAGGGTCTAGGCCGGGCAAGAGACAGGGGCGGGGCCATATCTGGCCCAGCCCCCCTTGCAAATGGATTACTTTTCAGCATCCTTATATTTTGCTTTTTCAGAGCTGTTGCCCACCCAAAGCACTGCCACGCAGATAATCGCTGCGATCAGGGTATAAATGCCGGGGGCAGAGCCGCCCCAACCCATGAACATAGCGCCATCTACAACGGCCCAATCTGCGGTATCATATGGAAATCCCATATCAGTTCTCCTTTATTTGGTTAGATTAACTGCTTGCCGCAGGTGAGGCTGAAATGCCCTCTGGATAGGCCTGTGCAGGTACTTTGGTTGGATCAAGCCCTGCTTTTTCAGCCGATTCAGGTGCGCGCAGCATGCCCAACATGTTCAAGATGAGCGACACGACATAGCCGGGTACAAAGCCAAGCAGGAAGAAGACAACCGCGCCAACAATCTGGCCAACCAGACTGATGGTCGGAGCGCCCTCGCCTTGAAGAGCAGGGTAGCCCGATGCAAAAATGCCCAGCGCGATCAATCCATAAAGACCGATAGTGCCGTGCACTGTTACTGCGCCAACCGCATCATCAATGCCGCGTTTTTCAAGCCAGACTGCACAGGGTTGAAGGATTACACCTGCACCAAAGGCAATGATAAAGGCCAAGCCTGGGAAGTAGATATCCAAGCCTGATGCCGCAGAGATGATCCCTGCAAGCGCACCTGACATCATCCAGAATGGATCTTTTGTGTAGATCCATGCGCCAATGATACCGCCTGAAATACCCATCAAGATGTTAAAGGCAAGCGCTGATAGGGTGATGGGCGTGCCGTAGATGGTAGCGCCTTTGTCTGCAAACCATGACCAGCCTTCGCCGGGCACAATCACACAAGCCATCAAGAAACCCCAGAAGCCGACGATAATCAGCATCAAACCGGTAACGGTCAGGGGCATATTATGTCCGCCGATATGGTTGGCAGTGCCATCCGCATTGAATTTGCCGATCCGTGGTCCAAGATTGACCAATATACCAAGGGCAAAGAAGCCGGCGACCGCGTGGACAAGTCCTGCTGCTCCGAAATCGTGAAGACCAAACATGGTGACCATCCAGCCATCTGCGTGCCAGCCCCAGGCCGCTGCAACAACCCATGCGAACGAGCCAAGAACGATGGCNAAAATAGTGAAACCAACAGTTTGAATACGTTCAATGACCGCACCGGACATAATCGAGGCCGTTGTACAGGCGAAAAGNGCAAATGCGCCAAAGAAGACACCGGAAGCCTGATCTGCAATATTTGGCCCCATATACTGAGCGCTTTCACCCCAACCAAATGCAATCGCTGATGCATATTCGGCGCCGGATATGCCAGCTGCNCCGGCCGAAAGTGTTATGCCTGTGGGAAAGGCCCAATAGATCCACCAGCCAAAGAAGTAGAAGGTTGGGATCATAAAGGCAAAAGCCAGAATATTTTTGACGCCGGATGACAATACATTCTTCATCCGCGATGCGCCCATTTCATAGGCCAGAAACCCNGCGTGTATGATGATCATCAGGGGTATGGTCAAGTAATAATAGGTTTCGGCAAACATGGTGTTGGTCACACCNGCGCTCGCCTCTAGCGCTGCCACCTGAGCGGCCAGCTCTGCGATTTGTTCTTCCACTATGTGANTCCTCCAAGTTGATTTTTTGTTGTTGGCACAATTTAGTGCTGATCTCAGCAGAGCATGTTTTATTTTTTCATGCAAAGGAAAATGTNGAAAAAGGAATAATTGGANCTAAATTGGTATATAAAAATAATTTTGAATTTAACAAATTTGTTTAAATTAGTAAAGAAATTGATGCTAACCAATTGTAGATTGGGATAAATATTCCAAAAAGAATATTGNANAAAAATAACACCACCTAANGGATATATTGGTACAAAATTGGGTCACATNGANTAATCTTTAAGTTTTNATGGTTTCGAGAATGCTTAGTTTGCGTATTAAATGATTGACTGAATTCACAAAGCACTNCCAAATAGTACAAGAAAAAGGACAACAAAATGTCCGCTTAATGGGAGAAATTCATGGATAAAAGAGTGGCTGTTATTGGTGCTGGTCCNTCAGGACTGGCGCAGCTTAGAGCGTTTCAATCTGCTGCCTCAAAAGGCGCAGACATTCCGGACATTGTTTGTTTTGAAAAACAGTCCGATTGGGGCGGTTTGTGGAATTATGACTGGCGCACTGGGGTGGATGAAAACGGCGAACCCTGCCATGGCTCGATGTACCGGTACCTTTGGTCAAACGGTCCCAAAGAGGGGCTTGAGTTTGCCGATTATTCCTTTGAAGAACACTTCGGGCGTCAGATCGCTTCCTATCCGCCGCGCGCAGTTTTGTTCGATTATATAGAAGGCCGCGTTGCAAAAGCCGATGTACGTAAATGGATCCGGTTTTCAACTGTGGTGCGCTGGGTCAGTTACGACCCTGACACTGCGCAATTTACTGTTACGGTACATGATCACAACTCGGATAACTGTTACAGCGAAGAATTTGATCACGTAGTGGTGGCAAGCGGGCACTTCTCCACCCCGAATGTGCCGCATTATGAGGGCTTTGAAAGCTTTAACGGACGCATATTGCACGCCCATGATTTTCGGGATGCACGCGAATTTGCTGAGAAAGATNTCTTGATCCTTGGCACCAGCTATTCNGCTGAGGATATCGGGTCGCANTGCTGGAAATACGGTTGCAAGTCGGTCACTGTNGCGCATCGCACTGCCCCGATGGGGTTTGATTGGCCAGACAACTGGCAAGAAGTACCGGCGCTACTGAAAGTCGANGGAAAAACGGCCCATTTCAAAGACGGTTCCCAAAAAGAGGTCGATGCAATTATCCTATGCACCGGATATAAGCATCATTTCCCGTTTTTGCCTGACGATCTTCGTCTCAAAACNGTCAACCGTCTTGCAGCAGCAGATCTTTATAAGGGCATGGCTTGGGTGCANAATCCTAACCTCTTTTACCTAGGCATGCAGGATCAATGGTTTACCTTTAATATGTTTGATGCNCAAGCGTGGTGGGCGCGAGATGTGATGATGGGCAAAATCGACATTCCATCAGATAAGGCGGCGCTTATGGCTGATGTAGCCGAGCGCGAAACCCGTGAAGAAGCCAGTGACGATACAAAATACGCGATTAAGTATCAGGGGGATTACGTCAAAGAGTTGGTCGCAGAAACAGATTATCCTAATTTCGATGTGGATGGCGCTTGTGAGGCTTTCTATCAATGGAAAAAACACAAGTCGGTCAATATCATGACGTTCCGAGACAATGCCTATAAGTCGGTCATTACTGGCACAATGGCCCCGATACATCATACCTCATGGAAAGATGCNTTGGATGATACCTTAGAAGTATATTTGCAGAATTAGGCCCAGAGCTTGGATAGGGGCAGGGGGGATGAACCCTGCCCAAATCATCCTAGGCTTCGTATTTTCCAATAAAGGCAGCCTTACGCGTATCGGCCGGAAGCGCACCAAATTTTTGGCGATACCATTTTGCTAAAAGTGCGGTGGTGGAAAAGCCGCAGGCAAGTGAAATTTCCGAAATTGGCAGAGCTGTTTGTTCAAGCAACGCATGGGCCCGTTCAAGCCGTAGATCACGATAGACATAAAGTGGCGAGCGGCCCAGCTTATCACCAAAACTGCGCTCTAGCCGCCGTGCGGATACGCCCATGATATGGGACACTTGGCCGACGGTCAGTGTGTCTTCTAGATGGTCCAGCATGATATCTAAGGCTTCGCAGACCGCCCTGTTCCCTTCGGCAAGCCGCTTATAGCGCCAATGCTGCTTAGATTGGGTTTTTTCCGCTGGCGCCGTAAGCCCTAGGTGTTCACGCAGGGCATTTTCGGTATACCCACCCTCATGCGCTCCAATGAGCTCAACAAGCATATTTATTGCGGCAACTGAACTAATCGCGCTGCTTAACGTTTTATGGTGACAGGTTGTTCCGGAATGAAAATCAGCCAGATAGCCACTTTCGCGCGCACTAAATTTAAATTGCGGGTGTATTGCCGCCCGCTGCGTTTTCAAGACGCCAGCTGAAAGCAATACAAACACTCCAGCGCCTATAATGCCAACACGGGCTGCACTCCGAATGGCGGGTTTGATGCGGCTCAGTTGGTCGGGCGTCATAAGCCAGGGTTCATGGGTGCCGCCAACAAGTATAAATGTCTGATGGGGACCACAAAGTGAGTTGGTTTCTTTTGATGGAACTCCGACGTGATTGGACCAGCTATATTTATCTTTGCCAATGAGCTGATTAGCTGTTCGCAACACGTCGATACAGTTTTCAGTGACGAAACTGCTCGAAACCGCTTGGGTCAGAAAAACAAAATCTGTGGTCAAACTGCGGGTTGCGTTCAAAGGCTCATTGCCAAGATCAGAGCTGCGATCAAGCGTTTCCAAATACATTTTGCATTCTCCAAATTAGGGGCGCTTTATGGCAAAACCAAAGCCAAGCGCCCGGCTCAGGCCGTATTTATGATCGACGTTTCAAGCGCGAGTAAAAATGACTGTGCTGAGGAACTGGCTGACATAAGCAAGAAGCTGTCTGCGTCGTTTCGAATTATGATTGTGCCGAGATGCTCCATTGTGGTGCGTGCCGCTGCCCCAATGCCAAAGGATTCGGGCATTAAATCAAGCGGACAAATGCGTTCCAGCGCGCGTCTTGCACCCGCCCCGGATAGCTCAAGCGTCACCCAGACGTCACTTTGGTCCGTTGTGTAAAAACCTCCGCCCAAAATCTTAGCGGTATGGGGCTCAGCGCCTGCGTCTTTCTGGGCGCGTGGGAATATGATGAATAGCTGATCAATGCCCAGCCGAACCAGTCGCATGTTCTCATCTTTAGAAAGTGTTGACCTACCTACATTGGGCATTGTTACCCCAAAGGCTGCTTTGATAGCTTTTTGGGATGCTGTTTCTTTGCCCAATGGAATGGCCGCAGAAACCACAGCAACATCATAAATTTCACGCAGTTTGACGGCCTTATAGCTGCGCTCATAGCGCCCAAGGAACGGCTCTGCTGTTAAAACATAGTCACCCACGTTGCAGCCCTCCTTCGGGATCATAGAAGTGCGGTGATACAATTTCGGCTTCCACCTCGATACTGCGTGCCGGATTGACCACTCTTATGATTTCGCCCTTGCGCTCATGGCCGCGCTTGATAAATCCAAGCCCGATGGAATGCCCGAATGTGGGGGAATAGGCGACCGATGTCATCCAGCCTTGATCGTTCGCCATATTTGTGGTCTCGCCTTTGGTGATGAAATGTGATCCTGCAAGCAGAGGCTGGCTACGATCCACCGGCTTAAAGCCCACAAGACGTATGGCGTCATCGCGATTTAGCTCGGGGCGCTGTGACAGGGTTTTGCCGATACAGTCCTTTTTCTTGCTGACAAACCCGCCAAGCCCCAAGTTCAGCGCGGTGGTTTGGCCATTGAGCTCATTGCCGGCAGCATGCCCTTTTTCAATACGCATTACACCCAAGGCCTCGGTGCCATAGGGGACGGCATTGTATTCTTTGCCGGCCTCCATCAGAACGCCCATCATGGCATTGCCAAACCGCGCGGGCACGGCAATCTCATAAGCCATCTCGCCTGAGAAGGATATCCGAAAGAGCCGCGCAGGGGTGCCGCCGCAAATGGTCAGCTCGCTACAGGCCATAAAGGGAAAGGCTTCACTAGAAAGGTCAAAAGGCGCATCCACAACCTTACTTAAAAGATTGCGTGAATTGGGCCCGGCCACGGCAAACTGCGCCCATCCATCCGTGGTTGATATTAGATGCACATCAAGTCCTGGCCATAGGCATTGGCGGGCAAATTCAAGCCGGCGGAACACAAGCACCGCATTCGCTGTGGTGGTGGTCATCACAAAATGGTTTTCACCAAGCCGCGCGGTGGTCCCATCATCATAGGCAATGCCGTCTTCACGCAGCATCAACCCATAGCGCACTTTGCCAACCGGCAATTTCAAAAAAGCGTTAGTATAGACATGATTAAGAAACTCAGCCGCGTCCTTGCCCTGAATGTCAATTTTACCAAGCGTGGTCACATCGCAAATGCCAACCGAGGCGCGGGTCATTTCGACCTCACGGTCTACGCTGTCACGCCAGCCTTTTTCGCCGGGTCGCGCAAACCATTGCGCACGCAGCCAATTGCCGGTTTCCACAAAGGTCGCCCCATTGTTTTCTGCCCATTTATNGCTTGGGGTTAGACGGTAAGGGCGAAAATCTATGCCGCGAGCGCGGCCTGCCAAAGCCCCCATTGGAATGGGCGTATAGGGGGGGCGAAAGATCGTCGTTCCGGTTTCGGGAATGGTTTTTCCGGTGCATTCGGCCATAATGGCNAGGGCTGGAATATTGGATGTTTTGCCCTGATCTGTGGCCATGCCCAAGGTGGTGTAACGCTTAAGATGTTCAACCGAGCGAAAACCNTCTTTATAGGACTGCTTGATATCCTTGACGGTGACATCATTTTGCATATCCAGCCANGCGCGCGCGCGGCTTTCGGNCACATGCCAATAGGCGCTGCTGCGGTGGGCTTCATCGCTGGCAGTGGGCGCTTTGGAGGCTTTGCTTTTAATGCCCACATCGGCCAGAAGGCTTAAGGCGCAATCGGTGCCGTCCCGCAGNGCCGCGCCCAAGGACAGGGCGCCATTGGCGGCGCCTGCCACACGCATACCTGCTGGCAATGTNCCGCCGGGAACAAAGGCGTTAATNTCATCGCGCCATTGCGGTTTGCCGCGCTGGTGACAGGTCAGATGTACATTTGGATTCCAGCCCCCCGATACAGCCAGACAATCGCTTTCAATCCTTTCGCCNGAGNCCAAAGTGATCGAGTTGAGCCCTTTGCGGCCTGCNGTGTCGACAACGCTGCTGCCCATATAGACTGCCGCACCGGCAACTGAGGCAGGCGGCTNGATATCGCGCGCATCTATCACTGCGCTGATATCAACCCCTTTGGCTGCCAAATCTGTCGCGGTGCGCCATCCGTCGTCATTATTGGTAAAGATTGCAACCTGTTTGCCGGGGGTCACCCCATAGCGGTTGACATAGGTGCGCACAGCGCCCGCCAGCATAATGCCCGGCCGGTCATTATTGCCAAAGGCAATCGGCCGTTCGGTTGCGCCGGCGGTCAGCAGAGCGCGTTTCGAGTAAATCCGCCACAAAATTTGCCGCGGCTTGCCATCCGAGCTTGCCAAATGATCAGTGCAGCGCTCAAGCGCGCCATAGACACCATGATCATAGGCGCCGTAAACCGTCGTGCGGACCATCACACGCACATTATCCATCGCGCTTAATTCGGCCAGCGTCTGCGCCGCCCACTCACTGCCAGAGATGCCGTCAATGTCATAGGTCTCGGCGTTTAGGCGGCCGCCTGCGCGATAATCTTCATCAGCCAGAATGACCTGCGCACCGCTGCGGGCCGCGGTCAGCGCCGCAGCAAGACCNGCAGGNCCCGCNCCGATNACCAAAAGATCACAGTGCAAGAAACCCTTGTCATAGGTATCCGGNTCTTCTTGCATGGAAAGACTGCCNAGCCCNGCTGAACTGCGAATNATAGGTTCGTANATTTTTTCCCAAAANGCNTTGGGCCACATGAAGGTTTTATAATAAAAACCTGCACTTAAGAAAGGGGACAGCAGGTCTGTGACGGCCATAAAATCAAATTCAAGCGGCCCGNGGTGGTTTTGNCTGGTGGCTGTNAGCCCNTCAAACAATTCGGTNACAGTGGCCCGNGTGTTGGGTTCTTGGNGGGGGCCNGAGCGCANTTGAACCAAGGCGTTCGGCTCTTCTGATCCGGCGGTAAAGATGCCCCGGGGTCTGTGGTATTTAAAGCCGCGGCCAACCAGGCGNTGACCATTGGCNAGNAGCGCCGATGCCAATGTGTCCCCGGGATGGCCCTGCATTGGTTTGCCGTTAAAGGTAAAGCCGANNGTGCTTGATCTGTCGATCAGCCCGCNGCTGATCCGATGGGTTTGCTGGCTCATTTGTCGCGTCCCCGCTTTTTGGCNTCATCGCGNGCCAGTTTAACNCTGGTNATTTCATGNGTNAGNGTGTNTCTNGTNACCACNANCCANGACCGNTCGCCTTGNTCGTGATACCAAAGCTCTTGNTGCTCACCTGCGGGATTGTCGCGCAGATAGCCGTATTCATAAAACTGCTCTGCGGCGTCNTCTGCCTCGGGATCAGGTCGGTCCATTAAAGCCGCGTCGCCTAGATACACAAATTCAGCGGCATCTCTGGGGCCTAGAAGAGGGTGATTTATAATCATGAGGCTATCCTCTGCAGCAGATGCAGCCGCCGGGCCAAATTCTGCTGGATGGCGGGTTCATCGCTAGGGTTTATGGGCTGATATCTCATCATGTCAGTGCAAGTTGGGCTGATTGCCCTGTCCTTTTTCGTCAATAATGTGACCGCGTTTAAACCGATCAAGCCGCATTTCTGTNGCCACCGGGTGCGGGGTGTCATTGGCAAGCAAATGGGCATAGCAATAGCCGCTGGCAGGGGTTGCTTTGAACCCGCCATAGCACCAGCCGCCATTGAAATAGAGCCCGTCAATATGGGTTCTATCGATAAAGGGTGATCCATCCATCGACATATCCATGATGCCGCCCCAGCTGCGCAGCAGCCGCGCACGGCCGATCATCGGCATGATTGCCATGCCGCCTTCGGCGACATCTTCGACNACGGGCAGATTGCCGCGCTGGGCATAGGTGTTGTAGCCGTCGATATCACCGCCGAACACCAAACCGCCTTTGTCNGACTGGCTGACATAAAAATGGCCCGCCCCGAAGGTGATCACGCCGGGAAGTGTTGGTTTAAGNCCTTCGGTGACGAAAGCCTGCAGAACATGGCTTTCAATAGGCAGGCGCATACCGGCGAGTGACATCACGCGGCTAGAAGAACCGGCAACGCAGACCGCGACCTTTTTCGCGCGAATGCTGCCTTTTGAAGACTGAACGCCCGTGCAGACACCGTTTTCAATATNAAATCCGGTCACTTCGCAATTTTGAATAATGTCGACGCCTCGGCTGTCTGCGCCGCGCGCATAGCCCCAAGCNACCGCATCATGGCGGACTGTTCCTCCNCGTCGTTGGTAGAGCCCNCCCTTGATTGGAAAGCGCGCATTGTCGAAATCCAGAAATGGCAATTCGCGCCGCAGTTGGGCCTCATCCGCAAGCTCGGCGTCAGCGCCAGATAAAATCATCGCATTGGCGCGGCGCACGAAAGCGTCGCGCTGTGGGTCGGAATGAAACAGGTTCAGGATCGATCTTTGACTGACCATCGCATTGTAGTTAAAATCCTGCTCAAGCCCTTCCCAGAGTTTCAGTGAGAANTCGTAAAAAGGCTGGTTGCCGGGCATCATATAGTTTGATCGGATGATCGTGGTGTTGCGGCCGATATTGCCAGACCCAAGCCATCCTTTTTCCAAAACCGCGATATTGGTCATGCCAAAAACCTTTGACAGATAATAAGCGGTAGAAAGGCCATGACCGCCGGCGCCGACAATAATAACGTCATATTCGGCTTTTGGCTCTGGTTCCCGCCATACCGGTTTCCAGCCTTTATTGCCGCTTAAACCTTGCTTAAGAATTTCAAATGCGGAATATCGCATACTTGCGCCCTTTAAACATTGCCCTTTTAAAGTTTCTGGATTCGGAAAACTATACTTTTCTAAAACAGTCATTTATAGTTCCGTTATGGAAAGTTTTGGTTCATCTTTAGAAACCTACCGTATTGGTGTTTTGCCAATCGAAGGCTTTGCGCTGATGTCCTATGCGTCAACTGTTGAGCCGTTCCGTGCGGCCAATACCCTTAGTCGGCGCAATTTGTACGAAGTGATTAACATCAGTTTCGATGGCAATGCGGTGCAAAGCTCTGGGGCTGCAAGCGTCACACCCAAACAGTCCATTCAAGATCAGATAAACCTCGATTACCTGTTCGTGGTGGCCGGCGGCAACCCAGCGCAGTTTGACGACAAGGCGGTTTTCAACTGGCTCGGTCGGATGTCTAGATTTGGGGCGCGCTTGGGGGGTGTTTCGGGCGGGCCAGTGATTTTGGCCAGCGCCGGGCTTATGGCTGATCGGCGTATGACTGTCCATTGGGAACATGCCGAAGCTTTGGCTGAAATTTCGCCCCATCTTTTGCTGGAGCGCACGCTCTATGTGATGGACCGCGACCGTCTGACCTGNGCCGGCGGCACAGCTGCCTTNGACTTAATGCTCGCCCTGATCACCCAGCACCACGGTAGCCTTTTTGCCAGTCTTGTCAGTGACTGGTTTATGCATACAGAAATTCGCCCGTCAGTCGGNCCGCAAAGAGGCGGGATTGCAGCCCGGGTTGGATCAAATAACGCGCTGATTCTAGACGCCGTAAAAGCAATGGAAAGCCATGTGGCCGATCCAATATCCTTGGCGCAGCTCTCGGCGATGGTGGGCATTTCGCCGCGCCAGTTAAATCGTCTTTTCAAGCAACGATTGGGGCGTTCAACAATGGGATATTATCGTGATATGAGATTAGATAAGGCATTGAGTTTGCTTAGAAACTCACCTTTGCCTTTGACAGAAGTGGCNTTGGCGACCGGGTTTGCTAATTCGTCACATTTTTCAAGATTGTTCTCAGAATATTTTGGCCGCACCCCTTCTAGTTTTCGCTGAATACTTGCAACAANCCAAGAACGCTGCCTATGTTTCAGGCAAATTAGGAGGCCCAAATGCACATACTTGTCTTGCAACACGCACCTGTCGAACACCCAGGAATTTTCCGCCGTTTTNTAGAAGAAGACGGGCACAGCTGGGATACGGTTGAACTTGATGAAGGCGATCAGCTGCCCTCACTTGATGGATANGANGNGCTNTGGGTNTTGGGCGGACCAATGGATGTTTGGCAAGAAGGTGAACACCCTTGGTTAATAGAGGAAAAGGCCTTTATTCAGGAAGCTGTCGAGCAACGGGGAATGTCCTANTTGGGGCTGTGCCTTGGGCATCAATTACTGGNTGAGGCGCTGGGCGGCAGTGTTGGTNCNGCCGCCACNCCAGAAATTGGTGTGATGGATGTTCAAATGACCGAAATGGGCGCNACGGGTATTTTTATGGATGACTTGCCTGATCTGTTTCCCTGTTTGCAGTGGCACAGCGCGGAAGTGACAAAACTTCCACAAGGCGCTGAGGTCTTGGCCACATCACCCGATTGTGCAGTCCAAGCCATGGCTTGGGGCCCGCGCGCCTACTCTGTTCAGTTTCACGTCGAGATCGAACCGGATACAGTTGCGAACTGGGCCAAAATACCAGCCTATAACGAGGCCTTGNAAAAAGNGATGGGGCCAGGAGCGGTCGATCGATTGGCGGCTGATTGTGACCGCCACATGGGCGAATTTAACCAGCTTGCCGAGCGTCTTTATATGAATTGGCTTCAGACATCTGCAAAAGCTTAGAGCTATTGATTGTCTAGGTTTCGACCGCACGCGTGAGCGACAGGCGCGCGGTTTCCAGATGCTCTTTCATGATTTTTGCCGCCCGTTCGGGTTCGCGGGTGCGCAAAGCGTTTAGGATTTGCCGGTGCTGGCCATTGTATTGGGTTATGATCGACTGATTCAAAGTNATTTGNCGCATCCGCGTCCAGTCATCCTGACTGCGCACTGATGTAATTTGGCCAATAATCCAGATCAGCAATGTGTTGCGGGTGCAATTTGCAAGGGCGCGATGAAATTCAGTATCTGCATCTGCAAAACTGACAGGATCATTTAGGCTTTGCTCCATTTTGCTGCACAAGCCGTCCAAAAGATCGAAATCGGCCCGCCGTCCGTGCAAGACGGCAAGTCTACAAATATGTGGCTCAAGNGCGAATCGCGCATCCATGAGTTCAAGCGGGTTGGCAGATTGAATTGGCGTCGCCTCTGAAAAATCCTCTTGATAGGTCACATAGGTACCACTACCTGCGCGGATTTTCACCCATCCGCTGTCCATCAACTGCGTCAAAGCTTCGCGGATAGTGCCGCGNGCGACGCTATAGGCGTCGGCCAATTGCCGCTCGGGGGGCAGGCGATCATGTAACTGTAAGTTTCCGTTCGATATTTCGCGGCGTATCATTCCAGCGATATCGCTTGCTCCAAGCTTTCGTTTTCCTTGTTTCATTCCGTAGACACTTTCAAAGGCAATCCAATACTATACCAATTTAAGCATATAATGGATAAATGCGCAAGCATTGGATCAAAATAGGTTGACTTTTGGCTTAACTAAGCGAAAACTCGGTCNCAACAATAACGAGCGGACCATATCTGGTTTAAGCTGGGTCAAGTGGGAGTTTACAAAAGATGGCATTTCCTAATCACGCAGATTTTGTGATTATCGGCGCTGGCGTTCATGGTCTATCGACAGCATGGCGTTTGGCGGAGCGTTTGAGCGCGCGTGGAGAAGAGGTCGAAGGCAGAATAGTTGTCCTTGATAAATCAGGTATTGCGGCAGGTGCGTCCGGCATTGCCTGCGGTGTCGTGCGGAACAATTATTTTCAACCTGCGATGCGCCGGTTGATGGCGCATTCTGTTNGCGTTTGGGAAAGCGACCCCAAAGGGCTGAGCTACCATCCGGTCGGATATTTGCAAATCTCTAGCGAGTCCATGCGCGATGACGTGCGCTCAATCTACGAGCAGCAGCAAGAGATCGGCTATGAAAGCGTGTTCATCGAAGGTGCGGCTGCGTCAGATGCCTATATGAAAGATATGTTCAGCGACTGGCAGGCACAGGGGATTACCTCGGTTCTACACGAAAAGCGCGGCGGTTATTCCAACAATACTAAATCCATGTACGGGATTGCCAAAAAGGTCGAAGATCGCGGCGTGCGGATAATCACTGGGGTCGAAGTGAAAGGCATGATCAGCGAAAGCGGTTCATCAAGCATTCAAGCGATTGAAACCAATCGGGGCACTGTCACCTGTGAACGCGTCATTATTGCACCGGGCCCTTGGGCGCGGGACTTTTGGGATATGCTGGGCATGCCCAAGCAGATCACCCTTAAAGACTTGCAAGGCAATGTGCATAAGGGCATCGACATGTGGCGTTTTTGGCAGCTGGAAGAGGGCGTTCTTCAGGTTGAGCCAGAAATGCTTGAAACCAATGACGGTAAAGTGCCGCCCGTGATCCATGTGGATACCGATGCACCTTTGAAGTCTTGTGTGGATGGCTCTTTGATCACCGATGAAATGTGGGGCATTTATTATAAACCTGATTGGCATTTTGGCGGCATTCAGGGCGGCGCCTCGCCATATAAAGTCGAAACAGCCGTTGATCAGGTGAAAATTGATCCCTACGGGCCATCATCGCCCGAATTTGTCGCGTCAGATACCTTTGCCCATATGTGGGTGTCGGCGTTGGCGCATTGCCACAAGCGCTTTGAGGGCATGATGGGCAAATATCACCGCGAAGCTTCGGGCGGGATCGGGTGTTTTACCGCCGATAGTTTTCCGGTGTTTGATCATTTCCACGATAATGCAACTCTTATTGCCGACAGCAACCACGGCTGGAAAATGTTGGGTGTCGGCCACCTGATTGCCGATGAAGTGTTGGGTGAAGCGCAGGATTTGCTTGAACCCTTCCGATTCGACCGCTTTGAAAAAGGAAACCTTCATCCGGTTTCTAACAGTCCATATCCATGGAGTTAAAAGGATGCAGAAAACGCCATAAATAATTGGTTGAAACCAAGGAAATTAACAATAACCTAGGGAGAAGAAAATTGGCTGAAACGGATCTTGAGAAGTTTGTCGAAGCGCCAGGGCGTGATGAAAAAATCAAACAAGTCAGGGAAATGATTGATCGGATGGGGATTGAGTATCTCTATCTTCAATTTGTCTCGGTAACCGGTAAGATTATGGGGAAGGGCATTCCCGCGGATCATTGGGAATCGGTCGCCAAAAAAGGGTTTCAGCTGGTATATGGCGCGACGGTAAACCTGTTTACTGACCGCGCTGGAAATTACCTTGGATATGGCCCTGAGGCCGCCGAACTTGTCGGTATCCCTGAGCCAGAAACTTTTATGCAATTGCCATGGGCACCGCAAATCGGCCGGTTTTACTGTACCTTGTTTCGCAACCGTGAGGAAAAGGAAAATCCGGGCGGGTTTTTGACATCAGATTGCCGTGGAAATTTGCGCCGTATGCATGAAGAGTTCAAAGCCAAGCATGGCCGGAGCTTGCGGATCGGCACCGAGCCGGAAATGATGTGGCTTAAGTTTGATGAAAACGGCAAGCCAAAAGATGGCTACTCCAAGCCTTACTGCTATCACATTGACCAGTTCGAAAGCCTACGGCCTGTGTCCATGCAGGTGATCCGCTACGCCCGCAAAATGGGCCTTGATATGATCCAGGGCGATCACGAGGATGCGCCGGGTCAATTGGAATTGAACTGGATGTTTGATGACGTGCTGCGCAATGCCGACCGTCTAACAACATATCGGCAAATCTGTGCGCAGGTGGCCCGTGAAAACGGCATCTTTGCCTGCTTTATGACCAAACCGTTTATGGGGGTGTCGGCCTCTGGGTGTCACCACAATATGTCACTCTGGCGCGGCGGCGAAGATGAGTTTGTTAGAACTGGAAATAACCCTGATGAGTTGCCGGGAATGTCGGATAACTATATGTACGTCCGCGGCGGTGAAAACACCTTTATGCCGGATGATGATGATCCGCAAATGCCCGGTCAAGAAGGCCTAGAGGCCATCGGTGGCGTTGTACATCACTTGCAGGCTCTGACGGCTATCGGATGCTCGACCGTAAACTCGTATCGCCGGCTTTGGGACACCGGCTTTTGGGCCCCTGTGTTTGCGGATTGGGGTTTCCAAAACCGCACAACAGGTCTGCGCGTTTCTGCACCCGGACGGTTTGAGTACCGCTCTGTGGACTCGATGGTGAACCCATATTTGATGGGCTCAACCCTCTTGGCTGCAATGGATGATGGGATCACCAACAAGCTTGATCCGGGCGCACCAGAAGAGCGCAACATCTATGAGGCGATCAAAGAGGGCAAGCAAGTTAAAAAGCTGCCTATGTCGCTGGGTGAAGCGCTTGTGCATCTTGAAAATAGCGAAGTTGTAAAGCGCGGTATGCCGGGTGAAATGTATCGCTTGTTCCACGAGTATAAATACGATGAATACGCACGCTTTATGTCTACAGTCACGGACTGGGATAACGATACCTACATGGAATGCTTACCGTAAAGCACGCCTGAAAACACATCTGGCGGGCGGGTTTGCCCGCCGCCATTAACACGCAATAAAAAGGAGGCGTTTCTAAAAATGTGTGGAATCGCAGGACTGATACACAAGGGCAAAAGCTCTAACGTCGGGGGGGAAATGACCGCGATGTTACAGGCCCTAAAGCACCGGGGCCCGGATTCGACTGGCTACGCGGTCTATGGAAAGCCAACCGAAGGCGATTATATTATGCGCCTCAAAGTGGCCGAAGCTGAAGATATGCACAAAGGCCGCGGCATCCATCAGGTGATCGTAGATCGCATTGCTGCTGTGGAAGAGATTTTGGCAGAGCATGGCGCGGCTGTGAAAAGCAAAGAAAGCGTCACTGAATATGCGCTGCGCTTTGTGCTCAGCCATGAAGGTGATACCGCGGCAATGGCAGAACACATCGAGGAAACTGATGGTGTTGAAATTCTGTCTATGGGCAACGGGCTTGAGTTGATTAAAGACTTGGGTGATGCCGCTGACGTAGCCGGACTCTACGGTTTGGAAAACTTTGAGGGTACGCACAGCATCGGCCACACCCGCATGGCAACAGAATCCGATGTGGATATCCGCTCTGCGCACCCTTATTGGGCGTTTCCGTATAATGATGTGAGTGTTGTTCACAATGGCCAGATCACAAACTACTGGATTATGCGCCGCGAAATGGAACGCAAGGGCCACCGCTTTATGTCAAATTGCGACAGTGAGTTGCTGGCGGTTTATACAGCGCACAACTTGGCCAATGGCATTACATTAGAACAGTCGCTGCGCAATTCCATCGAAGAAATCGACGGAGTGTTCACCTATCTTGTGGCCACCAAAGACCAACTTGGAATGGCAAAAGACACAATGGCTGCCAAGCCGCTTGTGCTGTATGAAAGTGACGATCTGATCGCGATGGCCTCAGAAGAGGTGGCGATCCGCGCGATACTTCCACAAGAAATAGACACTTATGACCCGTATGATGAGGAGGTTCGAGTATGGCAAGCCTAAGCGATGCTGAGCTAAAGAAAATGAGCCAGGAAGAGCGCGTTACCGCGCTTGGAATGCGCACCGAGCAGCTGACAGGAAAGACGCTGCATATCGAATTTGATCCCGAAGCAGAAGAGCGGTTCACATACCCGTGGGCGCCCGAAGTGGATTTCAACAAACGCACTGAAATTGATACTGTGGATATGACCACGACCGAAGTCAACGGACGTATCCGCGAGCTGATGGCGGAAGGATACGGAACCATTGTGCTGCAAAACCCCCGCGGCAAGCACTCGCTTGGGGTTGGAATACTCAGTAAACTCAACCTGATCATTGAAGGCTCTACCGGCTACTTTGGTGTGGGCCTAATCGATGGCCCCAATGTTCGCATCAATGGCCGCGTTGGCTGGTCATGTGGTGAAAACATGATGTCCGGAACCGTGATGATAGAAAAGAACGCAGGGTCAACCTTTGGCGCAGCTATTCGTGGCGGCGATCTTGTGTGTCGCGGCTCTGTCGGTTCGCGTACGGGCATCGACATGAAAGGTGGCACAATTATTGTTGGTGGTGACACTGGCGCGCTGTCTGGGTTCATGATGCAGCGGGGACGCATGGTTGTCTGTGGTAACGCAGGCAAAAACCTTGGCGACTCCATGTATGATGGAACCATCTATGTGGGAGGTGACATTAAGTCCTGCGGTGTTGATGCGGTTGAGGCTGAATTGACAGATATGGACAAAGCCTGGCTTACCCGCAAGCTAAAGCAATACGGTTTAATGCCAGACAACGGTGTTGACCACTTCACAAAGGTTGTCGCTGGAAAACAGCTGTGGAACTACGACAATCTTGAACCCTCTGAAAAGAAACTCATTCTTTAAGTCACCGGAAAGGAACTGACCTATGGCTGACGGCGATATGCCCACCAAAAAACAGCTTGATCGCGATGTAAACCGCATCGGTGATAGCTTCATCTTCCCACCACGCGTTATGGATGACATCCATATCAAATCTGAGCTTGGCCGCTACCGGATGCGTGGATTTTCATTGTTTAAGAAAATCCCCCATTGGGATGATCTTACATTTATGCCCGGAACGCTGACGCGTTTTGTGATCGAAGGCTATCGCGAAAAATGCGAAACCCGTACGGTCATCGGCCCGCGTGCCAAACGCCCGATTGAACTGGACATTCCGGTTTATATCACCGGCATGAGCTTTGGCGCTCTGAGTTACGAGGCCAAAACAGCACTCGCACGGGGCGCAACCATGGCTGGAACAGCAACCTGTTCAGGTGAAGGTGGTATGATCCCGGATGAGCGCCGCTATAGCTCGAAGTGGTTCTATCAGTGTATCCAATCACGCTATGGGTTTAACCCAAACCACTTGGTCTTGGCGGATGGTGTTGAGTTCTTTATCGGTCAGGGCTGTAAAGTTGGTCTAGGCGGCCACCTTATGGGCCAAAAAGTAACTGATCAGGTTGCTGAAATGCGCTCACTTCCCGCTGGTATCGACCAACGTTCACCGGCCCGTCACCCTGATTGGCTGGGTCCAGATGATCTGGCGCTTAAAATTCAGGAAATTCGGGAAGCGACCGACTGGCAAATTCCAATTCAGCTTAAGCTGGGCGCGGCGCGGGTTTATGACGATGTGCGGATGGCGGTGAAATGTGATCCAGACTCGATCTATATCGACGGTATGGAAGGCGGCACAGGAGCCGGCCCCCACCTTGCAACAGAAGATACCGGCATTCCGGGCATCGCGGCGATCCGTCAAGCACGCAAAGCGATTGATGATCTTGGCAAAAGGGGTCAGATCACATTGATCTATGCGGGCGGTATTCGCAACGGCGCGGATGTGGCAAAAGCCATTGCGCTTGGCGCAGACGCCATTGCGATCGGACATTCGGCCATGATGGCGTTGAACTGCAACAAGGATATTCCTGAAGCGAACTATCCAGAAGAGGTCGGCGCAGAGCCCGGATATTGCTACAACTGTCACACAGGGCGCTGCCCGGTGGGCGTTGCAACACAAGACCCAGTTCTTCGCGCGCGTCTAGACCCGGATGAAGCTGCCGAGCGTGTCTATAACTTCTTGCATACATTAACCATTGAAGCGCAGCTTTTTGCGCGGGCATGTGGCAAGACCCATCTTCACAGCCTTGAGCCAGAAGATCTTGCAGCGCTCACTATGGAAGCTTCGGCCATGGCTGGTGTTCCATTGGCCGGTACCAACCATACGGTTGGCGTCGAAGATTATCATCACCTGTAAGGAGGGCTTGAATTATGGCTGGAACACAGTACCGCGGCTCTGAGATCGTCGACGTTAATCAGTTTTTGAATGACGCAGATGGTCTTGTCTCAGAGCGGGAGAAAGAAATTGGACAACATATCGGATATCGTTACGATGTGAACTTGGTGCCTGACTATGGTCGTGTCACGCCGTTTCTTTCGAAATACATGGAAGTTATGGGATGGGATGATTTAAACTGGCTCGAAGATGTCCACATGGGCTATGAAGAGGGCGCGCCAGCGGTTTTTGACCGCAACAACAATGGCTGGGTTCGCATCCCCGATTCAATCGAACTGCCTGATAACCAACAAGATCGTGATATGATTGCGCGTGAGCTTTTGATTAAATTTCAAATGTCTGATCGTCATCCATTATCGGATCTGAGAAAAGCTTATATGAAGTTTTAAAGTAAATGCCGCGCCCGCTTTCAATCGCTTGCCTGCAAACCCGGCCGATGCCCTCCATCGGTCAGGCCATAGATGAAGCGACGCCGCTTGCCGAGCAGGCGGTTAGAGCGGGCGCGGAGTTTTTATTTCTGCCGGAATATTGCGGCGGTTTGAAAAGTGAGGGCTCTGCGCTTACCCCGCCACATGCGACAGAGGCAGACCATCCCTTTCTAGCGGCGTTTCGCGATTTTGCTGCGCAACACAATGTCTGGATTATGATCGGATCCATTGCGGTTTCTGGCCATGATGGGAAAATCCTAAACCGCGGGTATATCTTGGATCAGCAGGGTAATATTCACAGCCACTATGATAAAATCCACCTTTTTGATGTGCAGATTTCACCAACCGAAGTGTACCGCGAAAGCACCCGCGTGACAGCTGGAAATGCGATGAGCTTGGTTCAAACCCCTTATGCCCAGCTTGGTCATACAATTTGTTATGATCTAAGGTTTCCGAAACTTTACAGAGATTTAGCGCAGGCTGGTGCGGAAGTTTTATGCACACCGGCAGCCTTTACAAAGAAAACGGGCGAAGCCCATTGGCATATTTTAAACCGCGCACGGGCGATTGAAAATGGATGCTTTATGATATCGGCCTGCGCAATCGGTGAGATCGCCGGTGGAGGCGCCAGCTATGGCCATAGCTTGGTGATTAATCCATGGGGAGAGATCATTGCAGATGGCGGGGATACACCTGGTGTTGTCTTTGCCACGATAGATTTAGATGAAGTGGCCGAGGCCCGTGGGCGAATTCCAAGCCTTAGCCATGATCGGAATTATAAGATTACCACTGTAAAAGAACGGGGTATAGCATGAGTTCAGTCGCATCAATTTTTGGCCAAACCTATGTAAATCACCCAGTGAAGGACAAATTTATCAAATGGCAATGTCATACACGGCAGATGATGATGCGGGACAATCAGGGCCGACCTGATGCAGCGATTATGCCTGAGGTCCACCTCGCAGGGCAGGATGCCTCTCTAGGGGCTTTGATTACTATTTTGAACAAACTGCCGACCTATTCGCTAACACCAGAAATGTTGCATATGGCGCGCAAAACCAATGATCCGGCGCAGGCGCGTAGTCAGGCTATTCAGTTTTTCTCTGCCACCTACTACCAAAAGTTCCGTCAGTTCTCGGATGTTTTAACGGCGACATTTCCCCCCGGGTCCGGCGGGGCTGCTCAGTTGATGGAGGCGCAGAGCTGCCGGTTAGTGTTTGAAGCCTACGCGCAGCGGTTTGATCTTGAATGCGCGGTTATGCCGATGGCCCAGCAAAACGCTCTACATCAGGCGACAATGGCCCATAACCGATTGTTTAATAGAGGCCTTTCGGCCGAAACAATCGTCTTGGGCTTTGAACCGGACTGGGAAAAATCCACTGCAACACCCTAAACTTTGAACTGTTTTAATCTTTTCTGGCTGTCATGTTTTCATGTGACAGCGGGCTTGTTTTATGCATAATTTGATCAGGGGCTGCCCAAAATAGCACAGCAAAAATGCAGCGCAAACACGCGGCTGCACCCCCCCGCTGCGAGGTCAAAAAATGCGAAAATCACATGTCGGTATTGCGTCGGTTTTGCGGCTTTATTGCATAGGAGCCATTTTTGCCCTGCCAGCACTGGCCGGAGAGTTTTCGNCNGCNCAAAATCCACGCCCNGAATGNCCGGCNGATTTTTTTGTCAAATCTGCCGTGGTGTTTGATGCGGTGACAATTTGCGGCACAAAATCCGTGCCCGATGACAAGCTTTCGCATGCTGCGCAGGTTGCGGCGCAATGGCTGGACAATGATCAAAATGGCCGCGTGGATGAACCACGGCTGCTGGCCAAGCTGCGCGATAACAGGCCGGTGTTGGTGATGTCGGCGCGCGGGTTTCGGGGGCGCGNGATTGATAAAATCATGGACCGTCTTGATGAGCGCATCGGCCAAGACCTCGCCGCAGATGAAACCGCGCCGGCGCGCCGCGATGAACGCGATGCATCGCAGGAAGAAATTCATCACCTCATCGTCAACGCAGGCTGGATCCCTTTGGCGCCGCAGCTTTTTAGCGATCGCCGCGCCAAGGGCAGTGCGCTTTATGCCGCTTGGCAAGAGGCAGAGAGCAAGCGGCTTTACGATTATAATGACTGGACCTGTGATGATAGCTGCAAGGTGGTCGAGTTTTTNTATCTGGCAACGGCCGCCTATTTAGGCTCGGCAATCGATGTGGCGCATGATGAGCTGCGGGTCAAAACCCGCGCCGCTTTGAAACAGAAATTACCGCAAGTCGCGGCGGTGATCGAAATCAAAGACTACGCATATCCGCGTCAGATGTGGCCTGATGGCCGCTATCCGCATGCAAAGAATATCAAGTTTTCAAACTGATCGNTTGTAAGCTTTGGGCGGCTAAGTGTTTTGTGGATACGAGATCACCGATAAAAACTTTGNTGGTAGNTGGGTGAAAACCTCTGGCCCATGAGGCGCGTCGGCATCAAAAAATAATGTATCACCCGGGCTAAGGTGATAGATTTTTTCCCCGTGCCGGTAGCCTATTTCGCCCTCGAGCATATAAATTGTCTCGATACCGCCATGCTGAAACGTGGGAAACACATCCGAGGCTTCGGTCAATGTGATCAGATAAGGCTCAACAATCACACCGCTGGCGTTCGATCCGATATGACCAAGCAGATTATACTGATGTCCGGCGCGGGTTCCGGCGCGCTCCATTTCCACCCCAGCACTGGATTTGGTGTGGATGCAATCGCGGGTCTCTTCAAAACCGCGAAAAAAGGACGTGAGCGGCACAGACAGCGCCTGGGCAAGGCTGCGCAGCGTGGTCAGAGAAGGCGAGGTATTGCCGTTTTCAATTTTGGACAGCATCCCGGTCGACAAGCCGGTCAGTTCGGCCAGCTTGGCCACCGTGATATTTTTTTGTCGCCGATGCAAACGCACTTCTCGGCCAATGGCCGCTTCAAGGTCCAATTCATGGTGCTGGCGCAGACGGTGCGGATCTTGGTTCAAAGGGGTGTTTGGCATATTTTTCCCCTTTTAGGGCAGGCGCCGCCCAATGGGACAGGAAAGCGCAGAGATTTTGTTTCCTGAGATGAAAATTTGCAAATTTCATGCAAAAGATCAAGCCGCAAACTTTACCGGCAAACCCCGCCCTGATTCAGGGCTTAGGATAAATNCTCTTTGTTGACGCAGCCATTGCCGCTTGGATCATTCCTATTTGCATTTGGCGGGCAGACAAAGAACGCAACATATGTTTATTGAATTGTATCGCGCGGATGGTCAGCTTGAAGTTCTTTTTCGCCCCAAGCATACATTGCNTCGATAACAGTTTTGATNCCCATGCCTTTTTCTGTAAGCGCGTATTCAACATGCGGTGGCATCACGTTCAGGATTTTGCGTGACACAAGCCCTTCTTCTTCTAGCGCCCGAAGCTGCGCGGTCAGCAGACGTTGAGACACTTTTCCTGTTTGGCGCTTAAGTTCGTTGAACCGCAACGGGCCGTCCAATAATGAATTGATGATCAATAAGCGCCATTTGCCGCCTACGATGCTCATCGTGCGCCGNACGGGACAGGTAAAATAACCATCGGGTTTTTCGGTGATCT
Organism: Marinovum sp.; assembly: GCA_002726375.1. Classification (GTDB taxonomy): domain Bacteria; phylum Pseudomonadota; class Alphaproteobacteria; order Rhodobacterales; family Rhodobacteraceae; genus CABZJG01. Next base: position 26,190 of record PBSX01000049.1, read on the forward strand.
GCGGTTCTGGCATTTAAGTACCCTTTTGTATACCACATGCTAAAATAGTGCCTACTTGATAGGTATGTGGATAACGTTTAGATACCAAATTGTTCGATATAACACAAATGCTAATATTGGAGATATAGATATGAAAAAGACACTCATTGCCGCTGCTGCGACCGCTTTGACAGTTGGGNCTGCTCAAACTGCCTCAGCGAATGAAGCCGTTACTTTGATGGAACAATTTTATGAAGTGGCTGATACGCGGCCTTTTGATCTTTCTGCGTTGGCAAAATTTTACGCTGAAGGGTTCGTGGATCATCATCCAAACCCGGCCATTCCGGCCGATGCGCCCGTTGGTCTGCTGTATCAGTTACTTGCCGATGGCGCGCCGGATTCAGTGCATAATATTGAAATGATTTTGCCCTCAGGGGATGATACAGCAATCGTTGTTTGGTCATATGAAGGCACCAATAGCAATACGCTTTTTGGCATTCCATCCCAAGATCCCGCCGCCGCCTTTGCGATTGCCGGTATCGAGATTTGGAAAGCAAAAGATGGTAAACTTACCGAATTTTGGCATGTCGAAGATATTGCAGGCCTTATGGCCCANCTGGCACCAAAATAATCAAGTTNAGCAAGCGCAAATTATTTTGCGCTTGCACCACCTCCGCCTTCTTAGCGGTAAATAAAGGTTATACACCCAGTGCTATGGCCCGGTGACTTAGGATCGAAAACGGANANNTGGNGATTTTAGCCNATNGCAAGNTNNTNTACTTAGATANAAANCGGTNTGTTGGTGTTGTNACATAATGTGATGANAANCCATCAATCNNTCTANATCCAAAGGTTCATAGCGCCGCCGCGATGCGGATAGCTCTAAAAGCCATTGTTCGACCACATCGCGCTGCGAAAAGCTTGATGATTTTTCCGGTTTAATCAGATAATAACCATATTCGGTGCGCACCGAAATATCACCAAGCGGTCGCACCAGCTTGCCTTGATCCACCAGATGATCAAGCAAATGGCCCCATCCAAGCGCAATGCCCAGCCCGTTCACGGCGGCATGGATAGACAGAGGGTAGGTGTTAAACAGCACGGTTTGATCGAGTTTTGGGACATAAAGTTCATTGCGCGACAGCCATGTNTGCCAAGTCATCCATTCGGTATGGGTGCTGGCCACCCCGATAAGAGAATGTTGCGCCATCGCTGATAAGTCGGCTATTTCGGGATGTTTTTCTAAGTAATCGGGTGAGCAGACGGGAAAAATAGTTTCCCCGAACAAAAGCTGCGCCGAATATCCTGGCCAATGCCCATCACCGCGCAAGATGCTTAAGTGAATGTCTTCGGCCAGACATTCCTCATCACTGTCGGATGAGACAAGTTTGATCCGCAGCTCTTGATTGTCCGCATTGAACAGCGGCAAACGCGGCATCAGCCACAGCCCCGCGACGGAATTGGTGGCTGCAAGCGTAATGGCCTCGGCCTTGGCGTCTTTAAACCGATTCTCTGAAATTGACCGTAATTGCCCAAGAACAGGCGATATTTCATCAAATAGCTGCTGACCATGGGGGCTAATTTGGATGGAACGGTGACCGCGGATAAACAAATTTAACTTATAATGATGTTCCAGCAGTTTAACTTTGCGACTAATGGCCGTTTCGCTAATATTTAGAGCCTTAGATGCGNCCGAAAAACTACCGGATTCCACCGTTGCCTCGAAGGCTAGAAGATAATCTAGTGGTGGCAGTGAATTGTTTTTACTCATTTTTATTCGCTTACTCTCTGAGTGAGAATTGGCTTGTGAGGTACCTTTGCCTTATTCAAGCACAGATTTGTGTCTTTGCCACTAATTTTTATCGCCTTAGCCTCACAAATCTCTACGTTGAGAACCCCAGNAAATTTGCAATTATCGTCCGTATGCTTGGCGCTTGTTCAAGCCAATGATATTCTAAACAGGGGAAAACACATGAAACTAAGGACAATTTCTTTAGCTGTTGCGGTAAGTGCTGCGTGTTCAACGTCGGTGGCAGCTGCCGACAGTTCCGATCCGATCGTTATTCCGATCCATAACTGGTCATCGCAGATCGTCATGAGCCACGTTGTAGGCCAAATTTTTGAAAGCATGGGCAATAACGTTGAGTTCGTTACAACCGATAGTCAGGCCGTTTATGAATCAGTTCGGCTTGGTGATGTCACCTTAGAGCTGGAAGTATGGGAAGGCGCCTTTGGCGCGTCATTCCGCGCAGCTTTGGAAAAAGGCGGACTGCATGATGCCGGTGACCACGACGCTGTCACCCGCGAAGACTGGTGGTACCCTATGTGGACAAAGGATGCCTGCCCGGGATTGCCAAGCTGGGAAGCATTGAACGATTGCGCAGATATCTTTGCAACCGCCGAAACCGGCAGCAAAGGCCGTTATCTTGATGGTCCTGTTGACTGGTTGAAGCACGGTCAAGAGCGTGTTGCAGCTTTGGGTATGAACTTTCAGGTTGTAAACGCGGGTTCTGCCGCAGCGCTTTGGGCCGAAATCGGAGCTGCAGAAGCTGACAAGAAACCCGTTGTGGTCTTTAACTGGACACCAAACTTTGCCGAAGCCGTCTGGCCTGGTGAATTTGTTGAGTTTCCAGTTTGGGTAGATGGCTGTGATACAGACCCATCTGTCGGACCAAACCCAGATGAGCTTTACGACTGCGGTAATCCAGCCAATGGATATCTGAAAAAAGCTGCATGGGATGGCATGAAAGACAAATGGCCAGCTGCGTATGATGTGCTGACAAAAATCTCTTTCACCAATCCTCAGATTGCTGAGATGGCAAAGTTCGTTGATATTGACGAGATGGAGCCGGAAGAAGCTGCAGAAGCTTGGCTGGAAGGAAACGAGAGTGTTTGGCAGTCCTGGCTGAACTAAAACAGCCTTCACCTATAAATGCTATTTGATAGCTTTGCCCCTTCCGGCAAGTTGCTGGAAGGGGAACAACTAAGTGAACATTATGAACAGTAACTCACTCGCGATATCTGCCAAAAATGTATGGAAACTTTTTGGGGCAGAACCTGAAAAATATCTCGCAAAATCAGCACCCGGGAAAACCTTTGATGAGATAAAGGCCGATGGTTATATTGCTGGGGTGCGCGATGTGTCGATCNAAGTACACCACGGCGAAATACTTGTCATCATGGGGCTTTCCGGATCGGGAAAATCAACCTTGGTGCGCTGCTTTTCACGGCTCCATGAAATCACTGGCGGCGAGATTATTGTCGAAGGCCAGAACATTATGGAGCTGTCCGAGAAAGAGCTTATCGATCTCAGACGCCGCAAAATGGGAATGGTTTTCCAATCCTTCGGGCTTTTACCGCATCGCACGGTGCTTGAAAATGTGGCCTTTCCTTTGGAAATGCGCGGGCAAGATAAACATACNCGCCGTGAGCGTGCATTAGAAGTTGTCAAACTCGTTGGCCTTGAGGGCCGCGAAGAATATTTCCCGCGTGAACTTTCCGGCGGACAGCAACAGCGCGTAGGGATCGCCAGATCNNTGGCCATNGAGCCGGANATTTGGTTTTTGGATGAGCCGTTCTCGGCGCTTGATCCGCTGATCCGGCGCGAAATGCAGGATGAATTTCTGCGGCTGCAGGGGATGCTTGATAAAACGATTGTCTTTATCACCCATGACTTTGACGAAGCCCTGCGCCTAGCTGACCGCATCGCTATTATGAAGGATGGCGCGGTTGAGCAATGCGATACTCCCGACCGAATTGTGCTCGATCCGGCAACTGAATATGTGCGCAAATTTACCGAAGAAATTGACAAAGCCCGCGTGGTNCGCGCGCGCGTATTGGTTGATGCGGGCGCGTCGGCTGACGGAGAGCCGGTGGACGGCAAAGCAACCATTCAAGAGCTTGCGCGCAAGCTTGTGGATGATCAACGCGACATGATCCCGGTGCACGAAGATGGCAAGCCCATCGGGGCAATGAACCGCCAATCCGCGCTTGATATCCTTTTGGGCAGCGCCTAATGGCAGCGCAGGCTGATATAACTGAGGCGGGTGCGTTCAACGGGGTGCATCAAACGCAAATCCGTGTGCTTTTTGCTGTTGCGATCGTGCTAACGCTCGCGCAATGGGGTGGCTTTTTGCCTGCATGGCTGCATCGNGTGCCAGAGTTTTTATTGCCGCCGCTCGAACTTATCCTTGATACAACGTTTAATTTTATCAAGGAAGATCTGGGACTTATCTATGCCACGCGTTTTCTGACCGAAGGGCTGCAATGGGTGCTTGATGTCACTGCCAATCTTTTGTTTGGCAAACGGCGCTGGCCCAATATCGGGCCCGTCCCGTGGACGGCAATTGCTGCTGTTGCAGGGATCGTTGGATATTACTTGGGCGGTTGGCGNCTTGCGTTCTTGGCGCTTGGTACGTTTGTCTGGACCGCTCTGATCGGCCAGTGGAAACTGGCGATGGAAACCATGTCTGTGCTGGTGGTTGCTGCGCCTTTGGCTTTTACCATTGGCTTGCTGCTCGGCATCGCGGCTTGGAAAAACAAGGCGGTGGATCAAACCTTGCAGCCGATCCTATCGGTTTTGCAAACCCTACCGTTTTTCACCTATCTGTTGCCAGCGGTTATCTTTTTCAAAGTAGGTCCTACAGCAGGCGCGGTTGCAACCACGGTTTATGCCATTCCGCCCATGATTTTGATGACCACGCTAGGGCTAAAAAAGGTCAGCCCAGAAGTCATTGAGGCCGGCCATATGTCCGGATGCTCGCGCTGGCAGATGTTGCGCTATGTCTATATTCCCTCGGCGCGCACCGAAATTNTGGTGGGTGTTAATCAGGTGATTATGCTNTGTCTGGCGATGGTGGTTCTGACCTCTTTNATNGGGATGCCGGGTCTGGGTGCAAAATTGCTGGCCATGATGGGCAGTTTTAAAATTGGCCGCAGTTTCGAAATTGGAATCACGATTGTTTTATTGGCCATCACACTTGATCGTTTGTCCAAAGCGTGGGTGGCCAAACAGCCAGTGCATTTCGAAAAGGGCACCAATTGGTTTGTACGCCATAAATATGTTGTCATTGGCGCTGCGGCTTTCATTGGCTGTGTGATGATNGCGCAAGTTTGGGAACTTGCCTCAACNGTGGGCCGNAAGCAGCATTTCAGTCAGGGTAAAGAGCTGGATAATTTCATCAAGCACACGGTTTTGACCAATGAATATCTTAAAGCGGCCACCTATTCCATTCGCTACTTTATGAATATTTTCATCCTGATACCGTTTCGAAACTTTTTACTGTCGATCCCCACACCGGCTTTTATAATNGGGATTATCCTTTTTGCATGGCGGGTGGCAGGGCCGCGGCAGGCGCTTTATGCTTTCGCTTTTTTTACTTGGGTTGCGCTGAGCGGATGGTGGGACCGTTCGGTGATAACCATCTATTACGCNCTTTCCTCAACGGCGGTGGCTCTTGTGATCGGTATTCCTTTGGCGGTTTGGGGGGCTGGACCACCTGCACAGCGGATTAACTGGTCCAATGGATTGAATTCAACGGTGGTCATCGGCGTGATCAGCCTGTTGTTCCGGCGCTCCTTCATAGCTTTTATGTCGCTCATTGCGGCCGGTGTGTCACGCTATATCCTATGGACATGGGGGCTGTTCGGGGATGAGCCCCAGATATGGGTATACCGCGCGGCTTTCTGGCTCTTGTTCGCGGCAAGTTTTTACATCATGTGGCGCTATGCAGGACAAATGCTGCGCGATGTGTTCCTGCTGCTGGTGTCGGATTCTGCACAGACCTTTCCAAGCTTTGTCTATCTTATCCCCGCGATCATGCTGTTTGGTATCACCGATATCGCGGTGATTTTTGCGATCATGATTTTCGCCATGGTGCCGTTGATCCGCTACACCATTGAAGGGCTGCGCAATGTGCCGCCTGAAATGACCGAAAGCGCCGATATGTCCGGTGCCACGCGCAGCCAAAAACTGTGGAAAGTGCAATTTCCACTGGCTTTGCCGACGATGGCGGTTGGCTTTAATCAGGCGTTAATGTTTGCCTTTTTCATGACTATGATCGCAGCGTTCATCGGCACCATTGATGTNGGTCAAGAACTGCAACGCACCTTGGCTGGCACTGATCTAGGCAAGAACTTTGTGCTTGGTTTAAACGTCTCTTTCATGGCTTTGACCTTTGATATGATCATCATGAAATGGTCGCAAACACGCAAAAAAGCCCTAGGTCTGGGATAAGGGGGAAGTGATGAACGAGCAAACGGTATTTCCTAGGCCAAAATCAATTTCGGGGGTAATTACACCGGGGCTTCCGGTGCTGCCGGCAGGGGTTGAACGTCACCCAGTTCCGGGCGGCGGAAGTCGCGCAGTACCGATTTTTGCGGGTGACGAAATAACGCTCCAGGATGTCGAGGGATTGCAACCCGCAGAGATGGTATTCTTTTCGCCGGACCGGCGTTCGGATGCGGCAATGATCGGTGCCAAAGGGGGACGCTCCCCCGAGGGGTTGAAAGCATCCCTTTTGCAACATGCCTCGGGGCGTCAGGTTGTCCAGGCACTTGACAAGGCTGGTTTTGATTTGGCGCAGGCAGATGGCACGCTGGTTTTTGAAGAAGGCTCGCGACCGGGCGAAACGGCCAGCTTTACCGCCGCAAATGACGGGCTTTTGATCGTCTGCGCCGCGGGCGGCGCTATGGACGCCCATACCCAATGGGCCCCATCAGAGATCGTGCTATTCATCAAACGGCTTACGCCGATTTTGCGCAAAGGGGCAGCGATGATGCCCGACCCTCTGGCAGACCCTTTGGTGGATATTAATATTCAGCCCGGTGAGGCAAAGCCCTATGAGGTCAAAGCTGGTGAGTTTATTCAGGTCGTGGATATTCAGGGCCGTGAATGCAGTGATTTTCAGGCCTTTTCTCGGCGCGCGCTGGACCGGGGGCTNGAGCGTGATATCGACCCGACCACCACCCGTTCATTAATGGGATCGCTCTATCCTAGCCCCGGATTGCACGCGAAATATTTTTCTGTGGATCAAGAGCCGCTGGTGGAAATTGTACAAGATACTGTGAGCCGCCACGACACCTTTGGGCTGGCCTGTACGGCGCGTTATTATGAAGATCTGGGCTATCCGGGGCATGTGAATTGTTCCGATAACATCACCCGAGAATTGGCGGCTTATGANATTCGCCCNCGGGTCGGCTGGCCAGCGATCAACTTCTTTTTCAATACGATTTTGGATGACACGCACGCGATCTCTATGGATGAGCCGTATTCGCGTCCGGGGGATTATGTCTTGCTCAGGGCATTGACGGATTTAGTTTGTATTTCAACNGCTTGCCCCTGTGATATTGATCCTGCAAACGGCTGGAACCCGACCGATATTCAGGTTCGTACCTACAAGAAATCCGAAGATTTCAAGCGCTCAATTGGATGGCGCAAAACCCCGGGGGCTGATATGGAAGAAACGAAAAAAACCGGCTTTCATGACTGTTTTGCGCGGCACACGCGCAATTTTGTCGAATATGCAGGCTACTGGTTGCCCCAAGATATGACCAACCATGGCAGCATCGCCGAATACTGGGCCGCGCGCGAGCGGGCAGTAATTATGGATCTGTCGCCGCTGCGCAAATATGAGGTCACCGGGCCAGATGCCGAGGCGCTGATGCAGCTGTGTGTAACCCGCGATGTCAAAAAAATCCCGGTCGGCGGCATTTCTTATACGGCCATGTGTTATGAACACGGCGGCATGATTGACGACGGCACTGTGTTTCGTTTGGGCGAGACCAATTTCCGCTGGATCGGCGGCAATGACCAGTCCGGTCTGTGGCTGCGCAAACAAGCGCAAGAGCGCGGCATGAATGTCTGGGTGCGNAGCTCAACCGATCATCATTGCAACGTCGCNGTGCAGGGCCCGAAGTCGCGNGATATCCTAAAAGACATNATCTGGACGCCGCCGCATCAGCCAACGGTNGNGGAACTNCCTTGGTTCCGCCTTACGGTCGGGCGGCTNGGCGATTTNCATGGNCCCTCTGTGGTGGTCAGCCGCACGGGCTATTCCGGCGAGCTGGGCTATGAAGTGTTTTGCCANCCCAAAGATNCCACACAGATTTTTGANGCCATTTGGCAAGCCGGCGTGCCACATGNAATGGTNCCTCTTGGTNTAGGGGCGCTGGATATGGTGCGCATTGAGGCCGGATTAATTTTTGCCGGATCGGAATTTGATGATCAAACTGACCCGATGGAAGCCGGTATTGGCTTTGCTGTACCTTTAAAAAGCAAAACGGATGATTTTATCGGCCGCGCTGCGCTTGAGCGGCGCAAAGCACATCCNCAAAAGAAACTTGTGGGGCTTGAGCTTAGCGGCGGTGTGGTGCCCACACCCGGCGATTGCGTGCATATTGGCAAGCCGCAAATTGGCGAAGTGACATCCGCGCTTAAATCGCCGGTTCTCGGGAAAGTTATTGCCTTGGCCCGCCTTGATATCGCCCATGCCGATATGGGCACNGAGGTTGAGGTTGGACGGCTGGATGGCGACCAGCTGCGGCTGAGNGCAAAGATTGTCCCGTTTCCGCATTTTGATCCTAAAAAAGAACGGGTCAAAGGCAATTATGAAACGGTTGACCCCGCCGGATCCTAAGCGTAGCCCTGCAAAGTCAGTTCAAGCAGAGCGGTGAACCAACGCAATGAGTGTAATTTTCGGTGTCTTGGNGGCTTTGGCCTGGGGGGTGCATGATCTTTTAGTGCGTCAGGTGTCCCAACGGCTCGGTACGGTAACGGCGCTGAGCACGGTGCTGGCGCTGAGTGTGGTTTTACTGCTTGCAGCTTTGCTGATCCTACCCAACGCAGGCTTTACCATCAGCCCTGANGGGGTTGGGCTTTGCGTCCTTTCCGGTCTGACCTTTGCGGTTGCCTCGTTTAGCCTTTATCGGGCGTTTGAAATTGGCCCTGTGCGTTTGGTTGCACCAATNATTGGCGCCTATCCGGTTATTTCTATGGCATGGGCCTCGGTTTTCTCAGTACCCGCCCCTTTGAGCGATTGGCTTGCAGTGGCAGTGGTAATCTTCGGGGTTGCACTGGTCGTCGTGCTCTCGGAAAAAACACCGGGTGCGGGCGATAACGNTCAGAGCAGGGCAGTGATATGGGCTCTGCTTGCAGCAATCNGTTTTGCTTTTACCTTTATTATCGGTCAACCGGCGGTCAACACCGGCCATCCGCTGGCGCTGAACTTGGTGACCCGCTGTGTTGCCTTTGCAGTGATGTCGCTTGTGGTGCTGCGGAGCGGTGGATTTCACTGGCCGGGACGCAAGTTTTTACCGCTTTTGGCAGTGCTTGCCGTTCTAGATGTGCTTGCGCTTGGGCTTGTGCTACAAGCTGGTGGGCTTGCGCATCCCGAATATGCATCGGTTGCGGCCTCA
>PBSX01000050.1 GCA_002726375.1 Marinovum sp.
TGGTCCAGAGGCCATCAAGATGTTCGAACAGCCGAAAGCGGTTCGTGACGGCGTTGTGGACATGGTTCACACACCAGGTTCTTTCTACGGTGCCGAAGTGCCCGAGATTGATGCCATGGTTGGATCAAAGAACACCGCCGAGGCAACCCGCGCGAATGGCGGCACTGCAATGATTGATGCAGCCCACCAGAAGCGCTTCAACGTAAAATATCTGGGCTGGGTCGATTCCGGTGTCGGTTTCAATATTTTTACCGTGAAAGAGCCAAAATTCCGCTCCAACGACGGCGTTCTGGACCTTGGTGGCGTGAAGATTCGTGACAACCCGATCTACACCGCCTTCCTGAAGTCGCTTGAAGCCACCACCTCGCCAATGCCATCAACCGAGGCTTATGGTGCGCTTGAAAAAGGCGTGATCGACGCTGTGCCATGGACCAGCATCGGTATCACTGACCTGAAATGGGACAAGTTCGTAAAATACATGGTGCAGCCGTCTTTCTATTCGACAGACCTTGGCATCATCGTGAACCTTGACCGCTGGAATGCCCTTAGCGCCGACGCCAAGAAAGTCCTGCAGGATGTCGCGATCGAGATGGAGATCAAGTCAACTGCAGACCGCGCCGCGGATACAGCTGTCTATATGAAGGCCTATGCAGATGGTGGCATGAAGTTTGTGTCACATTCTGATGCTGGCACTGCCAACTATCTGGCGCTTGCCTATGATTCTGTCTGGGCCCGCCTGACTGGCCGGATGGAAGAAAAGGGCAGCGGCGGTGATGTTGCCAAGCTGCGTTCGCTTTTCGCACCAGACTGATCCTCAGTCACCGACCGGCCCGCTTAGCGCGGGCCGGTCTTTTCCCGACTGATATCGGGACCAATGCGGGGAGTGTGCCATGACTGTTTTTTATCGCTGGCTTGATCGGGGGACCAATCTTTTGGCACTGATCGCAGGCCTGTATCTGGCCTGGATATTTCTTGCCATCATTTTTCAGGTTGTTGCCCGATCGGTATTTCTGTTCGGGTCATCCCATATTTTTACATTTATCGAATATGGCCTTCTCTACATCACCATGTTTGGCGCGCCCTGGCTGGTTCGCCTGAAGGGCCATGTCTATATCGAATTGCTTACTGCCGTCGTGCCGGAACAAATCCGCCCGACCTTTTCACGTCTGGTTGTCGGGCTCGCCGTACTGATTTGCGCAATCGTGGCCTATTACGCAGCCGAAGTGACCATCCGCAGCTATGTGCGCGACGAAATCGACATGCGCTCGCTCGACATGCCGCGCTGGATACTGATGATCTCGATGCCGATCTGCTTTTCGATGATGGCAATGCAATTTACGCGCTACATTTTCGGCAAGGACACATTGCATACCGGTGAAGCCGGCATGCATGAATAACAGCACAGACGCGGGGACATTTTTTCATGGAATGGTACGAAGCCACNTTGTTTCTTCTNGGNACNGTNNTGGNNCTGATGCTGNTTGGCCTNCCNGTNGCCATCGCCTTNATNGGNGCNAANATNCTTGGNGCNATNTATTTCATGGGNGGNTANGGNNCNCTGGANTTGCAGGCNTCNCGCGGNATNGGGCANNTGNTCAATAACGCCTTNCCNTCGCTNACAACCTTTAANCTNATNCCNGTNCCGATGTTCCTGNTGATGGGNGANTTGTTNTTCTATGGCGGGNTGGCCNNNCGCATGTTCNGCGCNGTNGAAGTGCTNATGGGNNNNGTGCCGGGNCGNNTGTCCTATGTCACNGTTGCNGGNGGNACNGCNTTNGCCACNCTGTCNGGATCATCGATGGGATCGACCGCGCTTCTCGGCTCGCTGATGGTGCCTGAAATGTCGCAGCGCGGGTACAAGAAGCATATGTCGATTGGGCCCATTCTGGGCACTGGCGGACTTGCCATGCTGATCCCGCCATCAGCCCTGGCCGTGTTGCTGGGAACATTGGCGCAGCTGGATATTGGCAAATTGCTGATCGGCGGCATCATGCCGGGGATCATACTGGCATCCATGTATGTTGCGCTAATCTGGTTTCAGTGCCGCATCGATCCGGAGGCAGCCCCTGTCTATGATGTGGATTTGCCGCCATTNTCCGAACGGCTAAAGCTGTTNGCCCGCGATGTTCTGCCCATGCTGGCAGTCATTATCGGCGTGATCATGCTGATCATGTTCGGCATTGCCACCCCGTCTGAATCCGCCGCGTTCGGATGTCTTGGCATCCTTGGTCTGTGTGCGGTCTATCGTTCGCTCAATTTTAAGGTGCTTGTTGATTCCGTCGCCGGTGCGCTGCGCGTGACGGTCATGGCATTCCTGATCATTTTNGGATCAGCCACCTTCAGCGCCTTGCTGGCCTTTTCGGGAGCCAGTGCGGGCCTGCTGGANTGGGCTGTCAGNTTNGATNTNTCNCCGCTGAGCATGNTGTTCATCATGTTTGCCATCCTGCTGGTTCTGGGGATGTTCATGGACCAGCTCTCGATGATGCTGCTGACCGTGCCGATCTTTTTCCCGCTGGCCAGCCAGCTTGGTTTCGATCTGATCTGGTTTGGGGTAATCGTGCTGCTGGCGCTTGAAATCAGCTTCACGACACCACCCTTCGGGCTGTTGCTGTTCGTGATGAAGGGTGTGGCACCGCCGGATACCAAGATGACTGAAATCTATCTTGCCGGCATTCCGTTCATCCTGTGCGCTATCGCTGTAGTAATCCTGATGGTNATCTTCCCTGACGTAGCCCTGTATCTGCCCAATCTGGTAAAATGACAGCTGGCGAGTCACTGCCCGGCGTATCAGAGCGCGATGGTTCCTTTGACCTGAGCGTCGATATCCTGATTATTGGCGCNGGGGCCTGCGGNCTGACAGCGGCGCTGGCCGCACGTGAAGCAGTTGGCGAAGATGCCGAGATCCTGGTGCTTGAACGCGATCGCAGCCCGTCCGGATCNACATCGCTGTCATCNGGCTTTATNCCGGCTGCNGGCACCACCATGCAACGNGCCGCCGGTGTAACNGATACACCCGAANTGCTNGCCGCAGACATTCAGGCAAAGGCGCATGGCAGTGCCTATGGCCCGCTTGTCGGGCGCGTCGCTGCTGAATCCGGGCCCGCCATCACCTGGCTGCACGAGAAACATGGCCTGCCCTTCATTCTGATTGACGGCTTTCTTTATCCNGGCCATTCGGTACTGCGCATGCATGCCATGCCTGAACGCACCGGTGCTGCGCTGCAGGCCGCACTGCTGAGTGCAGCGACAAATGCCGGGCTGGGTATCGCAACAGGTTTGCAGGTGGATACATTGTTCACCGACAAGGACAGGCGTATTACCGGCGTCAGTGCGCTGGCTCATGATGGCAGCCGTCAGGATGTTGGCTGCGGCTGTCTGATCCTTGCTTGTAACGGCTATGGNGGCAATGCCNCNCTTGTCAGACAGCATATCCCTGAAATGGCAGACGCCCTGTATTTTGGCCATGACGGCAATCAGGGAGAGGCCGTGATCTGGGGCGAAGCGCTTGGTGCCTGTCTGGCAGACATGTCGGGCTATCAGGGGCATGGATCGGTGGCGCACCCGCATGGGGCANTGATCTCATGGGCACTGATGATGGAAGGCGGCATTCTGGTAAACGCGGCCGGGGCNCGTTTTTCCAACGAACATGACGGTTATTCCGAACAGGCCCCGCGGGTGAACAGCCAGCCGAACCAATGCGCCTATGTGCTGATTGATGACAGGCTTCTCGCGCTTGCGCGTGANTTNCCCGATTTCTGCGGTGCCGAGNATGCCGGTGCGCTGATCAGCGCTGCCAGCGCGTCTGACATGGAAACCCGACTGGGATTTGATGCTGGCGCACTTGCGGCCACGCTGGATCAGGTGGCCAGTGCCCAGGCAGGCAAGACCCCCGACAGCTTCGGACGCGATTTCACGACAAAGCCACCCCTGCAGACGCCGCTTCATGCGATCCGGGTGACCGGNGCCCTGTTCCANACACAAGGTGGACTGGATATCAATCTTGATGCCGAAGTGCTGGACCGGAACGGACAGCCACTNGGCAATCTGCTGGCTGCGGGCGGTGCCGCGCGCGGCGTATCNGGNCCTGATGTATCNGGCTATCTGTCGGGCAACGGGCTGCTGACCGCGGTCACNCTGGGGCGGATCGCCGGACATCGTGCCGGCATTCTGGCAACCACATCGCAAGCCTGATCCTTTGCTGGCCACGCTGTCAGGCGTCCTGATCCAGAAAACCCTGCCCGTCTGCCGCCAGCTTTTCGATCAATGGTGCCACCTTCCAGACCACCGGATCACGCGCTTCCAGNTCCTTCAACTGTTCATGGATGGCCNCAATGCCAATCTGGTCAGCGTGGAACAGCGGCCCGCCGCGAAANCGCGGAAAGCCATACCCATGAACAAGAACCAGATCCACATCTGCTGCCCGGCCAGCAATTCCCTCGGCCAGCAGACCTGCCGCCTCGTTGATCAAAGCCAACAGCAGCGTATTCAACACCGCGTCATCATCCATCGGCTGACGGATGATCCCATGGCGGTTCGCCTCGGCCTCGACAAGAGCCACCACATCCGGATTGGGTGCCGGCTTTGCCCCGTCTTTATAAACATACCAGCCTGCACCAGACTTGCGGCCAAGCCGTCCGGCAACGCACATCTCGTCCTGCACGCGGCTGTATAGCCGGTTTGGATCACGCGTATTAGCCTGCCGCTTGCGGTTTGCCCAAGCGATATCAAGGCCGGACAGGTCCTGCGTCATGTACAAACCCATCGCATAGCCAAACTCTGTCATGACCCGGTCAATTTGAGGGAACTCTGCTCCTTCAAGCAACAGATGTTCCGCCGCTTCACGCACGCGCTGCAGCATCCGGTTGCCCACAAAGCCGTCGCACACGCCAACCATCACAGGCAACTTGCCAAGACGTTTTGCCAACGCAAATCCGGTTGCCAAGGCCTCATCGCTGCTGGCCTTGCCACGAACAATTTCCAGCAGCTTCATGATATGCGCCGGGCTAAAGAAATGCAGGCCGACAAGCCGTGACGGGTCAGCCAACCACCCCGCCATGCTGTCGATATCCAGATAGGATGTATTAGTCGCCAGAACGGCATCCGGCATGGCGCTGTCTAGCGCACACAGAACGGCTTTCTTTACCGCCATATCCTCAAAGGCGGCCTCGATGGCAAGCCCGGCATCCTGCAAACCGTCATACCCGGCCTGAAACCGCATGCTGGCCAGATGAGCAGCGGCCTTGTCTGCGGATGTAAGTCCGCGAGTGACAGCCGAATCCAGCAACCCGGATACCCGCGCCCGTGCGCCGCCGACTGCGGCGTCATCACGTTCCACAAGCGTGACAGCCGATCCAGACTGCATCAGCGCATAGGCAATCCCGGCGCCCATTGTGCCGCCGCCGACAACAACCGTACTGTCCAGCGGTCGCCCGTTGGCTACCTTTACGCTAGTTGGGGGCCGGGCCGACCTTTCTGCAAAAAATACGTGCCGCAGCGCAGCACACTCGACCGATGAGCGAAGCTCCAGAAAGCAAGCCCGTTCCTTAGCCAGGCCAGCTTCGAATTCAGTGTTTGCAGTCTGTTCGACCAAGGAAACGGCTTCATCGGGGGCGCGCTGGCCACGCATCCTTTTTGCCGCCGTCTTGCGCGCGGTCGCCACGGCCTCGGGCGCCGCAACAGGCCGCGGCATCGCGCTGATCGGCTGGCGAGCCAAAGCCACAGTAAGATCAGCTGTACAGGCCGCACCGAGCGGATCATCATCCAGTGCATCAATCAATCCGGCCTCATATGCCGCAGCCGCTTTCATATTGCGACCTTGCGGAATCATCGACAGCGCCGTTTCCATCCCAACAAGCCGTGGCAATCGCTGCGTGCCACCTGATCCCGGCACAACACCAAGAATAACCTCGGGCAGGCCAAGCTGTGCTGTCTGATCTGCAATGCGCCACCTGCAAGCTAGCGCCAGTTCTAGACCGCCGCCAAGACAGGTCCCGCGTATCGCTGCCACCACCGGAAGGGGAGATGTGTCAATTGCGGCCACAACCTGTGGCAAGGAAGGTTTAGTTGGGGGTTTGCTAAATTCACCCGTATCGGCACCGGCCGCAAAGATTTTACCAGCACCCGCCAGCACGATCCGGTCGAGTGCCGAATTGCCAGCCAGTTCGGCAAGCCCATCGAGAATCCCTTTGCGAATATCGTGATTAATTGCGTTAACAGGTGCCCGGTCCATCAGGATAACACCGGCTGTGCCGCGAATGTCAGTTGCAATACTCATGATATGATTGCTCCCCAACTCTGCCATCGCATATCAATTGCTTTGAATTGATTAAAAAGGGTATCAGGTAATATGGTGTCATGCCATTCATACCCATGAAAATTGACATGATGTTGCCGACTCTCAGAACCAACCAAACGAAAAAGGGAAAGCTTTTTTTAGTCACAATCACAGTGAAAATTTTGATGTATAACCACTGCCGAAGACATCTGAAAGCATTCTAAAGCTTAAAGCCAGACATAAACGCTCCATTCAAGAGCCTGTCGATTTATCTGTCGTGTAACATTACCTCTAAAAAGTTTTCAGCGAAGAAATTCGACTCGATGCAAGTATCAATAGAGAAAATTTTTGAGCTTTTTTGCTGGAGATTTGTAAATGCTTTACGATGGCTTAGATTAGTAAATATCAATGTTTCGCCCCTTGCTATGCGACCAAAATCTGCTCTTATCTCTATCGAAATACGATCTTTTGCGGTATTTGACACTAAGCATAATGCCTCACTGTCAACGTCTCTTTTCTTTGACAGACTATTTTCAAGATTTTCCAGTAAAGGTTCAGTTTCACCATTTAACAAGCAACCTCTGACCAGAGCAGGTTCAGCTAAACGGTGGTAAGGTGAGAGTTCTGGTTCAGCTTCTCTGTCTGAACCGTGCCAAGACCAATCAGCAATGCCAGTTAGAATCACGTCCCCTTTTGTCGATATAACCAAAATGGAAGCTTCATTTATAAGGCCGGCACGAAAACCATCAACCTGAAGCGGAACAGGATCTGAAGGCCTTAAGTTTCCCTGATTTATCATTGGGGAAAATCTAAAGTTTATCCATGCAGCCGAAGAATGAAAACGACCGAGCATTTGTTTCAGAGATTCTTTTAGGGGAAAATAGCCATCAATAATGTCTTCAAAGCATTGCGCCTTCAAAAGCTTCTTTCCTTTACTTCCCTACTCAAAAATTATTGAAATACTCATCTTGTTCCCATTGAGAAACGCGTGAATTATACCGATCCCATTCAGCTTTCTTTATTATTGTTAAATAATCTACAAAATCATCCCCAAAGAACTGGCGATTTATTGCTGAATTATGGAACGTTGATATGGCTTCCCCAAGCGTTCTTGGTAATAAGGTGGCCTCTACATCATATGGATTTATCGTTGCAGGCTGCAGGACAAGGGTATTTTCTAAACCAAAAAGGCCAGACATTATTTGTGATGCAAATGCGAAATACGGATTAGCAGCAGACTCCGCAACCCTATTTTCAACACGACAATTTGGGTCCCCGTCGAAGATTAGCGCCCGGAGCATCACTCCTCGATTATCATAACCCCAATTTACATTTGTGGGTGCCAATTGATTTGGCTGGTAACGTTTATAACCATTTACAGTTGGCGTTGTTAACAGACAGCAATCTCTTGCACAGTGAAGAAGTCCGGCGATCCAATTTGAGGAAACCGAAGTTTCTGTTAGATCGGTCGACGCCATAAAAGCGTTAAGGCCAGAATTTAAATCAATGATCGACTGATGAATATGCCAGCCGTTTGCCGCTGAATTTGGCATTATGGGCTTCGCCATAAAAGTTGCATGCATTTGACGCCTTCGACAAATCTCTTTGACCATTGTTCGAAAAAGTAAAAATTTGTCGGCCTGTGTTAAGGCTTCATCTACTCCAAAAGTAAATTCAAATTGGCTGGGACCCATTTCTATTTCCGTAGAAATAAGTCCTAAATTCATAGTTTCAGAGGCTTGCCTCAATTCTTCCAAAATCTCTTCAACTTCGCCGTACCTTGTCTCAGTTAAGTATTGCCAGCCTTGGGTGATGTTTTCAGTTTTAATAGCAGTTGGTGGCATTTGGCTTTGGTCGTGTTTCAGCGCATCATCAATTATTCTGAAAATTTGAAACTCGACCTCTAGACCGAAGAGGGCTTTGTAACCGGCTAACTGAAGTGAGGTGGTTGCATTTTTTAAAATCTGCCGTGAGGAGAAATCAATTTTCGCACCATTCCGTTGGTAGAGGTCACAAATCAGCAGCGTAGAGTTCGATGCCCAGTTGAAATCAACACAAGTCCTGAAATCTGGACAGGCGATCACGTCTAATGCGCCCTCTAAAATATAATCTGGAGCGTCCTTTTGCTTTTGCCAGATCGGAAACACAGTCCTGTGTGAAGTATCTTTCAATAAAAGACTTGATGGAAAGCCTATACCATTGGCTGCAACGGACACCAAATGATGAACAGACAGTGTCTTGCCGCGAAAAATACCATGTTGATCTGGAAAAACTAAACGTATGGTTTCAGAACCATTGTTAACAATTTTCTTTATCGTTGCTTCCGCAAACTGAATATCGTCGTCGCTTAGCAGGCCCAAATTTGCAAGTCTGCCGCTCCTTAATGTTTCTATGATCTCAGCACTCATTTTAAACCGAAGCGTCCCAAGGACATAATTTTCGCCGCTCTAGATCAGCTTCATGGCTTTTAGTTTTCCATTGATATGTTGGGGAAATAGCATCATTGGAAAGAGGCCCAACTATTTCATGGCATGACAATTTACGCATTGGCAAATTATCAATGTCTCCCTTGCCAAGTGAAGCCATTGCTTTTCTAAACATGCGCCGATAACGAACTATTGCTTTGTCACTGCGCCCCAAATGCTCCCGGGTTCTATCCTGAACACTACCCATCATTTCAACAGCCCATTGATCATGCACGTTGATATCTAGACCCATGCCGGTATAAGTTACGTTTTTCTGCTCTATGGGATCGTATTTGTAGTTATTACCTTTATTTTTTTTCGGTAAATATTCGGGGAGGTTATGCTCTGAAAGCCTTTGGGAACGCATCAGTTCTTTGTTTACCGGCTCATTGAAGCTAGTGAAAATAGTGTACCAATAGCAATGATTCTTGTCCAAAGGGACATGCCATTGCGTTATGGTCATCTCACGGGACATTGGGATACATATCGCATCTGGGAAAATACAATTTGTCACACGGACATGCGTTAGATCGCCCTCCATGTGTCTGAGGGCCGTAATCTTTAATCCATAATCAGTTTCATCGACTTCAATTTCTGGTCTTGGATATTCTCTCAAAATTTTGGTCATAGGTATATCGGCACCATCAGACTTATCCCGAAACTGCTTTCCATAGGAATCTTCAGGTTTTTCATCTTCAAGAAACCGATGAAGAAAACTAGCGTGAGCTGGATCAATGCCTATTTCCAAGGCCTGAAGCCAATTGCATTCCCAAAGGCCTTTAAAAGCAAAGGAGTGGCTGCTAGGAGCTCTAAAACAGTCAAAATTAGGAAATTTTGGTGGCTCTCCATCACCTAAATATGCAAATAAAATACCATTTTTTTCCAACACTGGATAAGAAACTGCGTCCTTTTTAACTTTGGTAATTTTTGGATGAAGTATTGGTGAATCTTCTAGACCAGTCACGCGTTCCTTTAATGTAAAGGAGGCTGTTCCTTCACGTTTTAAAACGAGTTTTTCATTAAGCAAATTTACTGGCAATAATTTGTCTGAATCTAACTCATCAAGAAGAGCAGCTGGCTGCCAGTACTGTCTCAAAACCTTGCCAGCATCACTGTGGGAACTTACGTCGGTCAGCTGTTCATTCAGCTCTTTGGGAATCACTTTTAGCCTCCATCCAAATCCGTCATGTTAGGCCACTTCTTTATTGAGCCAATGCGAAAATGTTATCACCTTCAACCTTCAATTCAACCATAGGCACCTTTATTGCTTTGAACATTTCGGACCCTTCTGGTTCTGCAGGTTGTTCTACACATTGTCCGCTACGATCAAAGTGCCACCCGTGAAATGGGCATCTAATCCCGTTATCTTCTAGTCTACCATAAAAAAGATCTGCGCCCCTGTGAGGGCAATGACGGCCAATTAAACCTAACTCGCCATTTTCATTTTGAAAAAGAACATACTTTCTTTCATTGAGCGTAACCGCTAACAACGGACGCTGCGCGTTTAACTCAGAAAGTTTTGCGATAAGGGTCCAGTCGGCAGGTCCAACACTTTTATCTGACTTTGTGTTTGGCATACGTCACCCTGTATAAGTCATTCCACAAATTTAACCCAATCGATATTCGGACCATTGAATTTGATCTAGCTTATCATTTTCTCTGACGCATATGCCTTAACGTTGTGAATTAAAATTCATAAGCAATAGTCGGTTAGGAATTATAAACTGTATTCCTCAATTGAGTTTGCTGGAAACATTTCATCGACGGCCAACAATCTTTTAGAGAGACCCTGCCGGTGATGTTGTTTAAGAAAGGACTCGATTACACGTCTGTTTGCTTTATCTAGTCCGTATGTCCAAAAGTTAGCACCCATGATATTTTTAATCCGTTCTAAATGATCCTCCACAAAAGGCATGGTTACTTTTGTTGCGGAGGTATCAGCTAATTCAGCTTCGGCAATATCTTTGGCGCTTTGAAAAGCCTTCATAAGCGCTTGCGACAAGAACGGGTGTTTTTCAAGCAATTCTTTTTTGACACCCAACACGTGCATTATCGGAAAAATGTTTGTGCGCTTGAAATAATTAAGGCCAATCTCGATGGGTGCGTCAAACAAACGTTTGATTACACTGTCTTCCTCAAAAAAACATTTGGGTGCACGTGGGCCGATAAAGCCGTCAATTTTGCCATCCTTCATAAGCTGATTGAGCGTTTCTCCCGCTGCCACCGCCTCCACCTGCACGTCTGAAGGCAGATCGAGATGCAATTTTTCCGGCCGGACTGGTGAATCCATCCCGCCGCGCACCCACGAGATCTCTGAAGGGCTGACACCAAAATCATCTTCCAACAATGCGCGCGCCCAGATATTGGCGGTAAGCTGATATTCGGCAATGCCAATGCGTTTTCCCCGCATCTGTTCAGGCGTTTCAATACCTGACGCACGGGTGACATAAATCGATGAATGGCGAAATGCTCGTGACAGGAATATCGGCAGCGCCAGATATCTGTTTGAGCCGTTTGCCAGCGACACCGCGTAACTTGCAAGAGACAGTTCGGTTATGTCAAAATCAGCGTGCCGGAACGCCCGAAAGAACATTTCTTCAGGCGATAGAGTCATAATGGCCGGATGCACACCGTCAATCTGCACGCGCCCATCAACCAGCGCACGTGTCCGGTCATAATTGCCAACAGCTAGTGATAGAGAGAGCTTCATGCGGATTGTCCTTGATAAGAAATTCGAGATCAGAGCCTTAGGTTCGGATGTCCGTTTACCGGAGCCTGCAATGTCAGGGATACCGGCTGCTGGTCTGTCGATGATGCGATCATTGCCTCACAGCATTCCATTGTCCCGATAGCCCATTCAGCTGTCTGCAACGGTGTGCGGTCCTTTTTTACCGCAGCGACAAGTGCGTCACAAACCGTTCTGCGCGTGGCACCTGCCGGTTCCTCGACGCTGTGAATATATTTTCCGTTCTCATGATACACTTCAATACGGTCTTGGAACACCATCAGATCGGCGCGTTCAAGCGAGACACGCCATACGCCGAAATGCTCATTCTGCTCAGCATTCCTTGTTTGGGCACGAGATTGGCGAAAGACCTCAAGACCCTGATAACTTCGTATCTTCTTCAGATTTGCCTCATCATTTCCAGCCAGTTTGGAAAGCATGCGGCGCGATGCACCTGGATCGATATTTTTTGGGAACCCCAGTTCCGACACTGATCCGAGTTCGATATCCGAATCATAGAAATCATTGCCAGAATAGGTCAGATTCGCAATTGCACCACCGGCAAAATGGATTAAACCGGTATAGGCGGTTTCGGACCGCCTATTGGCATCCCACACACCTGAGTGACCAACAAGGCTGATCCCAACGCCGCCAGCCAGCATGCGCGCAATGTCAAACTGGTGTGCGCCTTGCGAAAAAATGACCCCACCACCGCGCTTGGTATCAAGCTCTTCCGGGCGTCTCGGGCGATACATAAAATTCGTGTGATAGGCAGAATGGACAATCTTTACCTTGCCAAAATCGCCTGTCTTGATCAACTGCAACGCCTCTCCAACGGCGGGATCAAAACTGTGGCTGGGGCCAACAATGACGGGCCTGCCGCAGGCCTTGCTTGCTTCAACGATGGCNGNNGNCTGTTCAACCGAGATNGCCATCGGCTTTTCCAGCAACACGCATTTGCCNGCAGCNAGCGCNNCNAGCGTNTGCTGCATATGCAATTCATGCGGTGTCGCCACATAGACGGCATCAACATCGGCATTTCCCAGCATCGCATTATAATCGGCATAGGCAATGCCGCCAAAATCATCCTCGAAGCGTTTTCGGGCGTCACTTCGCGACGAGCAGGCCGCAAACAGCTTGATATCTGGATGGGCAAGAAGTGACGGCAGGGTCAGCATAAATCCACGCCCTAATCCGATAATACCCAGCCGCACCCCGGCTCCCNTTCCAGACTCAGACATCAAGAACAACGACTCCTTTTGCGCGGGATACACAGATCATTATGTCATGCACCTTTTCATCATCGGTCAACACAAGATCACGATGTTCGACCTCTCCAGCCAGATAAGATGTCCGGCAACTTCCGCAGGTGCCACTCTCGCACGAGGACCGGGTTTCAAGACCATGCGCGCGCAACACCTGAAGAATTGTTTCGCCCGGCATCACATCCAGCTGCCGCCCGTTTTGNANCTCTACAGCGAATNCCACATCATCNGCNTTNAGAATTTCGACNGGNTTGAANTCTTCAAAATTGATCTGATGNTCAGGCCAGTGNCCNGTCATATCCTCAAGATCTTCCATCATGATNTTNGGCCCACAGCAATAGANCAACCNGTCATCNGGGGTTTCNACAAGCGGCCAGAANTCAAAGAAACCATCCTCTTNNCCCTGATCGCAGTGAATGGTGATATCGCCTTTCANCGCCTCNACNTCATCGACAAAGGCGGCATCCTGCCGGTNCCGCACACAATAGATGAACTGATACCCCTTGCCCGCNCTGTCCANTGCNCGCGCCATTGGCAGNACAGCCGTGACCCCGATNCCGCCAGCGATCAACAGATACCNGTCTGCCTCATGCAGCGGGAATGTNTTTTCNGGCACCTGGCACTGGATTGTNTNACCCTCTTCCAGCGTATCGACAATCCAGCTTGATGCNCCNCGNCCGTCNCGTTCGGCNTTTANCCCNACTTCCCAGATATTGCCGTCCGCCAGATTGGCCAGCGAATANTTNCGCCANCCAAACGGCGTCTGCAGNCTNGTATGTGCACCTGGTGNGAATNNAGGCGCNTCGTCATCNANCCGCAATTTCAAGNTNCAGAATTCCGANGAAATTCTGGATTTCTCAANCACGACGGCTTCGAGGAATTCTGTTCCNCTCGACATTGCTTGTGTTGACCCTATTAGAGTTTGACAAAAATTTTAGATATCTAATAAACTTGAGAAGTCAAGNGAAGTTGTAAGGATTCTCATGATNACTGAGGAAGAAAANCGGCTTATCTGCGAAGTTGAGGGCGATGCCCCAATGGGACAGTTGATGCGCCATCACTGGATTCCGGCGCTCATGTCCGAGGAGATAGAGACCGACGGCAAGCCTGTCCGCGTGCGCCTGTTTGGCGAAGANCTTGTCGCNTTTCGCGACAGCAATGGTGATGTCGGTCTGATCGACGAGTTCTGTCCGCACCGGGGGCCNTCCCTCTATTTTGGCCGGAACGAGAATTGCGGCCTGCGGTGCCTTTATCACGGCTGGAAGTTTGACAAGGATGGCAACATCACAGAAATGCCTTCTGAACCACCCGAAAGCCAGATGAAGGAACGTATCAGGATAAAGGCCTATCCAACCCATGAGGCGGCGGGCTTTGTCTGGGCCTGGATGGGGCCAGCAGACGAGATGCCGGCCTTTCAGGCGCCCCCATTCGCGCCCGACGCCGATACAAAAGTTTCAATAACAAAGATAAAGGTTCCGTGTAACTGGTCACAGATACAGGAAGGCCAGATCGACTCCGCACACTCATCCACGCTGCATTCCTCTGACATGGTGCCGGCGCGGATAGAGAGCGCTGGTGCCAACAACACGCACTGGACACGGCCATCAACCGACAAGTCACCGCGAATTTTCACACAGCGCACACCCTACGGGTTTCGCTATGTGGCTGTCAGACGGCCCATCAAGAACGCGCGGACCAATGACTATCTGCGCATCACGGTTTATGTGGCGCCCTTTATTTCACTTATCCCGCCGAACGACAGCTACAACGTATGCTCAATCAATGTGCCAGTGGACGACAAGAATACCTGGTTCTACTTCGTTGCATGGGGCGACGAGAATTGCATTGATACGGATGAGTGGCGGGCCTTCAACCATGCCGTTGTTGGCAAGGACCTAAACACTGACTATTCGACCAAACGAACTCTCGACAATGACTTTCTGCAGGATCGGGACGCCATGGCAGCTGGCAACTTCACCGGCGTGCCGGGCATTCCGAATCAGGATATCATAATGTGGGTGTCGATGGGCGCATGGCCGGAGCGGCAAGAAGACCACCTTGGCGCAAGCGATCTGGCCGTGGTTGAATTCCGGAAGCTGATGGTCGAGGCGGTCAAGGCATTCAAGGACGGAAGCCAGCCTGCCATCGGCACAACGCAATCAGTCATCCCGCACCGCGACATCCAGTCATGGCAGGGCATCGTCACCAAGGATGCAGACTGGACACAATTCGGGGTGGGGGATATTGAGGCCGAAGCGCTTGGACACGCAAAGACAGAGGCCTCATAGCCGCGTCTTTCAGGCGGCTATTTCGACTCACCCAAATGGCGCGTAGACGGCATCGAAAGGCCCTGCTTTACAGCGTTTGCTTCATCAACCGATAAATTTTCATACATGTGGATCAGCGCACTTCGCAGCTGGTCGACAAGGGTGTCTGGTAGACCCTCACTTGCAACTTCATTAACCTCAACAGCCAACGGCTCCAGTTCGGCCCGCAGTGATCTGCCCGTTTCAGACAGGTAGATGTAATTCTTCTTCTTGTTGCCATCCTTGTGTTCCCGGCGGATCAGGCCTGCTTTCAGCATTTTGGTCAGTGCGGTGTGAACGGTTGGCTCCATAAGGCCGAGCCGCACCGACAGGTCACGCTGGGTAATGCCATCCTGCTCCCATAGAACGCGCAGATAGGTCCAGTGACCAAAGCTGATGCCGTGTTTTGCCAGGCGAATTTGCAGGCAGCGGGAAAACCCCTTGGCAACAAGACGCACCACATGCGCAAGGCGCTCATCAGACAAGGGAAACTGATCACCGCTTGCTGATGTTTTGCCTGTTACCTTGTCATCCGACGATGCATCATCTGCCAATCCGTCATCTGCCAATTCTGCCTCCGTATATTCTCTCCAGAGGTGTTCGTCACCTCTGGCCAGCCCATCGTCACCCGTGCTCAACTTCTCGCAGCCACAGATTCCAGGCCCGCCCAATCTGCGGGCTGATCCGGTCCACCGTAGCCTTGCATTCCCCGGCACTGAGCGCCGTAAACGCGCCAAGTGATGTGGCCTGGATCAATATCTGCGCATTCAGCTCGGCATAAATGGCGCGATACACGGCTTCAGGCAAGCTCCGTCCACATAATGTCGCACCATGACCACGCATCAAAACAACATCCGAGCCTACCAGACAATCAGCCATGGCATCAGCCATGTCCATATCTGTGATCAGAAGGTCTGTATCCTTACCAAACCTTTCGGCTGTATCAAATACCGACACTTCGTGGCCGAGAAACCCTGCCATATGCCAAACAGGAATAAGTTTTTGTGCCTTCGAGACACTGAACGGAACAAGAGTGTTCGAATGGCTGTGCACAACTGCGCGTACATCTTCACGCCGTTTATAGACAGCTGCATGAATAAATCGTTCCAGATACAGCCGGTGACTGTCATCACCAACAGCTTCACCTTCCAGATTATGTCTGATGATATCATCAGGCCCGACAAGCGCCGGCGCACAATTTCGCGCCAGCCAGAAGTGATCAGTATTGTCCTGACACCGCAGTGACACATGCCCAAACCCGTCGACAACGCCATATTTGAAAAGAATTTTGTTGGCTGACACCAGCTCATCTGGCCCGCTGTTCAAAAAATCATCCGTCACCCCGTTCATCGCGATGTTCCCTGTTCCAGGTTTGGTATCCCAATCAAAATATTGCTGCCCATTAAACTTG
>PBSX01000051.1 GCA_002726375.1 Marinovum sp.
GCCCATTTCCAACCGATAGGGTTCAATTTCATCCAGTGGGCGCAGCACCCCGTAAAGACCCGATAAAATCCGCAAATGCTCTTGTGCCCACCGCAAAGCATCGCCATCCAAGGTTGCGACCTCGAACCCTTGAAACGTATCGCCTGCAAAGGCAAAGGCTGCAGGTTTGCGATCTTGGCTGCCAAAGTCATAAAATCTTTGATGGTTGAGCTTTGCCAAATTTGGGCTGATCTTCATCAGCTTTTCAAGCTCACCGCTGGTCAGTTTCGCTGCTTCTGTTACCAGTTCGCGTGTACGTTCCCGAAACACTGGCTGTGTTGGCTGCACTCCGGCAACCGGGTCCATATCAAGTTTTTTAGCGGGTGAGACAACAACCAGCATGAGCAACCTCGAATGTTTATACCCTATTATTTAGGGCACTTTTTCAAAAACGTCCAGAAACGCTTGGCCAAACCGATGTGTTTTTTGATCGCCTAGCACTTTTGCCATGCTGTCCAGATCACGCGGCTTTAGCTTAATAAGTTTGGCCAGCAAGGCGGCCGAGCAGCTGAGAGGTTTGTCAATGCCCTGCGCTCCGCGCGACAGCGTGGCCTGAACCTCAAGCAACTGGTCATAAAGTGCGCCATCCTTGCGCCCTGCAAGTTTTCTGCGCTGCGGATGGGGCTGTGTAACGCTTTCGTTGATCACATTTAAAAATGTCAGACCGTAGTTTTCCAACTTTTTGGCACCGACGCCGTTGATACGTGCCATATCGTCAAGGGTTTCTGGACGGCTTTGAGCCATCTCAATTAGGGTGCGATCATTAAAAATGATATAGGCTGGCACATGCGCAGCCTCGGCCAACCGGCGGCGCTGTGCTTTAAGAGCCGCTAGTAAAGGTGCATCTTCTTCACCAACGAGCGCCTTTGCCTCGGCGCCTTTTTGGGTCTGTTTCAGCGTGTCTTTTCGCAGCGATATGGATTGCTCTGCGCGCAGCACAGGCAATGCGGCATCCGTCATTCGAAGGGCGCCCATACGCTCTTTGTCGGGCCGGATTAAATCATGGCCCATCATTTGCCGAAAAACCGCTTGCCATTGCGCCCGAGAAAGGTCTTTACCGACCCCAAAGGTGGGCAGGTCCTGATGCCCACGCTGCCGGACCTTTTCTGTTTCCTGACCCAGTAAAATATCGATTAAATGCCCAGCGCCAAAGGTTTCTTTGGTACGCAAGGCCGCCGACAGAGCTTTTCGAACGACATCGGTTCCGTCAAATATCTCAGGTGGTTGATCGCATAAATCGCAGTTTTCACAGGTGATTTCTGTTTCACCAAAATAGGACAAAAGCGATTTGCGGCGGCACTTTAAAGCCTCTGCCAGACCGAGCAATGCATTCAAGCGGCCATGATCGGCCAAACGCCGATCGGCGTNNGCCAATCCTTCGTCNATNTGGCTNCGCCTTAGGCGAATNTCTTCNGCNCCATAAAGCGTNATCGCTTCGGCTGGCGCNCCATCGCGCCCNGCGCGGCCAATTTCCTGATANTAGCTTTCGATGGATTTGGGCAGNTCAGCATGCGCAACCCAGCGGATGTCNGGTTTATCCACCCCCATNCCNAANGCCACNGTTGCNACGACAATCANCCCATCCTCGGTGGCAAACCGGGCTTCAACATCGCGCCGCATATCGGCCTCCATCCCGCCGTGGTAATGGCAGGCAGAATGCCCTTCTTCGCGCAGCGCAGCGGCAAGCGTTTCGGTTTTGGCGCGGGTCCCNCAATACACAATTCCTGATTGCCCCTTTCGCGCCGAAGCAAAGGCAAGCAGCTGCTTTCGGGGGGCGTTTTTGGTGGCAAAAGATAAATGAATGTTCGGCCTATCAAAGCCGCGCANGAATGTTGTGGGCGCCGCGCCGTCGAATAATCTTTCGACAATTTCTTGTTGGGTTTCGGCATCTGCCGTGGCTGTAAAGGCGGCCAAGGGTACACCCAAAGCGCGCCGCAATGGGCCAATGCGTAAATAATCAGGCCGAAAATCATGTCCCCACTGGCTCACACAATGGGCTTCATCCACTGCCAGCATACTGACGTGATACCGACGCAATACCGACTGCATAGAATCCGCCGCCAGCCGTTCTGGCGCTAGGTATAAAAGCTTTAGTTTTCCCGCGTTCAGCGCTTCAAAAACTGCATCCGTTTCCTGCTGGGTATTGGCCGAAGTCAAAGCCCCTGCAGCAACACCCGACGCCTGCAATGCCCGCACCTGATCCCGCATCAACGCGATCAAAGGCGAGATGACAACCGTCAACCCATCACGCAGCAAAGCCGGAAGTTGAAAACACAAAGATTTGCCGCCACCGGTTGGCATAATGGCCAAAACATTATCGCCGCCGGCCACCACTTCGACGATTTCTTTTTGACCGGGGCGAAACTTACTAAACCCAAAAACATCGCGCAGCAGCGTTTCTTGGTGCGCCATCAAAGTTCCTGTTTTTCTTTTTCAATGCTCGTAAGCTGGGTGTCCCACACTCATCAGCATCAAACAAGTCCCAGACATTAAATTAACCAAAATATCGCTCAATTGGCTTTCAATAAGGTTAAAGTATCCGCCATAAACAGTTGCTTAGCGCAATAGGATTTCTGGCAGGATATAGTCACGCAAAGAAATGATAATGACAAAAGCCACCAAAGGCGCAAGATCAAGCGGACGCGTGTCAGGAAGAATGCGCCGGATCGGATTGTAAATCGGCTCCAAAAGCCGGTTCAGACCGAACCAGATTTGCGACACCAATTGCTGATGCAAATTCAGCACCTGAAAGCTAATGAGCCAGCTCATGATGATATGCACAATCATGATAAAAAAAGCGATATCAAGAACCAACCTGATCGGTCCGTAAATTGCCATCATCTATGCGGCCTCCTACCTTTGATACTGCACAAGTAGGGAATTGAATACAAAAGGGCAAGGGGAGCGCTTATACAGTCTTGAAATTAATCGTCTGCAGAATCTGTTGGGCGCAATCTTCCACGGGTTACTTTCACGCCTGCGCGGGCCTTTTTTGAATCCAGCCTGCGCCTTTGGCTGGCTTTGGTCGGCCGTGTCGGGATACGCCTTTTCGGGGCGATTAACGCGCGAGAAATCAATTCGACCAACCGCGCTCGTGCAATTTCGCGGTTGCGCCCCTGATGACGGGTTTCATCACACTGAATGGTAATTGCACCTTCTTTGGTCCATTTTCGTCCTGCCAGTTTTTTAAGCCGAGATTTAACCGGGTCAGTTAAAGACGGGGATCTGGCAGCTTCAAACCGCAGCTCAACTGCCGAGCTAACTTTATTAACGTTCTGTCCACCCGGACCAGATGCGCGGGTAAAATGCTCTGTCAGTTCCCAATCCTGCAGGCTAATGTTGTCCGAAATCCGCAGCATTTTTCAGGTGTCCTGATCTAATCCCTAAAATGTTTTTTGGTTTCATTCAAAAAGGGTCGTCCGTTGCGGACGACCCTTCGAGACTTACGGAGGTGGGCCGGTTAGGAACTCACCAATTTAGTCGATCGCACGACCAAGGGTTGCCTTAGGCGTACATCTCCCAAACTGTTCCGACACCTCTCTCCAATACCTCTCTAGACACTGGACCACCTCCTTTCGTTTTGTTTCAGATAATAAGTATGGTGGCACAGATTAAAGATTTGTCAAAATGTTTTATGCGGAGGGTTGCAAAATTTTGCCGACAGCAATCCGAAAGGGGATCAGTGCAATCAACGCTAAGGTCATTTTTACCATCCAATCGGCAATCGCCAAAGATACCCATAGCGGATAAAGCCCGCCAATATTCATCAGCGGAACGGCTTCCCATGCCCAGGAAATTTCTTCATTANCAGAGGCCGGAAAAAGCGTAATGCTGGCAGAAAAGGCAATGGTGAAAAACAGTGCCGTATCCAAAGCCGAGCCGACAACACTAGAGGCCAGAGGCGCACGCCACCAAACGCCTTGTCGCATCCGGTCAAAGATGAAAACATCGACCAGCTGGGCTGTTAGAAATGCAATCCCCGAACCAACGGCAACCCGTAATGCAACGGCAGCATATTCATATCCGTCGCCCTGCAGCATGATTNGACTGCCAATCAAAGAGCATAGAATGCCAGCCACAAAACCTACAAACACAACCCGCCTTGCGGCGTGGGGTCCATATACGCGGTTCATTAAATCCGTTACCAGAAAGGCAAAAGGATAGGTAAAGGCACCCCAGGTCAATAACCCGTCAAGGATAAGAAACTGAACAAGGATGTTTGAGGCNACAACAATGGCCGCCATGGCAATTACGCCGGGAAGAAGTCTTTGCATTTTGTAATCCGTTTTATCAAGGTTGCGGAGACTTGGCCTTTGACCGCCAAAGGCCTGCCGCGTCTAAGCGCTTCTTCTTTGGGCGTCAATAGCCAGATGTGTTGAAAGAAACCATCAGGGCCTAAAAATTATGCTTCCGAATTGTCGTATTCGCCCTTGGGATGAACCCACAAAAGCAACACCAATCCCACGATGAAAAGACCAACAAGCGGCGAGATGCCAATGCGCGCATCTCCGCTAATGGCCGTGACAATCCCGATAAGCGCGGGAGCAAGAAAAGCTGTTGCTCGACCAGACAGCGCATAAAGCCCAAAGCCTTCGGTGGCTTTTTCCGGGCGGGTGTGGCGTACCATCATCGAGCGGCTCGCAGATTGTAAAATACCGCCCATGCCCCCGATGAAAACGCCACAGGTATAAAAAACCATATCCGGCAGATTAGAGCCCTCGGGAACGGCCACGCCGAACACATGGGTCAGTGAGGTATTTACGATGACAAAACAAACGACAGTCAGGATACAAACCATGACAACAATCACGGGTTTTGGACCAACTCTTCGATCCAAAAAGCCCCCGAGCCAGCTGAAAAGAGCGGCAGATACGGCCGCTATGATACCGAACTGACCCAATTTAACTATGTTCCAATTCAAAACNAGAACAGCGTAAGTACCGCCGAAGGTATAAAGACCATTTAGAGCATCGCGATAAAACATTGACGCAACCAGATATGAGAACAGGCTCTTTCTGGACGGAAGAGATTTTATTGACCCAATGAGGTTTGCTAAACCCTCCGAAATGTTCAATTTCTGACGAAGAGATTTATCTTCGCGTACCCATGCAAAATAGGGGATCATGAAAATTGCGAACCAAATAGCCACAAATGGCCCGACAAAACGCGTTCCCTCTTTTTGCGAGGCGTCTAATCCAAACAGGGGATCCATTTCTAGGATCATCGTTTTACCGTTGTCTTGTTCAACAAAAAACAACAGCATTATAAGCAATGACAAAACCCCACCTGCATAGCCGAACCCAAAGCCTGATCCGGATATTTTGCCGACCTCGTCAATAGATCCAAGCGAGGGAAGCTGCGCATTTGTGAAAATGTAAGTGTACTCGGCCATAATGAAACAAAGACCAAAAACTGACAGCATCAGCAACATGTTTGAACCGTCTGGCAATGTGAACCAGAGAGCAAGGGCTGTCACCAAATAGATCACTGAAAACGTACTTATCCAGGGCTTTCTTAACCTTGTCGTATCAGCAATAGCCCCGAGTACGGGGCCACCAAATCCAATNATCAGACCCGTGATCGCCAAACAATTTGACCAGACGATCTGGGCATTGGCATCTGCAAGCGTTTCATCCTGCCCAAGCCCCAAATAATATTGCGAGGCCACAATGGCAAAATACGGTCCAAAGACAAATGTCATGAGCAGCGTGTGAAACGGCTGGCTCGCCCAATCATAAAAGAACCANCCCCAGATTTTTTTTCGATTGCTCATGTGATTGCTTTCCCAGTTGCCTGATTGACTTAGACCGTTTTACGCAAACGAGATCAAGCTATTCCTGTAACAGCGCAAAGCGCTCAAAATTTCGTTATACAAAAACTTCAATTGGTTGTTGGTGGCCCAATTTGAAAATGCGTTTGTAACGTTCAATTTCTGAAAGGGGGCCCATCGCCTTATTGGGGTTATCCGAGAGCTTGACAGTTGGCCGGCCATTGGCTGACACCGCCTTACACACCAAAGAAAATGCGCCCAGCTCTTCGTTAGGCACAAGGCCGCGGAAATCATTGGTTAAATTCGTGCCCCAGCCAAACGAGACTTTCACCCGTCCCGAAAACTTCTTGTGCAGATAAATGATGCTATCGGTATCTAGACCATCCGAAAAAATAACCAGTTTTTGTGTCGGATCTTCGCCGCGATCCTGCCACCACTTAATGGCAATTTCCGCACTGGCAGCAGGATCGCCGCTGTCAATGCGAACGCCAGTCCATGCGGCAAGCCAATCTGGTGCGTTCTGTAAAAAGCCCTCGGTTCCATAAGTATCGGGCAATATAACACGCAAGTTTCCATCATGTTCCTCTTGCCAGTCTGAAAGGACGTGATAGGGCGCTGCCGCAAGCTGTTCATCCGTTTCTGCCAAAGCACAATAAACCATTGGAAGCTCGTGNGCGTTTGTGCCAATAGCTTCGATGTCGCGTTCCCTGGCCACAGCACAATTCGATGTGCCGATAAACTTCTCACCCAAGCCTTCGAGCATTGCCTGCACACACCAGTCTTGCCAAAGATAAGAATGTCTGCGNCGTGTGCCAAANTCTGCTATGCGCAAATCCTCTATGGTTCGCAGGCTTTCAATTTTTTCCCAAAGCTTCGTCATTGCCCGCGCGTAGAGCACCTGCAGTTCAAACTTTGCCATCCCTTTAAGAACCGCACGCCCGCGCAACTCCATTAGCACAGCAAGCGCTGGAATTTCCCACATCATAACCTCAGGCCAGCTGCCTTCAAAGGTTAGCTCGAATTGTCCGTCGCGTTTTTCAAGATGATAATCCGGTAGCCGCAAGTTTTCGAACCACTCCATAAAATCCGGTNGAAACATCTGGCGCTTTCCGTAAAAGGTATTGCCGCGCAGCCATGTGCTTTCACCGCGCGTCAGGCTTAAGCTGCGGATATGATCGAGTTGCTCACGCAATTCGCCTTCGTCGATCAGCTCTGCAAGCCGTAGATTTTTTGACCGGTTGATAAGGCTAAAGGTCACATGAGTGTCCGGCTTGTTCCGATAGATGGATTGGCACATTAAAAGCTTGTAAAAATCAGTGTCGATCAATGATCTGACGATCGGGTCGATTTTCCATTTATGGTTCCAAACCCGCGTTGCTATATCAACCATCCAAGCCCCCAAAATATAAACTCTGCATATTATCTGTTACACAGATGCCTGTGGTAAATCCGTGTCTACTACAAGAAAGGTTACTTCAACAACCTGCGCATTTTTAATCGAAAGACGTGGATTATTATTGGAAGGCAGCCTGACTTTTTCATGCAAACCCTTATTCATAGCAAGTCCACTTTAATCGATTTTCCTGTGGTTGACAGACGTCTTAATAATCACACGTGTGCTTACCGCAAACCAGCAAAAGATCAAAAACCATTTTGACCATTAATTTTATCAGGACGGCATCGGTTTGCTTCAATTGGCGACTTATTATTTCCAGTTTGCAAAAAACAATCAGAATAAAATTTTAATAGATGGTCAATTTGGGGAAACTTTGACAAAATAACCGCGTTAATTGGTCTCATTTGTTACAGCGTAATTGGAATAAAATATGGCAGAAGAGCATAATTTGGAAAATCTAGACTTAGATCTTCAACGCAGAATTAGAATTAGCCATCTTGCCGTGCGGGTTATAGTGTGTCTGG
>PBSX01000052.1 GCA_002726375.1 Marinovum sp.
CACATGCCAGCCGCGCTCAACCGCGCCTTTGGCCAGATGCGACCAGTAGGATTTATCGAACTTTAGCCAATAGCCCCCATGCACAAAGATCAACACACCATGTGANGCCGCTTTCGGGGNAAAGAGATCAAATTTCTGCCGCGTACTTGACCCGTAGGGAATATTCAGTTCAGCGCAGCCCTGCGCCAAAGCCTGCGCGCGAAATGCCTCCGCCTCTTGGGTCCATGTTTCAACAAAGCCCTCTGCATTGGGAATATACGCCGCGTTGGCGTAGGCATCATCGTAATCTATCATAAATCCCTCATTGCAAGCTTTAAAATAGTTTGCAGAGGTGCTAGGCCAAAGTCGAGCGGTTTTTTAGGAGATGGACATGTTGGATGAAATGACAAATTTGGCGGGTCTGCTGAAAGATCCGGACCTTCTGGCCACCAAGGGCTATTTGGCCGGTAATTGGGTGGATGGCACAACGGGCGATACCTTTGATGTTACCAATCCGGCCCGTGGGGATGTCATCGCGCAGGTCGCCGATTTCAGCCGCGCGCAAGCCGCAGAGGCCATTGCCGCCGCCCAAGCCGCACAAAAGGAATGGGCCGCGCGNACCGGCAAAGAGCGCAGTGTGATCCTGCGCAAATGGTACGATCTCATGATGGAAAACGCNGAAGATCTGGCACTGATCCTTACCGCTGAGCAGGGAAAGCCGCTTGCAGAAGCCCGCGGCGAGATCACCTATGGCGCATCGTTNATCGAGTTTTTTGCCGAAGAGGCCAAACGCATTTACGGCGAAACNATTCCCGGGCATCAACCCGACAAGCGCATCACCGTGCTGAAGCAGCCCATCGGTGTTGCCGCGTCAATCACGCCTTGGAACTTTCCCAATGCGATGATCACNCGCAAAGCCGGACCGGCCCTAGCGGCGGGCTGCGCTTTTGTTGCGCGCCCGGCAAAAGAAACACCGCTTTCGGCCTTGGTGATGGGGGTGCTGGCAGACAGGGCGGGGCTTCCCAAAGGCGTGCTATCCATTATTCCTTCATCTCGGTCCTCAGAGATTGGCAAGGAATTTTGTGAAAACCCGGCGGTGCGCAAGCTGACCTTTACCGGCTCTACCGAAGTGGGCCGTATTCTGCTGCGCCAAGCGGCTGATAATGTGGTTAAATGTTCCATGGAGCTTGGCGGCAACGCGCCATTTATTGTGTTTGATGATGCTGATCTTGATGCCGCTGTGGCAGGCGCTATCGTGTGCAAATTCCGCAATAATGGCCAGACCTGTGTCTGTGCCAACCGGATTTATGTTCAAGCCNGTATCTATGATGCNTTTGCGGAAAAACTTGCCGCTGCGGTGGGTAAAATGCAGGTCGGCGATGGGATGGCGGCAGACACGGCCCTAGGGCCGCTGATCAACCCAGAAGCAATTACCAAAGTCCAAGAGCATATCGCAGATGCCACTGCCAAAGGTGCAAAAGTGATTTTGGGCGGCGAAACACCTCAAGGGCCGGGCAACTTCCTAGCCCCTACAATTGTGACCGGTGCCACCAAAGATATGGCGGTGTCGACCGAGGAAACCTTTGGCCCCTTTGCACCCCTTTTCAAGTTTGAAGATGAAGACGNNGTGATCNCNTTGGCCAATGATACCATCTTTGGTCTGGCCTCATATTTCTATGCAAAAGACCTCAGCCGNGTCTATAAAGTCGCCGAAGCACTNGAATATGGCATCGTCGGGGTGAATACCGGCATAATATCAACNGAAGTCGCCCCCTTTGGCGGGGTTAAACAATCCGGTCTTGGCCGCGAAGGCAGCCACCATGGGATCGACGACTATCTGGAAATGAAGTACATCTGCATGTCGGTTTAACAAAGCCAAAACCGGACNACTTGATTTGACCTGCAAGCAATTGACGCGCGCTGCGCGCTGATTTAGGCAGCGCCACTGTAAGGGTATCAGGAGCAAGAATGGCACGCCGACGCAAAGGACGCGATATTTCCGGATGGATTGTGGTCGATAAACCGGCTGGCATCAGCTCGGCGGCGGTTGTGAACAAAGTCCGCTGGGCATTGGANGCTAAAAAAGCCGGCCATGCCGGAACACTTGACCCTGAGGCAACCGGCGTTCTGGCGGTGGCTCTAGGCGAGGCGACCAAAACCATGCCGTATGTGACCGATGCGCTAAAGGGGTACGAATTTACCGTGCGGCTTGGTCAGGCCACCAACACTGACGACAGCGAAGGCGAAGTGATCCTTCAAAGCGACATGCGCCCCGATGATGAAAGTCTCAAAGAGGCGCTCAATGGTTTTGTTGGGGATATTGAACAGATCCCACCAAAATTTTCAGCGGTTAAAGTTGATGGCCAGCGCGCCTATGCTTTGGCCCGCGCCGGCAAAGAGATGGAACTAAAAGCGCGGCCGCTTTTTGTCGACAGCCTGATCATGCTTGACCGGCCGGATCAAGATCATGTTGTGCTTGAGATGATCTGCGGCAAAGGCGGATACGTCCGCTCGATCGCGCGGGATTTGGGGAATNGCTTGGGCTGCTATGGNCATGTGATNAACCTGCGCCGCATTTGGGCAGGCCCGTTCAAGGTTGCCAATGGGCTTTCATTCGAACAGATCGAAGAAATGGCGAGAACGCCCAAGCTGGACAGCCACCTAGTACCTCTNGAAGTAGCTCTTGAAGATTTGCCACAAGTGCCCTGCTCTGCCGAAGCGGCTGCGCGGCTGCGCAACGGCAATCCGGGCATGGTTATTTCAAATGATCTTAGCTACGGCGATGCCTGCTGGACTGCTGTTGACGGGCAGGCCGTGGCCGTTGGCATCTATAAATCGGGTGAATTGCACCCAAATCGCGTGTTTTTGCATTCTGGCACCTCCGCGATACTGACGTGATACTGACGCAAAACAGACAGCGGATTCAGGCCATTTTGGGCTGGTTTCTGGGGGCAGGTTTTGCAATAGTTTTAAAGCGTGCGACCNCATATAAAAGGCGTAGGACTAAAACCTATGATTACCAAAACCCATCAAAAAGGTGATGCCTTTTCGACCGCGATTTATTCAGATTGTCTAGCCTATCGCTATAGCCTAACCCGAGTNTGGAACCCTAAGGGGCGCAAAGTTAATTTTGTCATGCTGAACCCATCCACAGCGACCGAAGTACAAAATGATCCAACAGTTGAGCGCTGTGAGCAACGTGCGCGTNCCTTGGGCTTTGGGGCATTTTGTGTCACCAATATCTTTGCCTGGCGCGATACAGATCCAAAGAAAATGCGCGCNGCTATCGATCCTTTGGGCTGTGATAATGATGCAGCGATTCGCGACGCTTGCACATGGGCGGATCAGGTTATTGCCGCCTGGGGCACCCATGGCGCCCACCTAGAACGCGGANNCGAGGTGGCCAAATTGCTCGCATTGNTTAACGCACCGATCTACCATCTAGGANTGACCAAAGCCGGGCATCCAAAGCACCCACTCTATTTAAGCTATACAACGCAACCCCAACTTTGGGAAATCAAACCAGACAACAGCCCAGTTTAAAACAGTGACGTTACCCGGTGGCTAGCGCCATCATTTTTACAATTTATGAATGTTTTCAGGCCAGTGCCCAGCGCTGTATTGGTGATGTGCCCGGGTAGACCTTGCTTTTTCGAAAATAAAGTTTGTAACATCAGCATTTGAATTTCATTTTAATCGCAAAACTTGGCGCAAAGCAGACCCTTCCAGCAATGTAAGTTATTGGTATGAATATCGACCTTTTTTAAAGCCTATCATTAACCAGTTTTCCAATTTACAATTGTTCCAGCCCCCTTGAACCCGCACTATCATAAAGGGGCGTTATAAGAGCAGTGATGAAATGATATTTTTTACTGGAATGGTGGGTCTGCTTATGCTGGGTGGGTTGATGATGGGCCCGATAGATGCTGACGTTGATCTAACCGACCTCGAAGAAGACGACGCAGCCGCAGAAGACGAGGCACAAGAAGAGCTATTGGCATCGCAAAATATAGCGACACCGGCCTCAGATGTGCTATCCGGAACAGATTTAGATGACGTCATTGACGCCATGAACGGCGATGACCAAGTCAATGGTTATGCTGGCGATGACCTGTTGTCGGGCGGCAGCGGCGATGATCAGATGCTTGGCGGTTACGGCAATGATACGCTGCTCGGCGAGCGTGGCAACGACGACCTGCACGGCGGTTTTGGCGATGATCAAATCCAAGGCGGCGGCGATGCTGACAAACTCTGGGGGCACATGGGCAACGACACGCTGTCCGGCAACGAAGGCGATGATACTCTGAACGGTGGTGCCGGTGCAGATAACCTTTTAGGGAATGACGGCGATGATGGTCTACACGGCAATGATGGGAATGATAGCTTAAACGGAGGTGCCGGTGAGGACGTGCTGTTTGGCGGAAACGGCGATGACCATGTTGAGGGTGGCTCAGACACTGTAAGAGACTTTTTAAATGGCGGCCAAGGGGATGATTTGCTCATTGCACAAGAAGCGGATGTTTTAACCGGTGGGGAAGGCTCTGATACCTATGCCATCGACGCCTCAGCCGGAGCTTTCGATCAAAGTGTGCAAATCATTGATTTTAATGCAAATGAAGACCAGATTGAAATCATGCTCAATGAGGAAGACTACGAGCAAGGCCAAAAAAATATACGCATAGAAACAAACGATGACGGGTCTTCCGTTGTCTATTTTAACAACGAGGAGGTGCTTGTGGTCAACTCTGAAACACCTCTGTTGCAGAAGGACATCGTGCTAACAACGGCCTCCTATGTTGACCTAACCGCTTTGGAAGATACTGATGAGATAACTGAAGGTGACGTTCAACAAAAGCCGCTAAAAACACGAATGGTCGCGATTCCCTCAACTGAAAGCCTTCCGGACACCGATTTAGATGATTTAAGTGGTGCACCGGAAATCGACGATCAGGTCAACGAATATGCAGGCTCCGACCACCTTACCGGAAGCGCTGGTGAGGATCATATGGATGGCGGCGCCGGCGAAGACACACTTTTGGGCGGCCGCGGCGAAGATAACCTGCACGGTGGAGACGGGGATGATCAGATAAGAGGCGGTGCGCATGCAGACCAACTTTGGGGAGACATGGGAGATGACAAGCTGTCAGGTAACAAAGGCAACGATACCCTGACAGGCGGCGCCGGCGAAGACACGCTTGTGGGTAACAGAGGGGATGATGGCCTTTATGGTAATGATGGGAACGATCATTTAGATGGAGGTAGTGGCGAAGATGTTCTGTTTGGCGGAAATGGCAATGACCATCTTGAGGGCGGTTCAGACGACGTTAGAGATTTTCTAAAGGGTGGTAGAGGTGATGATTTACTCATTGCACAAGAAGCCGATGTTTTAACGGGCGGTGATGGCTCTGATACATTTTCCATCGACGCCTCAGCCGGAGCTTTCGACAACAGTGCCCAAATCATTGATTTTAATGAAAATGAAGATCAAATCGAGATCGTACTTGACGAAACCAACTTTGATCAAGGTTTAAAAAATATACGAGTTGAACCCAACGAGACTGGCCAATCCGTAGTTTATCTAAACAACGAAGCAATAGTTGCGATCAACTCTGAAACTCCACTTTCTCTGGCCGATATCGGGTTTTCCAAAGCCAATACTTAATATGGGATATTTTTGCTTTTCATTTATATCTAAACAGACTATGTCCAATTGGTCTGTACACTTGTGTGGACTTTTCTCCATGGGCTTTGCTGGACGACATCCCGGCTTGTGCCATTAACCCTTAGATAAAAAGGAGACCCCGATGTCGATAACTGCTGACGAAAAAGTACGTGTTATGAAAGAATTCGCCACGAAGGACGGCGATACAGGCTCACCAGAAGTTCAAGTGGCCATTCTGACATCACGGATCACAACCCTGACCGAACACTTCAAAACCCACAAAAAAGATAACCATTCACGTCGTGGACTTTTGAAATTGGTCGCGCAGCGTCGTAAGCTTTTGGATTACTTAAAAGGCGTAGAAGATGCGCGCTATCAGGATCTGATCAAA
The DNA here is from genome assembly GCA_002726375.1 of Marinovum sp. GTDB lineage: Bacteria > Pseudomonadota > Alphaproteobacteria > Rhodobacterales > Rhodobacteraceae > CABZJG01. The sequence goes on from PBSX01000052.1 coordinate 6,033, forward strand.
CGGCTCGGCATTCGCCGCTAAGCAACACAAGTAAAATCGTTCTTGAACCCGCATCCCATTGGGGCGCGGGTTTTTATTTTTTTAGGGGGAATTTTTCAATTCGTGTGTAAGCTGACATAGGTAAGATTTCCCCAAAAGAATGGATGTTTTTTTCCAACACCACAGTGCAAAAACGATTTGGCATTTGCTTTCTTTGATTTCTCCTATACACGCCATATATCTGAAATCCGGCGCCCGGACCCCAGCGCCCGACAAAGAAGATATCGGGGTCAGAGGGAATTCGCCCTCTATGCAAATGGTCAACGGACCAACTTAGGAAACGCAGATGTTTAATGTAACAAAAAAATCAATGCAGTGGGGGGAAGATACCCTCATCTTAGAAACAGGCAAAGCGGCCCGTCAGGCAGACGGAACAGTCATAGCCACTTTAGGTGAAACCTCAGTCATGGCAAATGTCACATTTGCCAAAGAACAAAAACCCGGTCAGGATTTTTTCCCTCTGACTGTTCACTATCAAGAAAAATACTATGCCGCAGGAAAAATTCCGGGCGGCTTCTTTAAACGTGAAGCACGGCCATCCGAAAAAGAAACCCTCACCGCGCGGTTGATAGACCGCCCAATTCGCCCCTTGTTTGTGGACGGCTTTAAAAACGAAGTCTTGGTCATGTGCACCGTTCTCAGCCATGATCTGGTGAACGATCCAGATATTGTGGCAATGATCGCAGCCTCAGCAGCTCTTACAATTTCTGGTGCACCATTTATGGGTCCAATTGCGGGATGCCGCGTTGGCTACACCGACGGCGAATATGTGCTGAACCCCACAGTTGACGATATGGACCATCTTCGGATTGACCCAGATCAGCGGCTTGATCTGATTGTTGCAGGAACAAAAGACGCTGTGATGATGGTTGAGTCAGAGGCCTATGAGCTTTCGGAAGAGGAAATGCTCAATGCGGTTGTTTTTGCCCATGACCAAATTCAACCTGTCATTGATCTGATCATAGATCTAGCAGAAGACGCCGCCAAAGAGCCCTTTGAATTCATTGCTCCTGATTATAGCGAACTATATGAAGCCGTTAAATCAGCTGGTGATAAGGACATGCGAACTGCTTTTGCAATCACTGATAAGCAAGAGCGTACCAGTGCAGTTGCAGCGGCACGCACCAACATTAAAGATGCCCTAAGCGAAGAACAGCTTGCAGACCCACAACTGGGGTCAGCCATGAAAAAGCTTGAAGCCGGAATTCTGCGCGGCGACGTGGTAAAAGGCGGCAAACGTATTGATGGCCGCTCAACCACTGATGTGCGCCAAATCGTGTCTGAAACAGGCCTCTTACCACGAACCCATGGATCGTCGCTGTTCACACGCGGTGAAACCCAGGCGTTAGTGGTAACAACGCTTGGTACCGGAGATGATGAGCAGATCATTGATGCTTTGCATGCCAATTCCCGCAGCAATTTCTTACTGCACTATAACTTTCCTCCCTATTCGGTGGGCGAGGTCGGACGTGTTGGTCCTCCCGGTCGGCGCGAAGTAGGGCATGGAAAACTGGCATGGCGGGCACTGCAAGCAGTTCTTCCTGCTGCAACTGATTTTCCTTACACAATTCGTGTCGTTTCTGAGATTACCGAGTCAAATGGATCATCCTCTATGGCATCTGTTTGTGGTGGTTCGCTTTCCATGATGGATGCTGGTGTACCCCTCAAAGCGCCGGTTGCTGGCGTTGCTATGGGCTTGATACTTGAAGATGATGGTGACTTTGCGATCCTTACAGACATTCTAGGTGATGAAGATCACTTGGGAGACATGGATTTCAAAGTAGCCGGAACTGAAAATGGTATCACGTCTTTGCAAATGGACATCAAGGTTGCAGGCATCACACCNGAAATCATGAAACAAGCCTTGTCCCAAGCAAAAGATGGACGGATGCATATTCTGGGTGAAATGGCCAAAGCCCTAACCGAGGCGGCGGATTTTAGCATTCATGCTCCTCGCATCGAAACCATGAATATTCCAACTGATAAAATCCGCGAAGTGATTGGATCAGGCGGGAAAGTTATCCGTGAAATTGTTGAAACATCCGGAGCCAAGGTGGATATCAACGATGATGGTGTGATTAAGATTGCATCACCTGATGGAGAGTCGATCAAAAAGGCTTATGAAATGATCCACTCAATCGTTGCGGAACCAGAGGCCGGAAAAGTTTACGACGGCAAGGTTGTAAAAATCGTCGANTTTGGTGCCTTCGTGAACTTCTTTGGAAAACGCGACGGCTTGGTGCATGTTAGCCAGATTGAAAACCGTCGTTTGAACCATCCATCAGACGTTCTAAAAGAAGGCCAAGATGTCAAAGTCAAGCTGCTTGGTTTTGATGATCGAGGTAAAGTGCGCCTTGCAATGAAAATGGTTGATCAAGAAACCGGGCAAGAGATTGCCGAAGAGAAAAAAGAAAAAGCAGATACCTAAAGCATGGCCAATACGGTTCAGCNATAAAGTTTTGTTTTATCAACAACTAAAGAAAATTGCGCCCCTACAGTTNTGGGGCGCTTTTATTTCCATAACGAATAAAGAGATGAGTTGGCAAAGCAGTTTTGAAAAGTGCTCTTAGTGCTTAAGGCGATCCAATCCCAAAGCCTAGACAACAGGCTTGTCATTCTCATAGAAGCTTGAAAAGATGCGCGTGAGTCGGATTTGGGATATATTTTCAGATAATCGAAGGGACATCAAAAATGATTGAAAAACGCCAGTTCTATATCAATGGACAGTGGGTCGATCCCATCGAAGGTAGAGACCATAAAGTCATCAATCCTTCTAACGAAGAAACTGCAGCAGTGATTTCACTAGGTGGGCAGGCCGACACTGACGCTGCCGTTGCCGCGGCAAACTCAGCCTTTCCATCTTGGATGGCAACCCCTGTCCAAGAGCGTATTGCCTTGGTTGAAAAGCTGCTCGATATTTACAAATCTCGCACGGAGGATTTGGCTCAGGCAATGAGCCTTGAGATGGGCGCACCTATCGATATGGCGCGGACCCAGCAGGTCGGTGCCGGTTTTGGACATTTGAAGAACTTTATTCGGGCCGCAAAAACTTTTCAGTTTGAACGGCCTTTGGGGGATCACGCCCCCAATGACCGGATTATTTACGAAGCCTTTGGTGTTTGTGCTTTAATCACCCCTTGGAACTGGCCAATGAACCAAGTTACATTGAAAGTTGGCGCAGCAGCAGTTGCCGGATGTACAATGGTACTTAAGCCATCCGAGGAAAGCCCATTAAACGCTCTAATTTTTGCTGAGATGATGGATGAAGCAGGGTTTCCCCCTGGTGTTTTCAACTTAGTCAACGGTGATGGTGTGGGCGTTGGTACGCAACTTTCTGGGCATCCAGATGTGGATATGGTCAGCTTTACCGGATCAACCCGCGCCGGAACTGCTATTTCAAAAAATGCAGCTGAAACACTGAAGAAAGTCCACCTAGAACTTGGAGGCAAAGGTGCAAATATCGTGTTTGCTGATGCCGATGAAAAAGCCGTCAAGCGCGGTGTTTTACATTGTATGAACAACACGGGCCAGTCTTGTAATGCACCAACCCGCATGCTGGTTGAGCGGTCTATTTATGATCAGGCAGTCGAAACGGCGATACAGGCCGCGGAAGTTGTTTCCGTGGCGCCTGCTTCGGAAGAAGGTCGGCATATCGGTCCAGTAGTAAATGAAGTACAGTTCAATAAAATTCAGACCTTGATCCAAAAGGGTATCGATGAGGGTGCGCGGCTTGTTGCAGGTGGCACCGGGCGTCCCAATGGTATGAACAAAGGCTTTTATGTGAGGCCAACCGTATTTGCGGATGTAAATCCAAGCATGACGATTGCTGTAGAAGAAATTTTCGGACCCGTTTTGTCAATCATTCCCTTTGATACCGAAAAAGAAGCCACAAATATCGCAAATGACACCGAATATGGTCTGACCAACTATGTTCAAACCCAAGACAGCGTCAAAGCCAACCGTTTAGCGCGATCGCTTCGTTCTGGTATGGTGGAAATGAACGGCCAATCTCGGGGTTCTGGCTCTCCTTTTGGCGGCATGAAAAAGTCTGGAAATGGGCGCGAAGGCGGCGTTTGGGGAATTGAAGATTTTCTCGAGGTTAAATCCATTTCGGGGTGGTCATCAGAGTAATTTTGAAAATTGGGCTGATAAATTTTGCAGGGCTTTTCGGCGGCAAGGCATAATTTCTGGTGAACTTATTCGCAAAATTCCGATTCAACTGAAAAAGCACTTTTGAATTCATCAGCCTGCTTGAATGACACCCTTTCTTGGGTTGACAACCAAACCCTCCTTTGCGTCTAAGCAAGGTGGCTTTAGGCCGTGGAGAAGGTAAATGAAAGCTTGTAAAATTCAGGTTGAAAAGGTCTCTTTGGACTTTGATGGCTGTACTGTTATATCCGATCTTTCGCTAAGAACGACTGAAAAGCGCATTGCTGTTATTGGTCGCAACGGCTCGGGAAAATCAACACTCGCCCGTTTGATCTGCGGCTTAATTGCACCGAGCGAAGGCTGCGTCACAGTGGATGGAATTGACGTTCTGAATGATCGCAAAATGGCTGTTCAAACCGTTGGGCTTTTATTTCAAAACCCTGATCATCAAATTATTTTCCCAACAGTCTTAGAAGAAATTTCTTTCGGTTTGCGCCAAATCGGGCAACCCTCTGAAACCGCCAATCATCAAGCTAAATCTATCCTAAACCAATTTGGGTGTTTAGACTGGTCAGATCGTGCAATTGTCAGCCTATCACAGGGGCAACGACACCTAGTGTGTCTATTGTCAATCTTGGCAATGTCACCACGTTTGCTCGTATTAGACGAACCTTTTTCTGGCTTGGACCTTCCGACCAAAAGTTACTTGGCTGGATTGCTTGCGGATCTCGATCAAACCATTTTGCAGATCACGCATGATACCAATAGCATCGCGTCATATGACAGAGCGATTTGGTTAGAACAGGGATGCGTCCAACAAGATGCCCCACCGGCTGAAGTTTTGCCAAATTTTGAAGTAGCTATGCAAAAGGTTTATGCGCTCTAATGCTGGCGCTGCATTCTCCTCACAAGACAATATTCCACCAATGGCCAACAGAGCTAAAGCTGGTATTCCTATTGGGCATCACAACCCTTCTATTTATCATCGACAGCCTACTCATTCTAGGCGTTCTAACTTTTTTGCCATTTGCTGCAGCAGCATCACAAGGACGGTTGTTTTTTAAATATATGCTAAAATTTCTTTGGCCATTATGGCCGTTCGTGGCCATTATTTTGCTTTGGCATAGCTTTACTTGGCAAGTGGATTCAGGCGTAAGAATTTTGCTTCGCATGGTGGCTGCTGTCGGATTTGCAAACTTAGTCACAATCACAACAGCGATGGACAAAATGATTAAAGTAATCTTTGCCGGCTTGGCGCCTCTAAGGCGATTTGGCCTACGTCCTGAACCCATAGCTTTTGCGATAGGTCTGTTTATACGCTTTACACCTGTTTTGATTGAGAAAAGCGCTATTTTAGCACAGGCCTACAGGGCGCGAACTTCCAAAAATGGTAACTGGCGAATTGTTTTACCACTTGCGCTTATCGCGGTGGATGATGCAGATCACATAGCCGAAGCAATCCGAGCCCGCGGTGGGCTTGAAAAACTCTAGAAATGGGAAACAAATGGAAAAGAACATTGTGATGATCGCTCTTTTTGCGGCAATTATTGCAGCATTGGGATTACTGCCGAAAATAACATTAGCCAGCGGTATCCCAATTACAGCTCAAAGCATGGGCATCATGCTCTGCGGAACAGTTTTAGGTTCAAAGCGGGGCGGTCTGGCAGTTCTTTTGTTTATTTTTCTAATCGCCCTTGGATTGCCCCTTCTCTCCGGTGGACGCGGTGGACTGGGCGTCTTTACGACACCTTGGGCGGGGTTTCTATTTGGCTTCCCAGTTGCCGCATATATTACCGGCTTGGTAATGGAACGGTGGCGGTCAGAAAATATCGGCATGGTCGCAGGCAGCAGCGCCATAATTGGTGGAATTGGTGCGCTATACTTAATTGCAGTTCCATTTTATATGCTTACAAAACCTGCAGGTTTGAATGAGGCCTTGGTGGTTGCGATGCTCCCTTTTATGCCAGGAGATATACTAAAGGCGGTTTTGGCCGGTTACATCACCGCCAAATTAGCCCAAGCGCGCCCAGCAAGCTTGTTATCGCGAGCTTAGGCCTGCAAAATTACCGCGCTGCAAAGCCCGCCAGC
>PBSX01000121.1 GCA_002726375.1 Marinovum sp.
CCATGGCAATCACGGTGAGGGCATTGGGCATATCTTTGGCGGTCAGCGTTGTGCCTTCCAAAGGGTCTAGGGCGATATCCACGCCGGGTCCATTTCCGGTGCCAACCTCTTCACCGATAAAAAGCATCGGCGCTTCGTCGCGCTCGCCTTCGCCGATCACAACGACGCCGGCGATATCAAGCATATTTAACTGTTCGCGCATCGCATTTACCGCTGCCTGATCAGCGGCTTTTTCATCTCCGCGTCCGACCAAGTCCGCCGAGGCAATAGCTGCTGCTTCAGAGACCCGCGCCAAACCCAATGATAACATCCGGTCACTGAAATCGACTTTAGCTGATGACATAATGAAATTCCTTAATATGTTTTACTGTAATCTCGCAACACTAGACCTCTTCGATCCGCAATGCCACTGGAGTGCCTTGTATGACATCGGTTTTGGGTAAAGCCGCCAGAGCGCCATCCAGCGCTTTGCGCTGTGCTTTATGCGTGACAATAAGCACCGGAGCGTTTGCATCGGCATGGCCGTATTGCCGCATCCGGTCAATTGAAACCCCCCATTCGCCCAGCACGGCCGCAACTTTTGCCAAAGCGCCGGGTTTATCTAGCAGATGCATTCGTAAATAAAACGGTGCCGGTGTTTGCGATTTTGAGGTGGCTGGCTGTGTGAGTTGCGTTGCAGGTTGACCAAAAGTGCTGATCCGCGTGCCGCGGGCGATATCGGCAATATCCGACAGAACTGCGCTGGCGGTTGGCCCTTCGCCTGCACCGGCTCCCCGTAGGACAATTTGGCCAACGTTGTCGCCTTCGAGCACCACCATATTTGTGCCGCCTTCAAGTTGACCAAGCGGTGAATTGGCCGGCACCAGACAGGGTGACATGCGCTGCTCTAATCCGCGGCCGGTCATTTGGGCCACGCCAAGCAGTTTGATCCGGAACCCCATATCAGCCGCTCGATGAATGTCATCGATTGAAATGGATCCGATACCTTCGGTTTCCACCGCATCAAAATTCACTTGCGATGCAAAAGCGATTGAGGACAGCAGGGACAGTTTATGCGCTGCGTCGATCCCGCCAACATCCAAATTTGGGTCAGCCTCCAGATAGCCAAGAGCATCCGCTTCGGCGAATACCTCGTCATAGCTCAGTCCGCTGGCCTGCATACGGGTAAGGATATAATTACAAGTGCCGTTCATCACCCCCATAACCCGCGTGATTTCATTACCCGCCAAAGCTTCTGTCAGGGATTTAATCACTGGAATACCACCCGCAACCGCAGCTTCAAACCGTAGAACAGCATCGGCGTTTTCTGCTTGCGTGGCTAAGGCGTGGCCGTGATGGGCAAGCAAGGCTTTATTTGCGGTTACGACATCTTTGCCGCCGGACAGAGCCGCTTCGGTTGCGGCTTTTGCTGGCCCATCTTGGCCGCCCATAAGTTCGACAAATACATCGACATCATCGCGCTGGGCCAAGGCGACAGGGTCGCTTTCCCACGCATATCCTTCCAACGGCACGCCCCGATCTTTGTCGCGGCTGCGTGCAGAGATGGCGCTTATTGTAATCGGCCGTCCGGTTCGCTGCTCTAACAGTGAAGCTTTTTGGCGGATGATTTTCACCACGCCGATGCCTACGGTTCCCAGTCCTGCTATCCCCAGACGTAAAGGGTGCGTCATCAAAGCCTCCGTTGCTACCAGCCATGCTTACCGCGATGTAGCGAGTTCACAGCTTTTGTGCAACGGTCGTCAGTAAAATACGGCCAATTAAACCAACGCAGAGGGTACTTTTATCTGAACGTATGTTCATATAGTGTAAACCTATGGCACGCACGACGGGATCACATTCACAAAAAACTGGACCAAGGGTGACACAAGCAGCCCAGAGTCTGTTTGCCCAATATGGCTATGCAGCGGTCTCGATGCGCCAGATTGCAGCTGAGGTTGGTGTGCAGGTTGGCGCGCTTTATAATTACACCCCGGATAAGCAGTCGCTTTTATTTACATTAATGCAAGAGCATATGAGCGGCTTGCTGGCAGCTTGGAGAATGCAGCAAGGGCCGGAAAATAGCACTGCTTTGCAGGGTCTACTGGCATTTGTCGACTGCCATCTGCGCTATCATCTGCCCCGGTCCGAGGCGGTCTTTATTGCATATATGGAATTACGCAACCTCACGGCAGATAACTTTGATCATCTAGAAAAGATGCGCAAAAGCTATGAAGACGCGTTAGAGGCCATTATTAAAAAGGGCATGCAAACCGGCGAGTTTGAGGTTGCTGATAGCAAAATTGTGACCTTGGCCATTATTGGAATGCTCAAAGAGGTGAGCACATGGTATCGGCCTGATGGGCGGTTGACCGAAGAGGCACTGATCGAAAGATACCAAACAATGGCCCGCCAGCTTGTTGGTGCCGAGTTTCATTCGTAAACGCAAATGATACGCAAAATATAAACGGTATATTTTGTTGGCCTGACGCAAGGGCTATGCAGCCTTGTACTGCTATGTTTTGGATCAGCCTTTAGGTGGCTAACTCGGTTCTGTTATGTCGCAATCGGGCAGGATGCAGAGGAAAAGCTGTGCCAACTTTCCAAAAAAATAACATAGGACATGAAAAATGCGGGTTGGATTTATTGGTCTTGGGAATGTGGGCGGTAAACTCTCGGGAAGTTTGCTTAGAAATGGTACTGAACTGGCGGTGCATGATCTAAACCCAAAGTTAGTTGCCGATTTTGTTGACCGCGGCGCCGTTGCGGGCGGATCGGCTTCCCAATTGATGCAAAGCTGCGATGTGGTGATCACCTGCCTGCCAAGCCCAACGGCCTCTGCCGCGGTGATGGATGAGATGTTGCCGCAAGTGACGGCAGGTAAAATCTGGCTTGAGATGTCGACCACGGATGAGGCCGAGGTAAAGCGCTTGGGCGCGGCGGTAATTGCTGCCGGCGGCGCTGCAGTTGACTGTCCTGTGTCTGGTGGATGTCACCGCGCTGATACCGGCAATATAAGCATTTTTACCGGTTGTGAGCGTGATACATTTGAACGTATTTTGCCGCTACTGACAAAAATGGGGCGGCGTATTTTGCATACGGGGGAGTTGGGCTCGGCTAGTGTGCTGAAAGTGATTACAAACTTTATGGCCACCGCCAATTTGGTATCCTGCGCCGAAGCGCTGACGGTTGCCAAAGCTGCGGGGATGAACCTTAATGTGGCTTATGAAGCGTTGAAAATCTCTTCTGGAACTTCTTTTGTGCATGAAACCGAAAGTCAGGTTATCCTTAACGGTAGCCGCGATATTTCCTTCACAATGGATTTGGTGGCTAAAGACATCGGTCTGTTTCAAGAGGTGGCAGATCGCGCCCAAGTGCCACTTGAATTGAACCCGCTATTGATCGCGATTTTTCAAGATGGAATAAGCCGCTTTGGACCGCGCGAGTTGTCGCCAAATATTATCAAACGGCTGGAAGAAGCTACCGGACTAAGCATCCAAGCGCCCGGGTTTCCGGCTGAGATGGTCGATGACGAACCGGAGGAGCCGGGATATGAGGTAAAAGTCAACTGACCTTAGGTCTGTAAAGGTTTTGCGGGTCTAACCTGCAGTATCTCGGTATCACCCTCCTTTAACTGTATGAAAAACGCATTTTTTTTAACCTTATTGCTAAAAATATGATCTAACCTGCAGCGAGTCGTGCCGAATTGTGCCGCGTTCCTTGCGGCTGTTTCAAATGGAGAAAAAAGCGATGACACCTGCGAATGAGCCCAGTTTTAGAGAGAGTGTGGATTTGATGTTTAGCCGTGCTGTGCGGTTGATGGATTTACCTCCGGGGTTGGAACAGAAAATTAGAGTGTGCAACGCTACATATACAGTGAGGTTTGGGGTGCGGCTCAGGGGGCAGATCCAAACATTTACCGGATATCGGGCGGTGCATTCGGAACATATGGAACCGGTCAAGGGAGGTATTCGCTACGCCGAGGCTGTCAATCAGGATGAAGTAGAAGCGCTTGCCGCTTTGATGACCTATAAATGTGCGCTGGTTGAGGCGCCGTTTGGCGGATCAAAAGGCGGGCTTTGCATCAACCCGCGTGACTATGAGGAACATGAACTTGAGCTCATCACACGGCGCTTTGCCTATGAGCTGATCAAGCGCGATCTGATCAATCCAAGCCAGAATGTGCCTGCGCCTGATATGGGCACGGGCGAGCGGGAAATGGCATGGATTGCCGATCAATTTGCGCGCATGAACACCACCGATATCAATGCCCGGGCCTGTGTGACCGGAAAGCCGTTAAATGCAGGTGGTATTGCCGGGCGGGTCGAGGCCACCGGCCGCGGCGTTCAATATGCGCTGCAAGAATTTTTCCGCGAACCAAAAGATATGGCCAAAGCCGGTCTTTCCGGAACGCTTGACGGCAAAAGGGTGGTAGTGCAAGGGCTTGGAAATGTGGGCTATCATGCGGCTAAATTTCTGCAAGAAGAAGATGGCGGGCGCATTACCGGAATAATCGAACGCGATGGCGCTTTGGTTAGCGACAGCGGCCTTGATGTCGAGGCTGTACGCAACTGGATAATCGAACATGGCGGCATTACCGGATACCCTGACGCCACCTTTGTTGCCGAGGGTGCTCAGGTGCTTGAGCAGGAGTGTGATATTTTGATCCCGGCAGCGCTGGAAGGAGTGATCAATCTAGAAAATGCGGCAAATATCAAAGCCCCGCTGATTATTGAAGCTGCCAATGGGCCGGTAACTGCCGGGGCAGATGATATTTTACGAGAAAAAGGCTGTGTCATTATCCCGGATATGTATGCCAATGCCGGCGGTGTGACCGTGTCCTATTTTGAATGGGTCAAAAACCTAAGCCATATTCGTTTTGGCCGCATGCAGCGGCGTCAGGAAGAGTCCCGTCAGGAATTGGTGGTCCGCGAATTTGAAAGCCTATCGCAAGCCATGGGCGACAGTTGGAGCCTGTCGCCGGGTTTCAAACAGCGCTATTTGCGCGGCGCAGGCGAATTGGAACTGGTGCGCTCAGGCCTTGATGATACCATGAGATCATCTTTCCAAGCCATGCGCGAAACCTGGCATGGCCGCGAAGATGTCACCGATCTACGCACCGCCGCCTATCTGGTCTCAATCGGCAAGGTGGCGGCAAGTTATCAAACCAAAGGATTGTAACGCTTAAATAGTATATAAGTGAGAAAGGATTGATCTGCGCCATGTCCGGATTTGTAACGCAGGCCGAGTTTGAAGCTGCACAGAAAATTGTTTACCGGCACATAAACCCGACACTTCAGCACGTTTGGCCAATCTTAGCAGACGAAATGGACTGCGAGCTGTGGGTTAAACATGAAAACCACACGCCGCTTGGGGCCTTTAAAATGCGTGGCGGCCTGGTCTATATGCATGGCCGTGCCCAGGCTGGCCTTGGCAATGGTGTGATAACGGCCTCAACCGGCAATCATGGCCAGTCTATCCCCTATGCTGCCGCACAACATGACATTCCGTCCGTGGTTGTGGTGCCTACCAATAACCCGCGCGATAAAAACAATGCAATCCGGGCACTGGGCGCTGAATTGGTCGAGGTGGGCCATGATTTTGATCAATCTAAAATAACTGCCGAGCAACTGGCCCAAAGCCGAGATCTGCATATGGTTCCATCCTTTCACCGCGCTCTTGTCCAAGGTGTCAGCACTTATGCCCATGAGCTATTTTCAAAAGCAGGTGAGCTGGATGCGGTTTATGTACCCATCGGTCTGGGCTCTGGCATTTGCGGGGTGATGGCAGCGCGGGATCTTTTGGGACTTAAAACCCAAGTGATCGGAGTGGTCTCTGAACGGGCCAATGCCTATCGGCTGTCAGTCGAGGCTGGAAAGCCAGTTGCAACAAATGCCGCGAATAGTTTTGCTGAAGGGATTGCAGTGCGTGCACCGCACCCTGAAGCCTTAGCCGCAATCAAAGCAGGCGCAGAGCGTGTCATAGAGGTCAGCGAAGATATGATTGCCGAAGCGATACGGCTTTTGTTTCGCGCAACCCACAACGTGGCAGAAGGTGCTGGCGCGGCGGCTTTGGCCGGTTTAATGAGCGAAAAGGCGAAAATGGCCAATAAACGTATTGGCGTGATATTATGTGGTGGTAATATAGACGCAGATAAATTCGCAGATGTGCTGGGTGGAAATACGCCGGTTCCGGAGTAGGCAAACAGCGATGGGAAGAAAAAGGGTGGCCAATGATGCGGTTTTCCGCTTGGGAAGTGCTAAAGCAGGGTCTGTCAGGTAATACAGGCTGGACGCCGCATTGGCGCAGCCCTGATCCTCAAAGCAGCTATGATGTGATAATCATTGGCGGCGGCGGCCATGGTCTATCAACAGCCTATTATCTTGCAAAAAACCATGGTTTAACCAATGTTGCGGTGCTCGAAAAAGGGCATCTGGGCAGCGGTAACATTGGCCGCAATACCACGATTGTGCGTGCCAATTATATGCTGCCGGGAAATTCTGAATTTTACAGCCATTCGTTAAAATTATGGGAAGGTTTGGAGCCTGAGCTAAACTACAACGTGATGCATTCGCAGCGCGGCCAAATCGCGCTTTTCCATTCTGATGGGCAACGCGATGCCGCCGTCCGGCGCGCAAACGCCATGATCAACCGCGGCGACGAAGCAGAAATGCTCAGCCAGGCTGATCTGCGCAAAATGCTGCCTTATCTGAATTATGATAATGCACGCTTTCCAATATATGGTGGTTTTTTACAGCGCCGCGCAGGCACAGCGCGCCATGATGCTGTCGCATGGGGTTATGCGCGCGGGGCAGATAGTCGCGGCGTTGATCTTATTCAAAACTGCGAAGTGACGGGCATTGATATTGAAAATGGTGTGGTTAAAGGCGTTCAAACCACGCGCGGTGCGATCCGCGCCAAAAAAGTCGCTATTGTGGTGGCGGGCCGCTCTAGTCAAGTGGCCGCGCTGGCTGGTATGAAATTGCCAATCGAAAGCCACATCTTGCAGGCATTCGTGACCGAGGGATTAAAGCCCTGCATTGATCATGTGGTCAGCTTCGGCATGGGGCATTATTATATCAGCCAGTCGGATAAAGGCGGGCTCGTTTTTGGCGGAAACCTCGACTATTATGCCTCATATGCATCGCGGGGAAATTTGCCGATGAAAGAGCATGTGATGGAGGCTGCCATGGCCTTGATGCCGATGATAGGCAAGGCAAAAGTGCTGCGCTCATGGGGCGGCATTATGGATATGTCGCCCGATGGCAGCCCAGTGATTGATAAAACCCATATTGAGGGGCTCTATTTGAATTGTGGCTGGTGCTACGGCGGCTTTAAGGCTGTTCCCGGATCGGGCTATAGCTTTGCCCATTTGCTGGCTACGGATAAACACCATGACACTGCCGCTAAATTCCGGCTGGACCGTTTTAAATCTGGATACGGGTTGATGGACGAAGAAGGCACCGGATCGCAGCATAATCTGCATTGAGGACGTTATGATCAAAATGCTTGGATATCACGGCCAAACACCAGCGCAGCGCCATAGAGCAAAATCGAGGAAAGCATGAGAATTCCCTGTCCCGAATGCGGACCTCGTGATCGGCGCGAGTTCTATTATCAAGGCGCGGCTACCGCTTTAGAGCGCCCAGAGGCCGACGCCGATGATGCAGCATGGGATGCGTATTTGCACATCCGCGATAACCCGGCCGGGGAAACCCGTGATTTGTGGTACCATGAGGCAGGCTGCGGCCGCTGGCTTGTGGTGCGCCGCAATACTGTAACCCATGAGGTGCTCGGCGCCGAGTTGGCGCTTGCGCACCCCAAGGCCAAGGATGACAGCGCATGAGGGTGAAAAGCGCAGGTCAAATTGATCGCAGCCGTCCGTTGAAGTTTAGCTTTGACGGGGTTAGCTATAGCGGATTTTCCGGGGATACTTTAGCCTCGGCGCTGCTGGCCAATGATGTGCGTCTGATCGGCCGGTCCTTTAAATATCATCGCCCGCGCGGGGTTCTAACGGCTGGCAGCGAAGAGCCAAACGCCTTGGTCACCCTGCGCCGAGGCCAAAGCCAAGACCCCAATATCCGCGCCACCCAGCAAGAGCTTTACGGCGGGCTTGAAGCACTTAGCCAAAACTGCTGGCCCAGCCTGAATTATGATCTTTTGTCGATAAATGATCTGGTCGCGCCGTTTATATCGGCCGGTTTTTATTACAAAACCTTCATGTGGCCGAAAGCCTTTTGGGAACGGGTTTATGAGCCGTTGATCCGCCGCGCTGCCGGGCTTGGGGCCTTGAACGGCGCGCCGGATACTGACCGCTATGAGCAAGCCTTTGCGTTTTGCGATCTTTTGGTGATCGGCGCCGGTCCGGCGGGGTTGATGGCTGCGCTCAATGCGGCGCGCTCGGGGCTTGAAGTGATCCTTGCCGATGAAGACAGCCGCTTTGGCGGCCGCCTGAACAGTGAAACTTACGACATTGGCGGCGCTGCCGGGGCAGATTGGGCAGCGCAGGTCACAGCAGAGCTAAAAGAGATGCCAAATGTGCGTCTTATGCCGCGCACCACGGTGACGGGCGCCTATGATCAGGGCACGTTTGGCGCGCTTGAGCGGGTCGCGCAGCATTTGCCCTCTGGGCAAGGCGATCTGCCTGAGGCCTGCTTTTGGCGGATTGTGTGCCGCCGCTCGATTTTGGCGGCTGGCGCGTTAGAGCGCGGCATTGCTTTTGCCAATAA
>PBSX01000122.1 GCA_002726375.1 Marinovum sp.
CTGGGATTGGGGTTTTGAAGAGGGTATCTGATTCATATTGCTTTATCATTTCTTTCACTTCAATCCGAGTGTCGTAAGAAATAATACTTTGCTTAATCATCTCAGTTACACAGATTTCCATGTTTACGTAATCACTGAAAGTAAATTCCTTCATTGTTTTCCCTTCGCGGATCTTTTCTTTGTCTGGTTTCGGGGATTCTTTAAAATGCTCCAAAACTTGACTATGTTTATCATGATAAGCAGGGACGTAAAAGACAACTTTTTTCTTGGCTCTAGTCCTGCGCGGGCGTTTGGCCGGTTTTTCTTCGCTTGCGGCAGGCGGCTCTGCCACAGGCTCAGCGGGTGCATCTACTGCCACCGTTACGTCATCTTCTGTTTTTTCTGATTGCACCGCTGCGCCCTGCGCATCATCAGCGCCGGTTTGATCCTCTTTGGCATCGCTTAACGGTTCGCCATCACTGTTGAGCGCGCCGTCTTCTTGCAATTGGCCAGATTTACGCCGCCGACGACGACGGCGCCGTTTGCGCGGTTTGTTCCCCTCTTCTTGAGCATCATCTTTTGCCTCAGGGGTTTCGCTGTTCTCTTCGCTATCGTCAAAATGCTCCATATCGACGGCATCGACTGAAACAACAGGTTCGGTTGGCTCAGGAACGACCCGCGTTGCCGTTTTGAACTTTTCAATTTCATAATCAGGGCTAACTAGGCTGGCGACCCCTTCTATGCGCACCGACAGCCCGTAACGGCTTTCTATTTGCGCCACATGCTCGCGCTTCTGGTTCATGATATAATTAGCAATTGGAACCGGGCATTTGACCAGAACTTCACGGGTTCGGCGCCGTACGCCCTCTTCTTCAATCTGCCGTAAGATGGACAGGGCAAGGTTATCATCCGAGCGAATTAAACCGGTGCCATGGCAATGTGGGCATGGCTGTGTTGTGGCTTCGATCATGCCAGGCCGCAACCTCTGTCGGCTCATTTCCATCAAGCCAAAGCCAGAAATACGCCCTACTTGAATGCGCGCGCGGTCTGTTTTGAGCTTATCCTTGATCCGCTTTTCGACCGCATTGTTATTTCTGCGCTCTTCCATGTCGATAAAGTCGATTACGATCAGTCCGGCAAGATCACGCAACCTTAATTGACGCGCAACTTCTTCTGCGGCCTCAAGATTGGTTTTCAGCGCGGTTTCTTCAATCGAGCCTTCTTTCGTAGCCCGGCCCGAGTTGACATCAATGGCCACCAAAGCTTCGGTTACACCGATCACCAAATAGCCGCCGGATTTCAACTGAACCACCGGGTTGAACATGGAAGACAGATAGCTTTCCACTTGATAGCGCGCAAACAGCGGCAAACTGTCTTGGTAGTTTTTCACGTTTTTGGCATGCGATGGCATGATCATTTTCATGAAATCCTTGGCGATGCGATAGCCGCGCTCGCCTTCAACCAGAACCTCGTCAATCTCACGGTTATAAAGATCACGGATCGAACGTTTGATCAGATCGCCTTCTTCATAAATTTTCGCAGGTGCGGTGGATTTCAATGTCAGCTCGCGAATTTGTTCCCAGAGCCGTTGCAAATATTCATAATCGCGTTTGACTTCCGTTTTGGTGCGCTTGGCGCCCGCTGTTCGGATAATCAGCCCCGCACCCTGCGGAACATCAATTTCATGGGCAATTTCTTTGAGCTTTTTGCGATCAGCCGCATTGGTAATCTTACGGCTAATGCCGCCGCCACGGGCAGTGTTTGGCATTAAGACACAATAGCGGCCCGCCAGTGAAAGATAGGTGGTCAGAGCAGCGCCTTTATTACCGCGCTCTTCTTTAACCACCTGGATTAGCATAATCTGACGGACTTTTATGACTTCTTGTATTTTGTAACGCCGCGGACGCGGCTTGCGGATTTGGCGTAAATCAAAGGTATCATCGTCATCAGCGATGTCTTCGATGCTTTCATCCTTTTCCGCAGCAGAGCTGGCCTCATCCTCTGTGCTGTCCTCGTCCTCTTCGCCGGCCTCATCCGAAGATGCAGGCTCAGCTTGAGAACTGGCGCCCTCGGAAGATGTGTCTAAGGCCTCTTGCTCAACGTCCTGACTTACTTCAGGCTGTGGTTGATCAGCTTCGGCGCTTTGATCATTCTCAACACTGTCTGTATCGGTAGCCTCGGGCGCATCTGCGGTATCGGCTTCATCAACAGAAACAGACACCTGGGATGTTTCTGGCTGCGCGTTTTCTTCAACCGCGCTACCTTCGTCGGCTGGCTCTGTGAGACCATTGCCCTCTGTGTCCAGATCAATGGTTTCCATGCCGGTGAGCTGGGCATCCTCGACGTCTTTGGTTTCAACCGCGTCTTTTGATTTCAGCGATTGTGCACGGGTGCGGCCCCGGCGTCCACGGCCGCGCTTTTTCGAGGTCTCTTCTTCCTCATCAAGCGCACGCTGGGCTTCGGCGTAGGCGCGCTCTTCTTCCATCAGCGCTTCGCGATCCGCAACCGGGATTTGATAATAGTCCGGATGAATTTCCGAAAACGCCAAAAACCCGTGGCGATTTCCACCGTAATCTACAAAAGCAGCCTGCAGCGAGGGTTCGACCCGCGTGACTTTTGCTAGATATATATTGCCTGCAAGTTGGCGTTTGTTTTCTGATTCAAAGTCGAACTCCTCAACTTTGTTTCCATCCGCCACCACAACCCGAGTTTCCTCGGCATGGGTGGCGTCGATAAGCATTTTCTTAGCCATGTTTTCCAATTGCACACGCAACTTCGTCCGATCCTAAAGGTATCGGGCTGTTTTGCGATATGTCTTACTAGGGCGATATTCGGCGCACGGCATATAGGGTCTGTTTCAACCTTGTTGCCCGTACAAATCAGTTCTGCGCTCTGCATCGCGTTTCTTTCCAGTGGTAATCCGCAAAAGATCCCACCAATTTATGTCCCTTCACCGATCGGTTCAGGGGATTATATAGCGACCTGTTAAGGTCTGATCGATCTGCGCTGCGGGCGTCATATATATGCAATAACGCTGCTCGCTGTGCAGTGAAACTTTGTCGCGGTGCGCGATTAAAACAACACATCGCTTGTTTGCAACATAAGGCTTCCGACTGGCAAATGACAATGGGCAAAGTGCGATTAGTTTTTTATTTCTTTGGAAATTCAACCCAAAGCCCGCAGTCTTTTGAGCAAACTAGAGGTATCCCAGCGACCACCACCAAGTTTTTGGACGTCTTTATAAAACTGATCCACCAAAGCTGTCACCGGAAGGGAGGCTTTGTTTTCTTCGGCCGCCGCCAAGCAGATCGCAAGGTCTTTGCGCATCCAGTCCACGGCAAAGCCATGTTCAAAATGATCATCCAGCATAGTTTCATAGCGATTTGACATTTGCCAGCTGCCTGCGGCGCCTTGGCTAATCACTTCGACCACCGCGCGCCCGTCCAATCCAGCATTTTCAGCAAAATGCAAAGCTTCCGATAACCCCTGAACCAATCCGGCTATTGCAATTTGGTTGCACATTTTGGTCTTTTGCCCAGCGCCG
Organism: Marinovum sp.; assembly: GCA_002726375.1. Classification (GTDB taxonomy): domain Bacteria; phylum Pseudomonadota; class Alphaproteobacteria; order Rhodobacterales; family Rhodobacteraceae; genus CABZJG01. Next base: position 3,524 of record PBSX01000122.1, read on the forward strand.
CTGCCCCCTAGTCTGCGGCAAATTTTGGCGTAGACCGCCATCACCGGTTCCGCTGCTTGATACGCCGGCAGATCGCCACCACACATTATGGATAATGCACCGTTCTCGGCGCCGGCTTGACCGCCTGAAATCGGCGCATCCACAAAGCAAAGACCAGTGGCTTTTGCCGCGCCATAAAGCTCATCGGTAACCTGCGCTGAAACTGTTGTGTGATCCACGAAAATCGCGCCTTGCCGCATACCCGCAAACGCTCCGTCCTGACCAAGGGTCACGCCGCGCAGATCATCATCATTACCAACGCAGGCCATGACAAAATCTGCACCTTCTGCAGCCTCTTTAGGCGTTTGAGCCATCACTCCACCATGCTCGGCCACCCAATTGCGCGCCTTTTCAGTCGTTCGATTATAGACCGTGACCGAGTGACCTTTTGCTTGCAGATGACCTGCCATCGGAAAACCCATCACCCCAAGACCAAGAAAAGCAATTTTAGCCATCGTAATTCCCCAAAAAATTTGTATCTCTTGTTGTGTCGCGTTGCTATATCGGTTGCAAGAGCAGAGCGCATAAAAAAGGGATAAAATGCATGGCAATCTTATTTCGGTGGAGTTTGCGGATTGCTCTGGCAATGATCGGGCTGCTTATTGCCGGTGTCTTTTTGATCTATTATCTGGCATCACAGTCCCTGCCCGACTACGAAAAAACCGTAAGCTTACCCGGAGCAATTGAGCCTAGCGAAATTATTCGTGATACCTTTAATGTTCCGCATATTGTTGCGGCGCGCGACGAGGATGTGTTTTTCGGCCTTGGTTATGCCCATGCGCAAGACCGGCTTTGGCAAATCATGCTGATGCGCCGCACAGCCCAAGGCCGTTTGTCCGAAATTTTTGGACCAGAGACCTTACAAACAGATAAGCTTTTGCGCCGCTTGGATTTATATTCTTTGGCGCAATCCTCAGTGGCCGCGCAGTCACCTGATGCCCGCCGTGCCTTAAACGCCTATTCAAAGGGGATAAATGCGCGCATACATGAGATAAACAGAGATGCGCTCGGCCGCGGCGCACCAGAGATGTTTATTTTTCCAACAGATGTTTCGCCTTGGCGGCCAGCAGACAGCCTTGCCATTTTGAAACTCATGTCTGTGCAACTCAGCGGCCATTTGGCGAATGAGGTTTTGCGGGCCAAAACCTCGCTGAAATTGAACGATCCCGCCCGACTATCAGATATTATGCCAGATGCCCCGGGGCAGGTGATCGCCGACCTAGAGCAATATTCCAACGTGATCCCTAAGCTTGGCAACACACCCAAAACAGCCCAAAGCCAAACTGCAGATGATTTATCGCCCTTTCCAAGCGTTAAGATGGCCGGTGCCTCAAACGTCTTTGCAGCAGCGCCTTTTCGGGCAGCCGCCGGCGGCACGCTTTTGGCAAATGACCCGCATCTGGGACTGACTGCACCCGCAATCTGGTATCTGGCGCATTTAGAACTGACAACTGGCGGCGTGATAGGCGCCACCATCCCCGGAATTCCGGCTGTGCTCTCTGGGCGCAGTGCGATGTTGGGCTGGGGGCTGACATCGTCGTATCTTGACGATCAAGACCTCTTGATCGAAGAGCTGGACCCTGAACGGCCAGAATATTACCGCGCGCCGGAAGGATATAAAAAGTTCCGCAGCCGAGAGACGATTATCAATATCAAAGACCACGCTCCGGTAACGATCACTCTAAGATGGAGCGATAATGGGCCGATCCTGCCCGGCACCCATTACGGCATTTCAGAAATTACTCCACGGGGCCATGTGGCCGCACTGTCGTGGACAGCTTTGGGCAGCGCGGATACATCCTTTACCGCAGGATTTAATCTAATGAGCGCGCAAACTACCTCGCAGGCTCTTGCGCTTTTGAAAGATTATCACAGCCCATCGCAAAATATCATTCTGGCAGATACAGAGCAGATCGCAATGAAAACAATCGGTGTGATGCCACTGCGCGCAGCATCCCACCAGACCCAAGGCCGTATGCCCAGCCTCGGTTGGCGCACAGAAAACCGCTGGAAGGGCCGTATTGAATACGCCAAAAACCCCGAATTTATTGATCCCGACGGGGGTATTTTAGGTAATACAAACAATAAGGTATCCTCTGGTGAATTTCCTGAGCACATGTCATTTAGCTGGGGCGACAGCCAGCGTATTCAACGCTGGAAACGCCTGATGCAGGGGCGAAAAGTACACACCCGCGAAAGTTTTATTGAAGCACAACTGGACACGGTTAGCTTCACCGCACGTGCGCTGCTGCCATTGATCGGGTCAGATTTGTGGTTCACCAGCCAAGCCGCACCGCAAGGCACTCTGGCCCGAAACCGCAAAACCGCTTTGGATTTACTTGCCGAATGGAACGGTGAGATGAACGAACATATGCCAGAGCCTTTGATTTTTTCGGCATGGATGCGGGCGCTGCAAAACCGTTTGATCCGCGACGAGCTTGGACCGCTGGCGGATAAGTTTGCCCATATGGAGCCGCTGTTTATCGAACGGGTTTTCCGCAATATCGATGGCGCAGCGCAATGGTGTGACGTGATCCAAAGTGCAAAACAGGAAACCTGTGATGAAATATCGCGTCTAGCACTTGACGATGCATTAGTGTGGCTGGCTGAAAAATACGGATCAAACATGGAAGCTTTGCGTTGGGGAGAAGCGCATCAAGCCCTGCACCGCCATGCAACTTTGGGGCGGGTGCCGCTGCTAAGCTATTTTGTAAATATCTACCAACCGACAAGTGGTGGAGATAACACTCTGCTGCGCGGAAAAACATCCGGCGCCGAACCAGAGCCATTTTTCAATGTGCATGCTGCCGGCTATCGCGGCGTTTATGATTTTGCTGACCCCGACAGTTCGGTCTTTGTGATCGCCACCGGGCAATCGGGTCATTTTTTATCACGGCATTATGATGATCTCGGCCAGCTTTGGCGCCGAGGAGAATATATTCCGATGTCGCTGGATCTTGATCTGGCGCGTGCGGCCGCGGTGGGTGTGACCTATATCAATCCCGAATAAATCACAGCGCAGCGAATTGTGTTTTTTGCTTTGATGTCCAGCTTAAAGACAAAACGCTGTCGGTGTCGCGCGTTTGCTCTTCGATAACAACGCCCTGTGCGTAAAGCCACGCTCGGCGTTTACCGTCAGCGTGATCCAAAACAATCTCATCTGACTGCGCGGCTGCATTGAGCGCTGTTGCAATTGTGTCTAGAACCTGCTCAATCCCATCGCCCGACAGAGCTGATATGGCAAAAACATCGTCTTGGCGATCGGCGCGGGCCGCTGTGGCTGCAACAGCTTCTTCTGGCAATAAATCAATTTTATTCCAAAGCTGAAAAATCGGAGTGGCTTCGGAAACGCCCAGATTGGCAATAATTTGATCCACATCGCCAGCTTGTTCTTCGCTTGCCGCATGTGAAATATCGCGCACATGCAAGATAATGTCGGCGGTCAGCACCTCTTCGAGCGTGGCGCGGAAGGCTGCAACCAATTCGGTTGGCAAATCGGATATAAACCCAACGGTATCGGAAAAAATCACTTCAAATCCGGGGCCAAGCTTGACCGATCGCATGGTCGGGTCCAGCGTTGCAAAGAGCATATCTTTTGCCATCACCCCAGCCCCGGTTAAACGGTTGAACAGGGTGGATTTACCGGCGTTGGTATAGCCCACAAGAGCCACCACCGGAAAGGGCACCTTGGCCCGTGCAGCACGGTGCAGACTGCGGGTTTTAACCACTTTGCTCAATTGCCGCCGCAACCGCACCAATTGTTGATCAATCGCCCGCCGGTCTGCTTCGATCTGGGTTTCGCCAGGTCCGCCGACAAATCCGAGCCCGCCACGCTGACGCTCAAGGTGGGTCCAGGCTCGCACCAAACGCGTGCGCTGATGACTCAAAGCCGCCATTTCAACTTGTAAAACCCCTTCACGGGTGGCGGCACGGTCGGAAAATATCTCTAAGATCAAGCTGGTACGATCCAGCAGTTTCACTTTCCACAGCTTTTCCAAATTGCGCTGCTGCACCGGGCTAACCAGCCCGTCGATAATCACCAGCTCGATATCTTGGTCGTGAAACAGCTGTTTTAACTCTTCGAGCTTGCCTTTGCCAAAAAGATGGCCGGGGTTCGGCTTTGGCAAAGGCACAATGGTAGATCCTGCGGCCTCTAGGCCAGGCAACGCCATCGCAAGTGATACGGCCTCGCCCATCGCCGAAAGCGGCTCTCGGCGATCAGGATCAGATTTAATGTCTGGAAGCAAAACCCAAGCGCGGGTGTCGCTTTTCTCTGTTGCCCTCAATTGGCGTCTTCACCTTCATAAAGGGAAATGGACTGTGACGGCATAATCGTCGAAATGGCGTGTTTATACACCAGTTGCGATTGCCCATCGCGGCGCAAAAGAATGCAAAAATTGTCAAACCATGTTATGACACCTTGCAGTTTAACACCGTTGATCAAAAATACCGTTACCGGGATTTTGGTCTTACGTACATGATTTAAAAATGCATCTTGCAGGTTTTGACGATCTGAGGCCATTTTTTTACCTTTTCTTGTTTTTACGCCCTAGTCACGCAATCATAATCAACAATGAAATAGCAATGCTTACGCCGCAATACAACCACATCTCTTAAACAGGGTCTATTCTAATTCTTAACGCCACCACGCTTCTGGCGATAGCATGGCCAAAACCACCAAGATTTCAAATCGCCCCAAAATCATTGCAAAGCATAAAATGGCTTTGGTCCAACCGCCCGCAGATACCAGATCGACAGTGTCAGGGGCCACCAGATCAATCAAGGGGCCCGTGGTGCTCAGAGCGCTGATACACAGCGCTAAAGCCGTCTCAAAGGAAAAACCTGTTGCTGCAAGAGCCAAGGTAATCAATGCCAGCGCAATGGCAAACATCATGAAAAAGATCCACGCGACAAAAGCATTGCTTCGCAATTCTTGATTATGCCGATTGGACATCTGGCCGACAGATGACGGATGGATCAATTGATCAACCTCTCGCATTGCATTGAGGTAAAGCGAATAGACGCGCAGTAATTTAACACCCCCTGCGGTGGTGGCAACGCCGCCCCCGATCAGAGCCAGTCCCATGAATAAAAGCGCCGGCGTACTGAGCGCGGACCATTGTTCCCCGGCGCCCCAATGGGCGCTCACAAATCCAGTCGTTGTGATAAAAGACAAAGTGGTGAACAAAATACCCCATAAGACCTCAAAGGCCTGCGCAAAGGTAAGTATGCCGCTAGCGTTCATGACCCCCAATATTTGCCACGCAAGCAGTCCGAGGCTGACAATCACAATAATCAGCATACCAAAGCGTACTTCGGGATCACGGCGCAGTTGTTTGGCCGATGGGCCACCACGATCTGCCTGCACTGTTGACCGCGATACTGCCAATAGCAAAAAGACGAAAATTAGCCCCTCCACCAACCATTGCCCAGACAAGTCAGACAATTGAACCGCCCCGGTGATGCCGCTGGTGGCCAGAACCGACATAGCATATATTAACCCGTCGAAGCCCGCCATCCCGCTAAGGGTAAGCCCCAACCACAATATGCCAGTCAAAGCCGCGTATATCGGAAATAATTGCATCGAGTTGCGGAGCAAAAAGGACCGGCGTTCTTTAGCGGTCAAAAAACTTGTTTGACGGCTTTTAGAAGAGCCGACCAATTCAAAGCCGCCTAAATTCATCGGCGCTAGAATAGCAGCCGCAGAAATCCAGATTAAAACGCCGCCAAACCATGCCACCAATGCCCGCCACAACAGCAAGCTGTCCGGGAGACGATCTGGGTCAAAGACCCGTAGCCCGGTTGTGGTTAGTGCGCTAACCATATCAAGGTAGGCCGTTGAAAAATTGGTGGATTTAAGTATCTCGGCCTCTGGTATAGCCAGGAAAATTGGCAAAATGACAAACCCAAGACCTAATGAGCCCAGTTGTTGTACCCCGCTTTCCTCAATCTTTCGATTGGACATTGCCAAGGCCACCATTGCAAGGAAAAGCAATCCCAAAACACCAGTGTAAAAGAACATACGCGCATCGAAGTAAGCCGCTTGCGATAAAGCAAAAATGCTTGGCAACAACATTGTAGTAGCGGCCACTGCAAACAGGTGGAAAAGAACAGGAAGATCTAGGAAACGCCTGAGCATCGACTAGAAAAAGTCAATCGAGACTTGCAGCAATCGCTCGACTTCCGGAATATCCTTGGACAGCGCAAAAAGCGCGATCACATCGCCTTCTTCAATGCGGGTTTCTCCTATGGGCTTGACCAGTTCTTGCCCCTTTAGAACCCCACCGATCAAAACCCCTTCGGGGAAATCAATGTCACGAATTTTTTGGCCCGTTATAGGCGACGTTGATAACACCTGCGCTTCGATAACTTCGGCCTCGGCATCACCGATAGAATAGACTTCGCGCACTCTGCCATGACGGATATGGCGCAAAATCGAACTTACGGTGGTGGCCCGAGGGTTGATATATGCATCGATGCCCAGCGGACCCATCAAAGGGATAAGCGTTGGATCATTAATCAGTACGATTGATTTTGGACAGCCTTGCTGCTTTGAGCGCACCGCCGCAAGCATATTTGTTTTATCATCATCAGTGACGGCCAAAACTGCATCAGTTTTAGCAATGTTCGCCTCGGTCAGAAGGCTCGCTTCTAACCCGTCCCCATGCAGAACGATGGTTTTTTCCAATTCATTGGCCGCATGCTCAGCAACGATGCGATTTTTTTCAATTACTTTGGCACGCACTCTTTGAGAGCCCGACTCAAGTGCTTTTGCAATCGAAAGACCGACATTGCCGCCGCCGATCAAAAGCACCCGGTCATTTTTGCTTTGAGGTTTGCCAAAGACCTCGATCACGCGATCCGTATCGTCGATATGGCACATGACATAGACTTCGTCCTGAGCAAACAATTGATCGCCCGCATCGGGGGCAAAAAGCAAACCTTCACGGCGCACACCAACAACCAAAGAACGAAGGGTCGAAAACAGATCGGTCAATTGGCGCAACGGTGTGTTGGTGACTGGGCAATTTTCATCCAAGCGCAGTCCGAGCAGTTGAGCTTTGCCCTCTAAAAAAGTTTCTGTGTCAAAAGCAGCATTGGCCGACAGACGTTTAAGTGCTGCCTGCGCAACTTCACGCTCGGGGCTGATCACAACATCGATGGGCATATGATCGCGCCGGTAAAGATCTGAATAAATTGCATCAAGATAAGACTGGCTGCGCAGGCGGGCTATTTTTCTGGGGATATCAAATACAGAATGCGCCACCTGACAGGTCACCATATTGACCTCATCCGAATGAGTTGCAGCGATAATCATATCCGCATCGCGTGCACCCGCCCGCTCTAATATATCAGGATAGGACGCAAATCCTGCGATGCCCTGAACATCAAGCGTATCCGTGGCGCGGCGCACCAGATTAGGATTGTTGTCAACGATCGTAACGTCATTACGTTCGTTGGACAAATGTCGCGCAATTTGCCAACCGACTTGACCGGCACCGCAAATAATGACTTTCATCCAAATCCCCTTTGACCTGGTAGATCTTGATTTATTTGCATGGCAGAAGGCAGGCTATTGGTCAATTGCTGTTTTCCTCTGCGGTTTCTCCATTGGCTTTTCCAGCCGAAACAACACCGAGCGACTTTAGCTTGCGATGAAGCGCGCTGCGCTCCATGCCAACGAATTGCGCAGTTTTACTAATATTGCCGCCAAAACGGTCGATCTGAGTGATTAGGTATTCGCGCTCAAAAGCTTCGCGCGCCTCGCGCAGAGGCATTGTGGCGATATTTCTTGAAATCAGTCCTTGAGTATTTTCTAAACTGTCTCCGGCAGCATCATTTGGCAAATCGGCTGCAGAGATAGGATCACTGCTGTCGCCCAATATTAATACCCGCTCAACGATATTTTTCAATTGCCGTACATTGCCAGGCCAAGCCATGGTTTGCAGCATCGTAGCGCCTTCTTCGCTTAACTCACGTAGGCTATGGCCTTGAAATTCGTGAAAATACTGCAGAAAATGTGTAGCAAGCAGAGGAATGTCTTCACGCCGTTCTTCCAAAGACGGCACAGAAATAGGAACGACATTCAACCGATGAAATAGTTCTTCTCGAAAGTTTTTTTCATTAATTTCTTGGTTTAAATCTTGGCTGGTCGAAGAAATAACCCGCAGGTCCACATTTACACTTTCACTCCCACCAACACGTTGAAAGCGTTGGTCAACCAAAACCCGCAGGATCTTTGATTGGGTCACCAGTGGCATATCTGCCACCTCGTCAAAATACACGACCCCCTGATTGGCCTGTTCCAACAACCCTTCGGTAATGCCTTTGTCGCTGCTTTCTTGCCCAAACAGCACGCGCTCCATTTGATCGGGCTCAATCGCTGCACAATTGACCACCACAAATGGCGAAGATGCCCGATCTGAGTGGCTGTGGATATAGCGCGCAGCCACTTCTTTGCCGGTGCCAGAGGCCCCTGTGAGCATCACACGGCCATTTGATTTTGTCACCTTATCCAATTGGGAAATAAGCGTGCGAAATGCTGTGCTTTGGCCGATCATTTCGCTTGCCGGGCCATCTTTTTGCCGCAGAGCAAGGTTTTCGCGGCGCAGCCGAGAGGTTTCCATGGCACGCCGGATCACCACCAAAAGTTGGTCAATGTTAAAGGGCTTTTCGATAAAATCATAGGCACCCTGCTTAATTGCAGCCACAGCAATTTCAATATTTCCATGGCCAGAAATGATTACGACAGGGACGTGTGGATACTCGCTCTTGACCTTTTTCAAGATATCAATCCCGTCCATGTCACTGTCTTTGAGCCAGATATCAAGGATCAATAAGCCCGGCTGCTCGGCAGTGACCTCACGCATACACTCTTCTGAGTTTCCCGCCAGCCGGGTGCTATAGCCTTCATCTTGAAGAATATCGCCGATCAGCTCGCGAATATCGCGTTCGTCATCTACAATTAGAATATCGTTCATTTATATGCTTCCTTAGTCATCACTGTCACGCCTTGCAAAGCCTGTGTTGGCAATAGAATAATAGCTTTGGCCCCTTTAAAATCGGCTCCGTCAAACGAATCGGCATCCTCAAGTCTAAGGCTGCCTCCGTGTTCTTCGATAATCTTTCGCACAATCGCCAATCCCAAACCCGTGCCCTTTTCCCGGGTTGTTACATAGGGCTCAAAAAGACGACTGCGATCAGTTGGAAGCCCAGTTCCGTTATCGGCCACCGTGATGCAAAGCTGCTGCGCGCTCGGCAGCAGCTTGACGATGATACGCCCGGGCACATTAGCACCCAGCCCTTTTTCAATTCGCGCCTCAATTGCCTCACCAGCATTTTTTAAAAGATTGGTAAAGGCTTGCGAAATCATAGTTGCATCTATTTCAGTTAAAACTGGTGTGCTGGGTATGTCGATGTCAAAGCCAACATCGGGTTGACCGGCGTCTTGCAATACTACCGCAGAGCGCAGGAGCTCGGCGATATCTTCACTACGTTTATCAGGTTCGGGCATGCGCGCAAATTTGGAAAACTCGTCAACGATTCGGCGTAAATCATTGGTTTGACGAATGATGACATCGGTCATTTGTTCAACCGCTTGTTCGTCGCCATCTAGTTTTGCGATGAATTTGCGCCGGATGCGCTCAGCCGACAGCTGGATCGGGGTCAGAGGGTTTTTAATCTCATGAGCAATCCGCCGCGCCACATCGCCCCAAGCCGCCGATCTTTGCGCAGACACCAAATCGGTAATGTCATCAAATGCGATCACATAGCCTTCAAGGCTCTGATCTTCTTGACGGCGAGGGGCCATACGCACCAAAAGGTTTTCCAAGCGCCCCGCTCTGACCACTTTGACTTCCTCTTGGATGCTGTCGAGCGGAGCCCCGCGCAAGCGCTCAAAAAGTGGAAAAAATTCTGGCACCGCGACGGATAAATCTGTTAATTGTTGTTCGTTTTTCCAGCTGAGCAAACGTTGGGCCGACGGGTTAACAAATGACACCCGACCTTCTGGATCGAGCCCGACAACACCCGAAGTGACCGAGCTAAGCACCGAGTCAAACAGCCTTCTACGCCGTTCAATTTGATTTGTGTTTTCAACCAAGGCATCCCTTTGGACTTTAAGTTGCCCTGTCATTTGGTTGAAATATTTTGATAAAAGAGATAACTCATCTTCGCCATCCTCTTCAATCACACGGGTATCAAATTTACCCTCACCAACCCGCTGTGCTGCACCGGCCAAGCGTCCTATTGGGCGCGACAGGCGCTCTGCAAACAGCAAGGCAAGCCAAATTGAGGATACAATGAGCAAAATTGCAAAGGCGAGATATAGCAATGCAAATTCGAATAACTGCTTGCTAGCGTCTTGTTCAAGCTGTTGGTAAAGCTTGGCTGTTGCCTGGGTTTCGTCTAGCAAGGCCAGCAGATTTCCATCAACCTGACGGGATACAAGCAAATAATAATCTGGAAACCCAGACAGATAGGCCAGTGCCCTGAGCTCGTTATTTTGCCAGTCTTCGATTAAAACCACCGCCTGTAAGGAGGCATCAATCTGGCTAAGATCAGGTTTCTCATAATCAAATAAATAAGACCGGTGTCCGCGCAGGATCAATTCTCCTTGACCGTTGATTATGAACGCCTCGCGCAGACCACGTTGAATGTCCTGCTGCTCTTGGCTTAGCGTTTCACGCAGCGCCTGCGGGTCAAAGCGAACTTGCGTTCGGCGATATTGCTCAAGGATTTGCACGAGACTTGCGGTGTCTTCGGACATGGAAGCCTTTTGATCTTCTTCATAGGCCTGTGCGGCGGCAAGAGAATCTCCAATGACGCCTTTCACCCGATCTGAAAACCAGGCCTCAAGCCCCATATTGATAGACAAAAGAGCAAAGACAGCCACGGTAATTGTGGGCAGCAAAGCCATAACTGTAAAGACACCGGTGAGACGTAAATGCAATCGTGATCCGGCCGATTTCTGGCGCCTTTGCGAAATGATGCGCAGTATTCTTTGCGATACCATTGCAACCGTGACCAAAACATAAATGATGTCAGCCATGACCACCAAGCGGATCACATTCGAACGCGCGTTCTGTTCTAACGGGCCGAGCACAAGATAAGTGCCAAGCACCAAAATCGGCCCTAGCAATACCAAACCGACGTTGACAACAGTCGAAAATCGTTTCTGACGCTGCAATTGCAGTGCCCGGCTCCAAATGAGCCGCGAAGTTCGGGTTTTTGATGGCTTGCTCACGGCCTTCCCCAATGTGACAAAACGGTCGGCATCCTTCTGCCTGTTGCTTGATTACATCAGTTTTCGTCGACGTGTGACCTTAATGTCAAGCTCATTGATTTTTTTACGCAAAGTATTGCGGTTAATACCCAGTAAATCGGCGCATTTGGCTTGATTTCCGCCGTTGGCTTCAAGCGCAATCTCGATCAAGGGGCCTTCGACCTCTCGCAGGATACGCGCGTGCAACCCGGGTGGCGGCAAAATATTACCGTGCAGATCAAAATAGCGGCGCAAATGACGTTCGACATCTGCCGATAAACGGTCCGTGGACCCTTTTTGCAAATTAAGGTTCATCGCCGGTTGATTGCTCAATGCCTGTTCGACCTCAGTAAGTGAGATTTCAACGCCTCTTGCTGTCAGGCCAAGCCGTTTCACAACATTTTCAAGCTGCCGCACATTGCCCGGCCAGCTATAGTTTCGAAACAGCTGCGCCGCTTGCTCGGACATCATGCGGGGGATGGCCCCGTCCCGCTCGGCGCGGTTTAAAAAATGATCGCAGAGCAATTGGATATCATCCACCCTTTCACGCAGGGACGGCACCTGGATCGTCGCCCCACCAAGCCGGTAATACAGATCACGCCGCACCGCAGCTTGATCAACAGCTTCGCTAACCTCGCCCTGCATGGTGGCGATAAAGCGCGGTGAAAAATCCCCCGGCGTGTCGATCATCCGGACAATACGCCCCTGCCCTTCTTCGTTAATATCGCTAATTTCCTCGATTAAAATCGTCCCACCCTTGGCCCGCGCTAAAATTTTGGCAGGCCCGTCGAGCACCACCAAATCAGCTTCGGTCACAGTGACAAAGGGCAGGTTTCGGCGATCCGAATAATTGTGAAGCACCTTTGAAATTAGCGTCTTTCCGGTCCCCGACTCGCCGGAAATGAGCACGGGAAGATCTGCATTCATCACCCGCGCCACCAGTCGGTAGAGCCCCTGCATGGCGGGTGTCTTTCCGATTAGGGGCAGACCCTCTTGTGTTTCATCACCTATGTCCGGCTCGGCCACCTGACGTCTTGCAGGGCGCCGGTGCTCTAAGGCTTTGGCGCATCGCTTCATAAGATCAGGCAAATCAAAGGGTTTAGGCAAATAGTCAAAGGCCTCGGCCTCGGCCGCGTGTATTGCTGTCATAATGGTATTTTGCGCTGAGATCACGATCACCGGCAAATCCGGGCGGTCTTGGGATATTTTAGGCAACATTTCCAATCCATTGCCATCCGGCATCATCACATCGGTGATCACCGCATCGCCTTTGCCTTCTTCTACCCAGCGCATCAATGTGGTCAGGCTGGACGTTGCATGCACGCGACAGCCCGCACGGGTTAAGGCTTGGGTCAAAACGGTGCGTATTGTGCGATCATCATCGGCAACAAGGACAGTTCCATCCATTATAGCTCTCCTTTATTGGCCCGATCGGGCGGCATAACTGGCAGGGAAATACGAAATACGGTTTTGCCAGGAACCGAATCTACAGAGATCCAACCGTCATGATCGGAAATAATTTTACTGGCCAAGGCCAGCCCAAGACCGGTTCCGTTTTCACGGCCCGACACAAAGGGATCAAAAATATCGGCGCGGATATCTTCGCGCAGTCCGGGCCCATCATCCCAAATTTCAACTTGCAGCGGCAGCGACTTGCCTTCTCCATCCGAGCGGCGTAGGCGAAAGGAATGCTCATAATAAGTACGCAGCCGGATCGTGCCACCGTTTGTATTGGCGGCCTCTGAGGCGTTTTTGACCAAATTAAGCATAACCTGAAGCAATTGATCACTGTCGCCAAGAACGGCCGGCAATGAGGGGTCGTAATCTTCAACGATCTTCATATGCGCACCAAAACCCACTTGCGCCGACCGGCGCGCGCGGTCTAGCACATCGTGAATATTGACTTCGTTTTTCTCCAATGACTTCAAATTTCCAAACTGCTCGACCTGTTCAAGCAGTTTCACAATCCGGCGGGTTTCCGTGACAATCAAATCGGTCAGCTCCAAATCCTTGGGATCAAGCCCCATGGACAGCAACTGCGCAGCGCCAGTAATTCCCGCAAGTGGATTTTTAATCTCATGCGCCAGCATTTCGGCCATTCCAATCGCTGATTTTGCGGCGGACTTAACAGTTTGGGTTTGGGTCATCCGCCCGGCCAATTCACGTGGGGCGATGAGTAAAATCATCATCTCTGGATGACCTACAATCGGTGCAAATTTAAGATTGCATTGCATTGGCGCCCGATCACCGGTGCCCACATCTACGTCATTGACAAAGAGCGGGGTGGCATTGCGCCGCGCGCGTTGAAAACTTTTTTCAAGCGGCGCGTCAACCATCAACCGGTCCCACAGGGGCTCGCCCTGTACTGCCCGCTGCGAGAGGTTAAAAAACCCTTCAGCGGCAGGGTTTATTTCAACAATTAGATCTTGGGCATCCAGCACCACCGCCGGCACCGGCAGTGAATTCCAAATAGCCTCTAGCGGATTGGACATACTCATGCCGCTTGCTCCTGTTCCATCGCATGAGGCAAAACCTCAAAAACATCCTCAGGGGTTACGGCTGTCAGAATTTTGCGGCGCAGGGCCTGCGTTGTGCCTGCTTCATCCATATACCACCCCAAATGCTTGCGCGCGACACGTACCCCAAGATCGCGCCCGTAAAACTTTAAAATACTGTCGTAATGTTCTGCTACCAATTGACCGAACTCTTTGAGATTAGGGCGTGCAATCTTTGGGGCTTGAAAAAGCGCGTGGGCCAATTCCGAAAGAAGCCAAGGCCGCCCTTGTGCACCCCGGCCGACCATGATCCCATCCGCACCAGACAAGGCCAAGGCCCGTTTTGCACTGTCTAGATTTGTAATGTCACCATTTGCAATCACAGGGATGTTGACCGCGTTTTTGACCCGCGCAATGGCGGCCCAATCTGCGTGGCCTTTGTAAAACTGACACCTGGTACGGCCGTGAATGGTGATCATTTGAATACCCGCTGCTTCAGCCCGTTTCGCAAGTTCTGGCGCGTTGATGTTTGTATCATCCCACCCCAAACGGGTTTTTAATGTAACCGGTAGCTTGACTGCGCCCACGACCGCTTCGATCAAGCTCAAAGCGTGATCAAGATCTTTCAAAAGCGCAGATCCGGAATAGCCAGTGACAACTTTTTTCGCCGGGCAGCCCATGTTGATGTCAATCATCTGCGCGCCATTGGCTTCCACCATGCGCGCGGCCTCAGCCATCCAGTGGGCTTCACGCCCAGCAAGCTGAACAGCCGTATTCTCAGCCTCTAGCCCCAATTCGGTTTTTTCGCGGGTGCCTGCCCGCCCGATCACCATGTCTTGTGATGCAACCATTTCGCTTACAACCATTCCCGCCCCAAATCGCGAAACGATTTGGCGAAACGGTAGATCGGTTATTCCGGCCAGTGGCGCCAAGAATATTGGTGGTGAAAGCGGCAAAGCCCCAGAGAGTAATTGCACGAAATAGGCTCCTTTCGGGCAGAATAGGCAAACAATCGCGCCAAAACAAGTCAATCGCGCCGAATTTTTAGCCAAATTCTTCTATATGCCTATTTTATAATCATATATTTGACCTCGATTCCAAGATTGCGTCATGGTTTGTGACCGCGTAGACAGTGAGCAATTCTTTTGACTGAACAACTGTGGATCACCAGATGACCGTTGCCGCTTTAATTGTCGCCGCAGGACGTGGCAGCCGCGCCGGCGGCGCAGAACCGAAGCAATGGCAGCGTGTTGCAGGAAAGCCTGTCATTGACCATACGCTGGAACGGTTCACCCAACATCCGCGCATTGATCGCATTATGGTAGTGCTGCATCAAGACGATATGGACCTGCTCAAATCTACAGACTGCGAAGTCACTCAAGGCGGCGCCTCGCGCGATGCCTCGGTCCGCAATGGGCTAGACGCTTTGGCCGCCAACCCGCCCGATCAGGTGCTCATCCATGATGTTGCCCGCCCCGCCCTCGGCGATGATGTGATAGAGCGCGTTTTGGACGCCCTAGAAGATTATCCAGCCGCAGCCCCCGGACTGCCGGTGAACGACGCTCTTTGGCGTGGCGCGAATGGCACCGTCACCGGAGGCTGCTCGCGCGAAGGGTTATATCGGGCCCAAACCCCGCAAGGGTTTCATTTTGATGCCATTTTGAAAGCCCATCATGCCAATAACGCACCTGCGGCGGATGATGTTGAAGTGGCCCGGCGCGCCGGATTAGAGGTGGCCATCGTTGACGGCGATGAACGCAATTTAAAAATCACACGGTCAGAGGATTTTGCGCGCGCCGCCCTAGCACTAAAAGGATCGCATATGACAGATATTCGCTTGGGAAATGGCTATGACGTACATGCGTTTGAGCCTGGCAATGAATTGATCCTATGCGGTGTGCCGGTGGCGCATACAGCCCAGCTGAAAGGCCATTCGGATGCCGATGTGGCGATGCACGCCATCACCGATGCGCTTTATGGAGCAATAGCAGAGGGCGATATTGGACAGCATTTCCCGCCCTCTGATCCGCAATGGAAAGATGCCGCAAGTGCGGTGTTCTTATCGCATGCGGCAGAGTTGGTGCGCGCAAGAGGCTTTGAAATTAGCAATATAGACTGCACAATTGTGTGCGAATTGCCCAAAATAGGACCGCATGCGGCCGCCATGCAAGCCAATCTGGCAAAGATTATAGACATAGAGCAAACACGCATCAGCGTGAAAGCAACCACCAGCGAGCGTTTGGGATTTACCGGCCGCCAAGAAGGGATCGCTGCAATTGCAACCGCAGCGCTGCAGACGTCATGAGCGCGCCTATCGCCACACTCTTTGGCATTGGCTATCTGCGGCCGGCCTCAGGCACATGGGGGTCACTGGCTACGCTGCCGCTGTTTTGGGCAAGCTATCAATTCATTGGCTTTAGCGGCGTGCTTTTATGCACCCCTGCAATATTCTTCTTAGGATGGTGGGCCACGGCAAACTATATCCGCGCCGCCACATCCCACGATCCCTCTGAAGTGGTGATCGACGAGGTGGCCGGCCAATGGATTGCCCTGCTGCCTATCGCTCTTGTGATGTCGTTTTCAAACGCGTCCACCAGTGCGCTCTGGCCGGAATGGGCCGCGGCCTTTGTGCTGTTTCGCCTGTTTGACATCACCAAGCCCGGACCGATTGGCTGGGCTGACAGACGCGATGACGCCTTGGGGGTCATGCTCGACGACTGTATAGCAGGCCTTTTGGCTGCGGTCGGCGTCGTGATCCTGACCATTGCGCGGCAAGGATTATAGCCCCATGCGTGAGACTATTTTACAACTGGCAATACAGGCAAAGCAAAAGATTGTGGTCGCAGAAAGCTGTACTGGTGGGATGCTGGCTGCGGCGCTGACCGACCTTCCCGGATCATCGGCCATCTTTGAGCGCGGATTTGTCACCTATTCCAACGCAGCCAAAACTGAACTGCTTGGGGTTTCTGCAGATACGCTGGCGCGTCATGGCGCGGTTTCCGAGCCGGTGGCAAAAGAAATGGCGCGCGGTGCGCTTGAACGCTCAGATGGCGATATCGCGCTTTCGATTACCGGCATCGCCGGACCGGGCGGCAGCGACCACAAACCCGAAGGGCGGGTCTGCTTTGGGCTGGCCATTTCTGGCGGCGCTGTGACCAGCGAAACCATCGAATTTGGTGCAAGAGGCCGCGAGGCCGTCCGCATTGCGGCACGTGATCACGCCATGGGACTCCTAATGCGGGCGCTCAAAGACCATTGAATTTACGCCTAATATTGCATCTTATTTCTAATTTTATGCATAAATTTTGTGCTTTTTGTGTCTAGCTTCTCATCTACGCGCTCTATTTTACAGCAAATGCTTTGTTTTTGATCGTTTTTAGGGTCTTTCCCCTAAAAAATGTATCTAGGAGGATCAATCAAATGAACGGAGCGGATACCGCTTGGATTATCGTCGCCACAGCGCTTGTGCTGTTTATGACATTGCCGGGGCTTGCCCTTTTCTATGGTGGACTTGTACGCGCGCGGAACGTGCTGAGCGTCTTTATGCATTGCTATGCAATTGCCTGTTTGATGAGCCTGCTGTGGCTCGCCTTTGGCTATTCAATTGCCTTTGGCAGTGGCACAAGCGGCTATTGGGGCGGATTGGACAAAATGTTCCTGTCCGGCGTTACAACCGACAGCCTAAGTGGCACCCTACCCGAAGTTCTGTTCTTTACCTTTCAGATGACCTTTGCGATCATCACACCGGCACTGATTGTGGGCGCCTATGTTGAACGCGTGGGCTTTGCCTTTGTGCTGACCTTCTCGGGCCTCTGGATGCTGCTGTGCTACGCGCCGGTTGTGCACTGGATTTGGGGCGGCGGCATGTTAGCTGATGGCGGTATTCTTGGCGCGGTGGGCGTCAAAGATTTTGCCGGCGGCATTGTCGTGCACGAAACAGCTGGCCTAGCCGCGCTTGTTCTGGCCTTCTTCCTTGGTGCGCGCAAAAACAAAACCACACCGCCGCACAATCCCGGCTATGTAATGATCGGCGCAGCGATGCTGTGGGTCGGTTGGTTTGGCTTTAACGGCGGCTCGCAGCTGGCCGCAGATGGCGGCGCGGCCATGGCGCTGACGGTCACACATATCTCTGCTGCAACAGCGTCCCTGACATGGGCAGCTTGGGAGCGTTATAAATATGGCAAGGCCTCGTTGGTCGGTCTGGTGACAGGTACTATTGCCGGCTTGGCCTCAATTACGCCCGCTTCTGGGTTCGTCGGCCCTGTCGAAGCGCTTGTCATCGGTGCGATTGCTGGCGTGCTTTGCCAAGAAGGTGTCAATCTGGTGCGCAATACTCTCAAGATTGACGACACGCTTGATGTCTTCGCAGTGCATGGCATCGGCGGTATCTTCGGCACCATTATGATTGCAGTCTTTGGCCACGGTGCCTGGGCAGCGCAATTGGGCGGATTGGTAATTGTGGGTATCTTTACCGTTATCGTAACCACTATTTTGATCAAGGTTGTCGGGGCATTTACGCAGCTGCGCGTTGATGAAGAAACCGAAACCAACGGGCTGGACCTAAGCGTGCACGGTGAGCGCGCCTACGACATGACAAGCTAATTACACTCTCCTGTGTGGAAACTAGATGGCGCGCGGCTTGGTCTGCGCGCCTTTTTTATGGGCCGTAAAGCTCTGCCGCCCTGCATTCAAACGCACGTACGATGCGCAGCATGGCTTCATTGAAAACCACCCCGATGATGCCCTGCAAAATGGCGTTCTTAAACTCAAAATCTACAAAAAAATCCACCTCGCAGCCTGCCCCGTCAGGGCGGAACGCCCAGTGCGACCGCATATAGCGAAAAGGCCCGTCCAGATATTCGGTTTCAATTTTCAATGCAGCGGGAAAAAGCGTCACCCGACTGCCAAAGCGTTCGCGAAAAACCTTAAAGCTGATGACCAGATCCGCCTCAATGATCTCACCCTCGGGCTGCGGTTGGCGCGATCGGACGCGCGCTGCTGAACACCACGGCAAAAATTGTGGATAGCTGCCAACATCCGCCACAAGGGCGTACATCTGCTCGGCCGTGTAGGCAAGACGCTTGGTTTCGGAATGTTTTGGCATAAAGATTCTTTTAGCGCGTGACAGTTGCGTCTGAATACGTATTGTTGAGCGGTAAAATCAAGAGGGTACTATGGTGCAGCGTCCTTATGTCATCGATGAAATGATTTCAGCAAAAACAATTGCTGCACGGGTCGAAGAGCTTTGCCGCGAAATTCACGATGAATTCAACGGCACTGACAAGCTCATCGTGGTGGGCCTTCTGCGTGGCTCATTCGTCTTTATCGCCGATCTTGTCCGCGAATTGGATCTACCGGTCGAGGTCGATTTCCTTGAGGCCTCGTCTTATGGCGATGGGATGGAAAGTTCGCGCGAAGTGCGGATTTTAAAAGATTTGCGCGGCGCCATTGAAGGCCGTGATGTTTTGGTGGTCGAAGACATCGTCGATACGGGCTTCACCCTTAGCCATGTCATTGGCCTGCTCAAATCGCGCGGACCCGCCCGAATGAAGTCCATTGCATTGCTGGATAAACCCTCACGGCGCGAAGTGTCGATCAAAGCGGATTGGACAGGATTTGAAATCCCGGATGAATTTGTGGTTGGCTACGGCATCGACTATGCCCAGCGCAATCGAAACCTCGGCTTTATCGGCAAGGTTCGCTTTACGGATTGAACACCTAGGCCGA
>PBSX01000123.1 GCA_002726375.1 Marinovum sp.
GCACGCCTGCACTGGGACGAAAACACCCGCCTGCTGCGCCTAAGCCTGCCGCCCGAAGCAGCGCCACTTTATGGTGAGGTCGCACAGGCAAGACTAAGCTCCTTGGCGACATCGCTAAAAGCCGAATTTGAATTTACCACCAGTGGCAAGCTTTAGTTCAAACTTTTCGTTCAAGAGGAGTTCACGTGCGCGGCGTATAGCGACGGGTATCAGCTTTACAGCGCTATCAGTTTAATATTGCCTGCCTCAATTCCATCTTGTGTGGCTGTAACAACCGCGACCTGACTGCCGTCAAAAATGATAGAAATGTCTGATTTTGTTCCCACAGCGCTACCTTCTGCAGGGGGTATTTCCTTCAATTCCAACAAGGGATCAGACTGAGGATCACTAAGCTCACTTGCTTCATAATAGATTTCAATCCTGTCATCAGCTCCGTCAAAATCAAGGATTTGTGCCGTATCGCTGCTTTCATCCGCGATTACCAAAAAGGTATCCTCTCCGCTTCCACCTGTGGCTATATCGTGGCTCTCAACAAGAATGGCATCATCGCCTGCACCGCCAAATAGAATGTCATTCCCTTCACCGCCATCGAGAGTGTCGTTGCCAGCCCAGCCATCCATTAAGTCATCGCCAACACCGCCTTCTAGGCTGTCATTGCCTTCACCGCCAACCATAAAGTCATCGCCTTCACCACCATCAAGCGTGTCGTTGCCAGCCCCGCCAGCCATTGCATCATCGCCCTCGCCGCCTTCTAAGCTGTCATTGCCATCACTGCCGTCCATCGCATCATCGCCAGCACCGCCGTTGATGGTATCGCTGCCAGCCCCGCCAGCCAGAAAGTCCGTACCGTTCCCACCATCAATCAGATCATTGCCGTTATCCCCGAAGATAAAATCGACACCATTCCCTCCAAAGAGTTGATCATCACCCCATTCGCCCACTAAAAAGTCATCCTCAGTGCCGCCATTTATGGTGTCATCAGAAGGCTGGCCACTGTTTGGTATTTGAGAGTTACCCGCGTCACCGAATATGATGTCATGGCCTTCGTCGCCTTCGATGAAATCGCTGCCAGAACCGCCAACTATCGCATCATGACCCGATCCGCCGTAAATCTCATCATTACCGCTGCTACCGTCAATCTGATCTTTTCCAGCATTTGCATTGATCGTATCATCACCATCCAAACCGTTGATACTATTGTGTCCATCATCGCCATCGATATTATCATCGCCGCTTGTTCCGAAGAGGGTTTCTAAATCTGCTGTATCACTGGAAGACGCATTTGCGTCTTTACCTTCATTGTCCTCGTCGTCAAAATACCCCGAATTTTCAACAACGGCCCAGCCAATGGCGATGGGAAGCAACATCAGTAAGCCAAGCATGATTTCTCTCAATACTATAAACAAAATATACTTAAGAACTAAAATATACCCTTATAGGTATATCAAATCAAGTGGATGGCGTTGACCCATAACAGTAGCGAAACAATCCATTTCAAATTCGGCTATTGATCCACTATCTTGCTGTTTCTGTGATTAAATCACATCAACCCTTCCCTGTCGCACGATGAGAGCAATCAATTTAAAAGTGTCTTGAACGAATGAAGGGGCGAATCGCACCCACTATGTGACGGTCTTATAAAATCATCAGTCGAGTTAACCCCGCTCCGCAACAATTTCATCAAAGGCGTGATTGATCTGGATCATACGTCGCTCAGCGAGTTTCACCGCCTCTTCCGGGACGCCGCGGGCAATCATTTGATCTGGATGGCTTTCGCGCGCCAAGTTCCGCCAAACCGATTTAATTGTTTCAAAACTATCGTCCGGGCTGACCCCTAAAACTATATATGGATCGGGAACTTCATCCGTCACATACCGTGCACGCAGCATTCGAAATTCGCGGTTGGTAAGGCCAAATATTTCCGCAACAGTTTCCAAAAATGCATTTTCACTGGGATGATAATGCCCGTCAACGGTTGCAATATGGAAAAGTCCATCCAGCAAATCTTTCAAGATCTGATTACCACGGCCAAACATTACACTGATCCTTCGAGCGTAAAATTCATAGCCAGAAACATCCTGACGCGCTAAATCAAACACTCGGGCAGCTTGGGTCATTTGTGACTTTGGAATGTAAAAGACCTGTCGAAATGCCGTGACTTCATCTCTGGTCACCAACCCATCGGCTTTGGCCATTTTTGCGCCTAAGGCAATGACCGCAATAGTGAAACCAACAGAATGTTCGGGCGGGGTGCGCAAGCGGTCAAACACTGCTGAAAGAGCTTCGCCTTTTGTAAGTGCTTCAATGGCTTGTGATATGCGTGTCCAAATTGACATCTGATGAGTTTAAACTGATCTCATGCGATTGTCAGCGTGCAATCAGAGAAATTTCTGCAAAAGAACTAAATCCATCCAGCGATCAAATTTATATCCCACCTGCGGCAGAACCGCCACCTGTGAAAAGCCAAGCGATTTATGGAATGCGATACCCGAGGGATTTTCCCCACTCACCCCGGCCCAAAGCGTGTGCACCCCGGCTGCGCGGGCATGACTCATAAGAGTTTGCATCAGTTGCCGCCCAAGACCGCGGCCCCGCGCCCGCTCACCCAAAATAATCGAATGCTCCATGGTGCGCAAATATCCCGGGCCACCGCGAAATTGAAAATAGGTGCAGAACCCCATTACGCCTTGACTGTCCTCGGCCAAAAAAAATCCTTTCCCTTCGCGGTTGCAATCCTTGATCTGCTGCGCGAGCCCGGATATTGTTTTTTGCCTAGAGGTAAAGGTGAGAGCGCTATCGCGGATCATCGGGTTCCACAGTGCGGCAATTGCCTTGGCATCCTCAGGTATGACCGAGCGTATGGTTATCGCAGACATTTCAAGCCCCAAGGGGTATCAATTTCAACTTCAAAAGATGGCTGCTCTGAATGTTCCACAATCACGCGGGTATCTTTTAGAGAAACCATTAGAAATTGCGTGAGCTCGTAAGGGTTGGGATGGGTGATTTTTAATTTTCGCAGCCGGCAACCTTGGTTGGGCAAGCTGTTTGCAGGAGAGGGCACATCCCCCCAGTCTATGAGTGCCGGAGCACAGCCATCAAGCGGCAAGCAACCATTTTCCGGAACCGTTATATGCCATATAAGATCGCCTCGGCTCACCTCAACCATCGGCCCTGTTCCGGCCAAGGCGCATGGTAAATCAGTGGCTACCTCGTTGGTTTTGCAAATCCAATTTGTCAGGCGGGGCGGGCCGCAAAACCGATCAAGATCGAACCACCTGCAATGGGGCACTGCACTGGCCAAAGGGTCAACAGCAATCACTTCAAGATAAATATCACCCAAACCAAGTAATCTATTGTGGGTTCCAAAAAGCCGATGCTTGCCGCCCCCTGCCATGGGAACGCTAAGCGCCGTTTCAACATAGTCCACACCTTGTTCAAGGGTTTCCGCAGTTATGGCGATATGGTCCAGCGTCAACATAATTGATTTTATTCACAAATCCCGACCCCACCGCAATTAAAATCGCCCAATGCAGCAGAGAAAGATCGCAAACCTATGCACCCTAAGTGACGCGCGCCTTTATCTTAAATTCTGATTTATCCCACAAGTTGTCCTGCATGATTTCGGTTAAAATTTCACACCCCGCCAAAACATCATCCCGATCTAAATATAGCGGAGTAAACCCAAACCGCATAATATCCGGCGCTCGAAAATCACCAATGACGCCGCGCTCAATAAGCGCCTGCATAACCGCATAGCCATGGCCAAAATGAAATGAGACCTGAGAGCCACGCGCAGCTGGATCACGCGGTGAGGCCAGTGTGAGCATTGGGCAGTTTTTCTCGACTGTCTCAATAAAAAGCGTGCTTAATTCTATCGACCGCTCGCGCAGGTCAGCCATGTCAACCTGATCCCAAATATCAAGTGCTGCCGCAAGGCTTGCCATGGCAATCACCGAAGGTGTGCCCACACGCATTCGCTCAATACCTTCACCTGCTGCATAGCTTGGCTCAAACGCAAACGGGGCTGCATGTCCCAACCATCCAGACAAGGCCGGACGGGCGCGGTCTATATGGCGCGGGGCCACATATATAAACCCCGGTGATCCTGGGCCACCATTGAGGTATTTATAGGTGCAGCCAACAGCAAAATCTGCCCCGCACCCCATTAGATCAACCTCAAAGGCCCCTGTGGAATGCGCTAGATCCCAAACCGTAAGCGCCCCGACCGCATGCGCCTTGGCCGTAAGACCGCGCATATCATGGCGCCGCCCTGTGCGGTAATCAACTTCGGTGATCAGCGTGACTGCGACCTCATCAGTAATATTCTTGGCAATATCTTCTGGGGCAACAACCCGCAAATCATGGCCAGCATTAAGCGATTTTATCAAACCTTCAGCCATGTAAAGATCTGATGGAAAATTCCCACTATCAGAAAGAATAATACGCCGATCAGGACGCATCTCAAGCGCCGAGGCAAGCGCTTGGTAGACCTTGATCGATAGGGTATCACCAACCACCACATGTCCGCGCTCTGCGCCAATCAACCGCGCAATCCGATCCCCAACCGACACCGGCTGCTGCATCCATCCGGCATTGTTCCAACCGGTAATCAACATCTGGCCCCATTCACTTTCCATCATCCGGCTAACCTTTTGGACAGCAGCTTTTGGCAACGGGCCAAGCGAGTTGCCGTCCAGATAAATCACTCCATGAGGGAGATTAAAAAGTGTTTTTGTATCAGAAAAATTTGTTTTCATACCTGACCTCCTGCAATATTGATCGTTTGTCCGTTTACGCTTGCGGCGGCCGGCGCGCAAAGCCAGAGGGCAGCCTGCGCGATCTCATCGGCATCAATTAATCTTTTATGCAGATTTGAGCCCACCATCATTTCCATAGCTTGATCCTGAGTGAAGCCACGTTTTTGGATGGCATCAAGATTTGCGTCTATAATAGGTGTATCAACATATCCGGGGCAAAGGGCATTAAAAGTGATTGGGCCACCAAGATATTCTTCTGAATAAGAGCGGATCAAACCGATGAGCCCATGCTTGCTGGCGGCATAGGCGCCACCGCCCTTAAGCCCTCTGATCCCTGCGATTGACGAGACGCCAATCACCCTGCCCCAATCCGCCTGCACCATCGAGCGCATGGCTTCGCGAATTGTGATGAAGGCACCATCAAGGTTGGTGGCCATGATTTTGCGCCAAAGATCCATTTCAGTTTTTTGCAGCGCCCGACCTTCCGCAATCCCTGCGTTGGCAATACAAATTTGAATGGGCCCTCTCGCTTCCACTGCTTTTGCAATGATGTCGCGCTGTGCCTGCTCATCCGTGACATCCATTGCCAGTGGATAAATCCGCTCAATGCCCACCTCTTGCAACACCGAAAGCCTGCGACCGGTGATGGTTACATGAGCCCCCTCGGAGGCCAAAGCGCGCGCAATTGCCAACCCTATTCCAGTCCCGCCCCCGGTCACCAAAGCATGTGCACCATTTAATGACATCGCAAATTCCTCCCGATCACGAAACTCATATCAATCCTTTAGCAAAGCGCAAGCATCTAGGCTGCTTTGCGCACCGATAATGTGCCCATCAAGCCTCTTCTGGCTTGGACCATTCAAAGGTGCGAGACCGTTTCACATAAAACAACTCTTACAAAAAGATCAAAAAACAAACCAATGGAGAATTCCGGCACGTAAATATCCAATTTCGGCATTCACATTTGCGCGTGTTGGCTGTAACTAACACGGCACAGAAGATCAAAGATAAAAATTATTCGTGGAGAGCGTGCCAATGAAAATCGGAACCCCCAAAGAAACTTTTGTTGGCGAAGCACGAGTGGCAATGACCCCAGAAAGCGCGCTGCAACTGCAGAAACTTGGCCACGAATGCTTGATCGAAACGGGCGCTGGACAGGCCGCCGGTTTTTCTGACGATGTTTACAAAGATGCCGGTGTAAAGGTTGTTAAAACAGCGGCCGCCCTTTGGAAAGCAGCTGATACAATTGCAAAAGTCCGCCCGCCAAATGATACTGAGGCAAAGCGGTTGAACGATGGCAAAACTCTAATTTCATTCTTTTTCCCAGCACAAAATGATGAGCAGATGGCGCAGATTGCGGCAAAAGGTGCCAGTTTGATTGCGATGGATATGGTGCCCCGAATTTCGCGGGCTCAAAAAATGGACGCGCTCAGTTCAATGGCAAATATTGCCGGCTACCGGGCCGTGATTGAGGCTGGAAATAATTTTGGCCGGTTCTTTACCGGTCAGGTCACGGCCGCCGGCAAGGTCCCTCCCGCAAAGGTGTTGATTGTCGGGGCTGGCGTGGCCGGCTTGGCTGCGATCGGCACGGCCACATCGCTTGGCGCTATCACCTATGCTTTTGATGTGCGTCCGGAAGTGGCCGAACAAATTGAATCGATGGGCGCCGAGTTTGTTTTCCTAGACTTTGAAGAGTCTCAGGCAGATGGCGCTGAATCAGGTGGCTATGCTGCGCCATCCAGCCCTGAGTTTCGCGAAAAGCAATTGGAAAAGTTCCGCGAACTGGCCCCGGAAATGGATATTGTGATTACCACCGCGCTGATCCCCGGACGTGATGCGCCCAAGCTGTGGCTGGCCGATATGGTGGCTGCTATGAAACCCGGATCTGTGGTCATTGACCTTGCAGCTGAGCGGGGCGGCAATTGTGATCTAACTGTTGCTGACGAAAAGATCGTCAGCAAAAACGGCGTGACCGTTATTGGATACACAGATTTCCCAAGCCGCATGGCAGCGCAATCTTCGACGCTCTATGCAACAAATATCCGCCATATGATGACGGATTTAACGCCTGAAAAAGACGGACAGGTGGTCCATGACATGGAAGATGATGTCATCCGCGGGGCCACCGTTACGCATGCGGGCGCTGTTACCTTCCCACCGCCCCCGCCAAAAATTCAGGCCATAGCGGCCCAAAAGAAAGAGCCGGTCAAAGAGCCAACGGCAGAAGAAAAGCAAGCCGCCGAGGCCGCCGCGTTTAAAGAGGCTACGAAACAGCAAGTGGGCATGCTGACCATAGGGGCAGTTCTAATGCTTGTGATCGGAGCCTATGCACCTGCCAGTTTCATGCAGCACTTTATCGTTTTTGTTTTGGCAGTATTTGTTGGCTTCCAAGTGATCTGGAATGTTAGCCATTCCCTGCATACGCCTCTTATGGCGATCACCAATGCGATATCATCAATCATCATTCTGGGTGCTTTGATGCAAATTGGCTCTGGCTCGTTCCTCGTGCTTCTGCTGGCAGCCCTGTCGGTCTTTATGGCCGGCATAAACATTTTTGGCGGTTTCCTTGTGACACGGCGAATGCTCGCCATGTTCCAAAAATCTTAAGAGAGGACGAAGACAATGGACATCGGATTTACAACAGCAGCTTATGTGGTTGCAGCTGTTCTCTTCATTCTCTCGCTTGGAGGTCTTTCCGGACAGGAAAGTGCAAAACGTGCGGTATGGTATGGCATAGTGGGCATGGCCCTTGCGGTATCAGCGACACTGATCGGCCCAGGGTCTGGCCTATGGCTTTTGTCTTTGGTTCTAATCGCCATTGGCGGCTATATCGGTATGCAATTGGCCCAGCGGGTGCAGATGACGCAAATGCCCGAACTTGTGGCTGCGATGCACTCACTGGTTGGCCTTGCGGCAGTTTTCGTGGGCTTCAATGCGGACTTTGAAATCGAAAATGTCCGTGTCGCACTTGAAGAAGGTGGCGACGGCATCTCTGCCCTTACAGGATTTGCAGCTGTGGTGGCCAAAAAGACTGCCGTTGAGATAAATATTCTTCGGGTTGAGCTATTTTTAGGGATCTTTATCGGCGCCATTACATTCACCGGTTCTGTGGTGGCTTACGGCAAACTTGCCGGCCGCGTAGACTCAAAAGCAGTAAAACTTCCCGGCGGTCATGCTTTGAACGCTGCGGCCGCTTTTATCTCAGTCTTCTCATTAATCTGGTATTTCAATTCAGGTGATTTCTTGCCGCTGGTCATTATGACAATTGCAGCCCTCTTTATCGGCTGGCATCTTATTATGGGCATCGGCGGAGCCGATATGCCTGTTGTTGTTTCGATGCTCAATTCCTATTCGGGCTGGGCCGCTGCAGCAATTGGCTTTTCGCTTGGCAACGATCTTTTAATCGTGGTTGGCGCTTTGGTCGGCTCATCCGGTGCGATTTTAAGCTACATTATGTGTAAAGCGATGAACCGATCTTTCGTATCCGTGATCCTTGGCGGCTTTGGTGGTACAACGGGCCCGCAAATGGCCGTAGAAGGCGAGCAGGTCGCGATTGAAGCCGATGGTGTGGCCGCAGCGCTGAATGATGCCGACAGTGTGATTATCATCCCCGGCTACGGCATGGCCGTGGCGCAAGCGCAGCAGGCAGTCAGCGAGCTGACAAAGCGGCTGCGGGGCAAAGGAAAATCTGTCCGCTTTGCAATCCATCCGGTGGCTGGCCGTTTGCCCGGCCATATGAATGTGCTTTTGGCAGAAGCCAAAGTTCCCTATGATATCGTGCTCGAAATGGATGAGATAAACGATGATTTTCCAAAGACTGACGTGGCGATTGTCATCGGCTCAAACGACATTGTGAACCCGGCTGCACAAGATGACCCAAACAGCCCGATCGCAGGTATGCCGGTGCTAGAATGCTGGAAGGCAAAACAGGTTTTTGTGTCAAAACGCGGACAGGGAACGGGATATTCGGGCATCGAAAACCCACTTTTCTTCAAAGAAAACACGCGGATGTTCTATGGGGATGCCAAAGAGTCGTTGAATAAACTTCTCACAATGATCGAGTGAATTGAACCAATTTTAAGACGAAAGCCCTACCCCACTAAAATTAGAGGGGTAGGTTACGCTATTGGTTCTTTAGTTACGTGTTGCGCGGATCAATTCCAAAATTTCTTGTGCAGCGGCGGGAATATTGGTTCCTGGTCCAAAGATTGCCTTGACGCCTGCGGACTTTAAAAAGTCATAATCCTGTTGCGGGATCACACCGCCGCAAATCACCAAAATATCGCCAGCATCACGCGCTTCAAGCACCTCGATAAGTTTGGGCGCAAGTGTCTTGTGACCTGCTGCCTGACTGGAAATGCCAATCACATGAACATCATTGTCAATGGCATCCTGCGCGGCTTCATCAGGGGTTTGAAAAAGCGGGCCAACATCAACATCAAAACCGATATCAGCAAAGGCGGTGGCGATGACTTTCGCGCCTCGGTCATGCCCATCCTGTCCCATTTTTACCACCAGCATGCGCGGCCGGCGGCCTTCCTCTTTAGCAAATTGCTCAACCGACTTTTGGATTTTCTCAAACTCTGTATCGCCTTCATAAGCTTTGCCATAAACCCCCGCTAATGTTTTCACTTCAGCGCGGTGGCGCCCAAACACTTTCTCCATAGCCATGCTAATCTCTCCAACGGTAGCGCGCGCGCGGGCAGCTTCGACAGCTGCTTCTAGCAAATTACCACCTTCGGCCGCACGCCGCGATATTTCGCCCAGCGCCGCTTCACAGCGCGCAGCATCGCGATCTTCGCGGATTGAATCTAATCGCGCGATCTGCGTTTCGCGTACGGCAGCGTTGTCTATATCGCGAATTTCAATGTCATCCTCTTGATCAAGGCGATATTTGTTTACCCCCACAATCACTTGCTCGCCGCGATCTATATTGGCTTGCCGCTGGGCTGCGGCTTCTTCGATACGCAGTTTCGGCATTCCGCTGGCCACAGCTTTGGTCATGCCCCCCATGGTGTCGACCTCTTCGATGATCTGCCATGCCGCATCGGCCAAATCCGCGGTCAGCTTTTCTACATAATAGGATCCTGCAAGTGGATCGACTACATTGGTCACGCCGGTTTCTTCTTGCAATATAAGCTGAGTGTTGCGTGCGATACGGGCGGCAAATTCAGTTGGCAATGCAATCGCTTCATCCAAAGCATTGGTGTGCAGCGACTGAGTGCCACCCAGAACAGCGCTCATCGCTTCATAGGCTGTCCGCACCACGTTGTTATAAGGATCTTGTTCTTGCAAGCTGACACCTGAGGTCTGGCAATGGGTCCGCAGCATTTTTGAGCGCGGGTTTTTCGCTCCAAGATCGGTCATGATGCGATGCCACAAAAGCCGCGCTGCACGCAGCTTTGCTGCCTCCATGAAAAAGTTCATTCCGATCGCGAAAAAGAACGACAGCCGCCCAGAGAAGTGATCCACATCCATCCCGCGTGCAATAGCTGTTTTGACGTATTCTTTGCCATCAGCCAATGTAAACGCCAGTTCCTGCACTAAATTCGCCCCGGCTTCCTGCATGTGGTATCCAGAGATCGAAATAGAATTGAACTTGGGGATTTCGTTTGAGGTATATTCAATAATATCCGCCACAATGCGCATAGAAGGTTCGGGCGGATAAATATAGGTATTACGCACCATGAACTCTTTTAGAATATCATTTTGAATGGTGCCAGATAGCTTTGCTTTATCGTGGCCTTGCTCTTCGCCTGCGACAATAAAATTCGCCAGAACTGGGATCACCGCGCCGTTCATGGTCATTGAGACAGACACTTGATCCAAAGGGATGCTGTCGAAAAGAATTTTCATGTCTTCGACGCTATCAATGGCAACGCCGGCCTTGCCAACATCCCCAATCACCCTCGGATGATCACTGTCATATCCCCGGTGTGTGGCCAAATCAAAGGCCACCGAAACCCCTTGCTGACCAGCTGCCAATGCTTTTCTGTAAAACGCATTTGATGCCTCAGCCGTGGAAAAACCTGCGTATTGGCGAATGGTCCACGGCCGACCGGCATACATCGTTGACCGAACCCCGCGGACAAATGGCTCTTGGCCCGGCAAGCTGTCCATATGGTCCAGCCCAGAGACATCTTCGGATGTATAAAGCGTATTGATATCAATACCTTCAAGCGTTTTCCATGTCAGATCCTCTAGGCTTTTGCCGCGCAGTTCTTTGTCGGCGGCCGTGCGCCATGACTGTTTGCTATTCGCCATTTCTCTCTCCTTAGCAGGTCTGCAATCTGAACGCAGCGGCCCAGTTTGTAAAATTTTTCTTTTGTTTCGGCGCCCAGCCCTTCGCAAATGCCTTTGGCTGAACTATATGCAAGACAAAGGGAGTTCGTATGAAACAATTGATTTTGGCAGCAATACTGTCGGTAACCGCCGCAATCGGATTTGCCGATGAGCATGCCGATCTATTCCAAACTGTAACATCAGAAACAGACCTGGAGACATTCGCCTGGCAAAATCGTTTGATTATCATCTTTTCCAATTCAAAACAGGATGTCCGTTTCCAAACCCAGATCGAATTTCTACAAATTGATCCTACCGCTTTAGCAGAGCGAGAAATCATGGTTTTAACAGACTCTGACCCAGCAATGGACAGTCCGCTGCGGCAAAAATTCCGCCCCCGTGGATTTACGATTTTGCTCATTGGAAAAGACGGGCAGGTTAAACTGCGCAAACCATTTCCATGGGATTTGCGCGCACTGAGCCGAGCAATTGATAAAATGCCCATGCGCCGACAGGAAATTAAAGCCAAGAAATAATGCGGTCTTGAGCGAAGTAACCCGCGCGTGGAAATTCGATTTATCAAGGCGTGGGCCATCCTTACTCGAACTCCATAATAATATCATCCACTGCCAAACTGTCACCAGAAACGGCATTGACGCGCCCCACAATCCCTTTGCGCTCGGCACGTAGGATATTTTCCATTTTCATTGCTTCGACGGTGCACAAAGCCTGACCTTCTTCAACCTGCTGACCGGGCTTCACATCAATTTTCACCACCAATCCGGGCATTGGGCACAGCAGCAGTTTTGAGGTATCGGGCGGTTGTTTTTCCGGCATTTTATCGGCAAGTTCGGCTTGACGTGGGGTGCGAACATGCACTTTTAAATCTGCGCCCCGGCTGCGTACATGAAAGCCGCCGGGAATCTTGGTGGTCTTCATTACCAAAGGCGCACCGTCCACCATCATTTCCGCTAGAGCCTTCCCTGGGGTCCAATCAGAGGACACCCGCAACTCTGCCTGATCGGCAAAGCGCACAGTAGAGCCCTGCGGGTCCGCGTTGATCACAATCTCATAACGCTGCTCGCCTAGTGTAACCACCCAGTCATCACCAACTTTTCGTTCATGATTGTCGAGCCGGCCCGATATTTTTGCACGGCGGATTTCAGCCACACGGTGCATCGCCGCACAGCTTGCAGCGATCTTGCGTAACATAGGCTCGGCCAATTGCGCGCCAGTAAATCCATCAGGATATTCTTCGCCGATAAACGCTGTCGTAATCGCGCCGCTGACAAACTTCGGATGATCCATCACCGCGCTTAAAAACGGCAGGTTATGACCAATGCCTTCGACCTCAAACTGATCAAGTGCCAAGCGCATGTGTTCAATCGCCTCGGTGCGGCTTGGGGCCCAAGTGCAAAGCTTAGCAATCATCGGATCGTAATACATGCTAATTTCGCCACCCTCATACACCCCGGTATCATTGCGTATAACAAAAGCGTCAGTGGCGATTTCAGCAGGTGGGCGATATCGGGTCAAACGACCAATAGAGGGCAGAAAATTCCGATAAGGATCTTCGGCATACAGCCGATTTTCAATTGCCCACCCATTTAGAGTGACATCTTTTTGGGACAACTCAAGTGCTTCGCCATTTGCAACACGGATCATTTGTTCCACCAGATCAACGCCGGTAATCAATTCGGTCACCGGATGTTCAACCTGCAAACGGGTATTCATTTCCAAAAAGTAAAATTTCTTTTCGCTGTCCACGATGAATTCCACTGTTCCGGCGCTGGCATAATCTACTGCGCTGGCCAGTGCACAAGCCTGAGCACCCATCGCTTTTCGAGTTGCTTCATCCAAAAATGGAGAGGGCGCCTCTTCGACCACTTTCTGGTTGCGCCTTTGAATCGAGCATTCGCGCTCGCCCAAATAAATGCAATTTCCATGCGTGTCAGCAAGCACCTGAATTTCGATATGCCGCGGCTGCGTGACAAACTTTTCGATAAAGATGCGATCATCACCGAAACTGCTTGCGGCTTCGTTTTTTGACGATTGAAAGCCCTCGCGCGCCTCATCATCAGACCACGCAATCCGCATTCCTTTTCCGCCACCGCCGGCAGAGGCTTTGATCATCACGGGATAGCCAATCTCTTGGCTGATGCGCACAGCTTCTTCGGCATCTTCAATCAGACCCATGTATCCCGGAACTGTACTAACACCAGCGTCCTGAGCAATTTTTTTACTGGTTATTTTGTCGCCCATACTTTCGATCGCGCCCTGTGGCGGGCCGATAAATGCAACACCTTCCGCGGCCAAAGCGGCGGCAAACTTCGGGGTTTCCGATAAAAATCCATATCCAGGGTGCACCGCTTGGGCACCTGTTTCGCGTATCGCCTTTAGGATATTTTCGATGACGATGTAGGATTGGTTCGCAGGCGGTGGACCGATATGTACGGCTTCATCGGCCATTTGAACATGTAAAGCATTGCGATCGGCATCTGAATACACCGCAACGGTCTTTATTCCCATCCTGCGCGCAGTTTTTATCACTCGGCATGCTATTTCACCACGGTTTGCAATTAAAATTTTGTCGAACATGGGCAGGTCCTTCTTACTCGCGGTCAAAAGCGTCAGGAAAAGTGGATTGAATAAGCGGCAGATCAAGGATCAATTGTGCCTCATAACTGGTTGGATCAAACGGATCATCATGGGGCTTTACTTCGCGCTCGAAAAGCCAACTTAGACGGCCAGCATCTAGGTTCCCGCGCTCAAAGGGCTCATCCCAGAATTGCTCCATCAAGGCTCTCACAAACGCTGTATCTGCCCGCCTATCGGCCGGTTTTCGGTCTTTAAAGCGATCACGCCGTACAATCGGCGTTATCCCCTTTGGATTGGGGCGCCGGATAGTGAATTGAAAGTCCGTTCCGGGCAACCGACCCGGAAAGCTGCGGTGTTTTAACATTCCGCACCTCGATGGCTAAAGGTCGTTCCGAAAGCTGTGCTTTTAACATTTTTCATCTGATGCCTCTGCACCACTATTGAGCAAAACACTGCTGCATCAAAGCGGAATATTGTCGTGTTTTTTCCAAGGGTTTTTTTGCTGCTTGCCGCGCAGCGATGCGAAAGCTCGGCTGACGCGGCGGCGGGTGGAACGAGGTTGGATAACCTCGTCTATGAAGCCGCGCTCGGCAGCGACAAATGGATTGGCAAAGCGGTCTTCGTAATCCTGCGTGTGCTGCGCAATCTTTGCTGTATCCCCCAGATCAGCGCGGTGGATAATTTCGGTTGCGCCTTTGGCGCCCATCACGGCGATTTCGGCGGTTGGCCAAGCATAATTAAAATCACCGCGCAAATGCTTTGAGGCCATCACATCATAGGCCCCACCATAGGCTTTGCGGGTGATCACGGTTACTTTCGGGACGGTCGCTTCACCATAAGCAAACAGCAATTTTGCACCGTGTTTGATCACTCCACCGTACTCTTGCCCGGTCCCGGGTAAAAACCCAGGTACATCCACCAAGGTCAGGATCGGGATTTCAAACGCATCACAAAAGCGCACAAACCGCGCGGCTTTGCGTGAGCTGTCAATATCCAAACAGCCTGCAAGCATCATCGGTTGGTTCGCCACCACCCCGACGCTTTGGCCTTCCAGCCGCATAAAGCCAGTGATGATATTTTTCGCAAACTCTTGCTGTAATTCGTAAAAATCGCTCTCATCAGCTACTTTTAGAATGAGCTCTTTCATATCATAGGGAGTGTTGGCGTTATCCGGCACCAATGTATCGAGCGAAGGCTCAACCCGGCCAGGCTCATCAAAGAAGGGCCGTACTGGCGGCTTTTGACGGTTGTTCAGCGGCAGATAATCCACCAAACGGCGCACTTCGGCAAGCGCCTCGACATCATTCTCAAAAGCCCCATCTGCAACCGATGATTTTTTGGTATGGGTGTCTGCGCCACCCAGTTCTTCGGCGGTTACCACCTCATTTGTCACCGTTTTCACAACATCCGGACCAGTGACAAACATGTAGGAACTGTCTTTGACCATAAAAATGAAATCCGTCATGGCAGGCGAATATACCGCTCCACCGGCACAAGGCCCCATGATCACACTAATCTGCGGCACTACACCCGATGCCAGAACATTGCGTTGAAACACTTCGGCGTAACCAGCCAATGAGGCAACACCCTCTTGGATGCGCGCGCCGCCTGAGTCATTCAAACCAATAACCGGAGCGCCATTTTGCATGGCCATATCCATTATTTTGCAGATTTTTTGGGCGTGGGTTTCCGATAGCGACCCACCAAAGACGGTGAAGTCCTGCGAAAACACATAAACCATCCGGCCATTAATTGTGCCCCACCCCGTAACGACGCCATCCCCTGAGGGCCGTTGCTTTTCCATCCCAAAATCAGTACAGCGATGTGCAACGAACAT
The DNA here is from genome assembly GCA_002726375.1 of Marinovum sp. Taxonomy (GTDB): domain Bacteria; phylum Pseudomonadota; class Alphaproteobacteria; order Rhodobacterales; family Rhodobacteraceae; genus CABZJG01. The sequence continues at coordinate 15,475 of PBSX01000123.1, forward strand.
ATCAAACTCTTCAAAGCTATCCTCATCAAGCAAAAGATCAATCCGTTCACGTGCGGTTAGCTTGCCTTTGGAGTGCTGTGCATCAATCCGCTTTTGCCCGCCGCCTTGGCGTGCTGCTTCGCGCCGTTCCTCAAGTTCTTGCAAAATATCTTTCATCACCAAGCCCCTTGCGTCTTTAAACGCCCTGATAGCGCGTATAAATTTTATCGCAAAGTACTTTTCAGCAAATTTGCAAATAATTGTAAATTGATTTTTGCAAACTTGCTAATTTGCTAATCCAATCAGGCTAGTGCTTAATTTGCCCATTTGATCAAAAATTCTGGACACCACCCAAGAAACTGAATACGACACATTAATGAGCAATTTTCCAGCAGCTCGGTTTTTAAACCATAGCACACAACCACATATGGCAACGTTGATCTTGCTCTCAAGCATTTCGGCTTTGGCAATGAATATGTTTTTGCCAAGTTTACCACGCATGGCAACGCATTTTAACAGCACGCCGGCAATTGTCGGACTTTCGGTTGGAATCTATCTTGGAGCGAGCGCTATGCTACAACTGGCCGCTGGACCGCTTTCTGATCTATTTGGCCGAAGACCTGTTGCTCTTTGGGCGCTAGGCATTTTTGCTGTCACAAGCATAGTCATAATCTATGCACCAAATATTCATGTCTTTCTTGCCCTTCGGGCGGTTCAGGCAGTGTCTGCCTGTTGTGTTGTTATTTCACGCGCCATCGTACGCGATACAACCGAAACCTCTGAATCCGGGTCCAAAATTGGCTATGTCACCATGGGCATGGCGATTGTGCCTATGCTGAGCCCTGTTTTGGGCGGATTTTTAGACGGCTGGCTTGGCTGGCAATCCAATTTTTGGTTTTTGGCTGCTGTAGGAGTGGTAATTTGGCTAATTTGCTATCTTGATCAGGGTGAAACAGCAGCGCCATCGACCCATAAAATTAGTAGCCAATTTGCCGAATATTCTGAACTGCTTAAAGCGCGTCGTTTTTGGGGCTACTGTATTTCCTCGGCGCTTGGTGCAGGCGCATTCTTTGCCTTTCTAGGCGGCGGCCCTTTCGTTGGGTCGGTGGTATTTAATTTAACACCAGAAGCCCTTGGTATTTACATTGGCGTGCCGGCAATTGGATATATTCTTGGCAACTTTCTTTCCGGCCGTTTTTCAAAGCAGATTGGTATCGATAGAATGGTGCTATGGGGTTTGTTGGTCACTATGGTCGGGATGTCGCTATCTTTATTGGTGAGCTACGCTGGCTATGGTAGTGCAACAAGCTTTTTTGGTTTGATGACTTTTGTTGGCTTGGGCAACGGGATCACCATGCCTAATGCAACAGCTGGCATGCTGTCCGTCCGGCCGCACCTTGCAGGTGCCGCATCTGGGCTTGGAAGCGCAATCATGATCGGTGGCGGGGCTGCCTTGTCAGCCGCCAGTGGTTTAATCTTAAAACCCGGAAGCAGCGAAATGCCTTTGGTCTGTCTGATGTGGCTCTCCGCAGCCGGCGGTGTGCTCTGCATCTTATATGTTCGCCGCCGCAACGCTACGCTACGCGACAAATAAACCTTGCCCCATCCACTTTGCAAAGTTAGAAAATTTATAAGCTAATTTTGCAAAGGCCCACACCATGAGGGGACGAAAAATCTATGCTGGGGCAAAGCTGCGCGATCTGCGGCAACGGCTTTCGCTGACCCAAAAATCTTTTGCATCAAAGCTTGGGGTGTCTTTGCCCTACCTCAACCAGATGGAAAACAACAACCGGCCGGTATCAAGTGCAGTACTTCTGGCGCTCGCACAAGAGTTCGGCTTTGATGTAACTGAGCTTTCAACAGGTGATAGCGAGCGGCTTGTGAGCGATATGCGGGAAGCATTGGCCGATCCTATTTTTGCAGAAACCCAGCCAGCCTTGGCCGATGTGCGACTTGCTGCCTCAAATGCGCCAGCTTTAACACGCGCATTTTTAGAGCTTCATCGCGCCTACCGCCAAACCCAAGAACGTCTAATGTCGCTCGACGAAGCCTTGGGGCGCGACGATGCTAGGCTGCAGCCGAGCCCATGGGAAGAGGTGCGTGATTTCTTTCATTATTGTGATAATTATATAGATGCTGTCGACCGAAGCGCGGAACTTTTTGCCAAAGCGTGCGATGGTCCTGACTGGGTCAGAAATGCCGCTGAACAACAACTTGAAAAAAACGGGGTGAAGCTGCGCTACGGCGATCATCCGGCGCTTCGCCATTTTGATACAAACAGCGGGACGCTGAGCCTTTCAGTGCACAGCAGCCCGCAAACCCAAGCCTTCCAAATGATCTTGCAACTGGCTTTGATCACCCAAAACCCTTTGATTGAAGCAACTCTGGATTTGGCTCGTTTTCAAACCAACGAAACCCGCGCCATCGCAAAAATAGGGCTAGCGAACTATTATGCCGGGGCAGCCCTGATGCCCTACCGGCTATTTCTTGAAGCTGCGCAATCTGAGCGTCATGATCTAGAGCGCCTTGCCACCAAATTTGGGGTATCTATTGAACAAGTTGCGCATCGGCTGTCAACATTGCAGCGCCCCGGGGCCAAGGGTATCCCGTTCTTTTTTGTCCGCGTGGATCAGGCTGGCACAATCACCAAAAGACACTCTGCAACCCGGCTGCAGTTTGCCCGTTTTGGTGGGGCTTGCCCACTTTGGAATGTGCACCGCGCCTTTGAAACACCGGGCCGTTTTTTGCGTCAATTGGCGGAAACACCAGACGGGGTAAGATATATATCACTGGCCCACGATGTCTCGAAAGCGGGTGGATCTTTTGGCGCACCAGTGCAACGTTTTGCAATCGCGCTCGGCTGCGAGATCAAACATGCTGGCGCTCTGGTTTATTCAGATACGCTTGATCTAAATAATCCTGATGCGTTTGAACCGATCGGCATTTCCTGCCGTTTGTGCGAGCGAAAGACTTGTCACCAACGGTCTGTTCCGCCGCTCGAACGCAATCTTTCGGTAGATCCCAACCAACGTGACATCCTTCCATATTTCATACGCTAAGCTGTTGATCACTATCAATTTGTGCCCGCAGAATATGGCAGAGCAATGCCAAGTGATCCAGCGCCAAATAATCGTCTGAGCCAGCTTTTTCAAGCTGGGTTTTGCGATCTAACAACCCGTCATACGCCTTTACCAGACGGTCATAGTAACGGTCGTTCACAGCCGGCATTAATTCAACGGATTTAATGCGCTGCCTAAAAAGTTGGTCAAAGTTCAAAACATAAGAGAACGTCATAATTAATTGCCTCACAAGGTCTTAAAAGATAATATCACCATAGCCTGAATTTTTAGCGACATCTTTAGACAGTTGTGCAAAGTAGAGATTGCAATTTTAGCGCTTGAGATAGCGCAGGCCGAGTTTTTGACAGCCCTTGGCCATAAAGAACTGCCCCCATCTCAACACCCAAAGCGTGCTAAAACTGATCAATGGAAAGCAGGTGATTGCATTTAAACTCCGATTTTATTAGCTCACTACTGTGACTGCATATAGGCTAACGCTGGTGTTGCTTCCAGTTTTTAGCAATCCACGGGGCTGCATTGGCTTTGGCAAGCGGCTCATGGCCGAGGATATGATCACTGGCTTTTTCACCCACCATAATTGATGGACCATTTAGATTGCCATTCGTAATTTGTGGGAAAATGCTGCTGTCGGCCACGCGCAGCGCATCTACGCCGATCACACGGTTTTCTGGATCAACCACGGCCATTGGATCATCCCGGCGGCCCATTTTGCAGGTTCCGCAAGGATGATAGGCACTTTCCACATGCTCAGTTATAAACGCATCCAGCGCTTCTTCTGTCTGAACCTGAGGCCCCGGCTGGATTTCATGTTTGACATAAGGCTGAAAAGCTTCTTGCGCAAAAATCTCACGGGTCAATCTTATTGCTGTGCGAAAATCAGACCAGTCTTTTTCGCTCGACATATAATTAAACAGAATTTTGGGCGCCTCAGCCGGATCGCCAGACCGCAAAGTCACAGACCCACGCGATGGGCTACGCATGGGGCCAACATGGGCCTGAAACCCATGCCCGTCAGCCGCAGCTTGACCATCATAGCGCACGGCCATGGGCAAAAAGTGATATTGTAGATCGGGGTATTCAACCCCAGGAGCCGATCGGATAAACGCGGCGCTTTCAAATTGGTTTGATGCACCTGGCCCGCGGCGCGCAAAGAGCCACTGCGCCCCGACCCAAGCTTTTCCAAGAAGGTTCCAGTATTTATAAAGGCTGATAGGTTGGCTCGCAGCCATTTGAATATAGAGCTCTAAGTGATCTTGCAGATTCTGGCCGACGCCGGGACGGTCTGCGGCCACATCAATGCCATGCTCTGCCAAATGCGTCGCCGGGCCAATTCCGGACAGCATCAAAAGTTTTGGAGAATTGATCGAAGACGCCGCGATAATCACCTCACGGCGCGCCGAGATTGTTTCAGTGCGGCCTGAGCGGACAATTTCAACCCCTGTCGCGCGTCCCTCAACAAGCACAATTTTTCGTGCGAGCCCACGAACAAGTGTACAGTTTTGGCGTTTCAGAGCAGGCTTAAGATAGGCATTGGCTGCCGACCACCGCTGGCCTTTGAAGATGGTGTGCTCCATCGCCCCAAAGCCCTCTTGCTGATGCCCGTTATAATCCTCAGTGACCGGATAACCAGCTTGCCGCCCCGCTTCGACAAAGGCGGTGACCAATGGGTTGCTACGTTTGCCGCGGGTGACATGCAGCGGGCCGTTTTTGCCCCGCCAGTCCGGATCACCGCCATGACCTGCATCATCCCAATGCTCCATGCGCTTGAAATACGGCAAGACGTCCGCATAACTCCAGCCATCTGCGCCCATCTCAGCCCATGTATCATAATCGCGCGCGTGACCGCGCACATAGACCATTCCATTGATGCTAGAAGAGCCACCAATCACTTTTCCGCGCGGACAGGCCAGTTGACGCCCCCCCAGATGCGGCTCGGGCTCTGACCAATAGCCCCAATCATAACGCGGCATATTCATCGGATAGCTTAAGGCGCCGGGCATCTGGATCAATGGACCCGCATCTGAGCCACCAAACTCAATCACAATCACAGATGAACCTGAGGCGCTAAGACGGTCCGCCATTGCGCAGCCGGCACTTCCCGCCCCAACAATTACAAAATCCGCTTGCATGGTTGTCTCCGCTAAATTTCGCTCGTCGATAGCATGCACATTTGATCAGGTAAATAAAAACCTAAATGGTCATTTAATTTTTTATCCTGCTCTCGAATTTTATTGCAAAACATAGCGCAACGCGGCACACCCACCCCATGCAACGCGTCAAAATAAGAGATATCCGCAATGCCGAGTTTATCGAAGCCACTTTGCAAGCGGTGCATAAACACGGGCTTGGTGCGGTCACAATGAGTGAAATTGCTCAGGAAACTGGCGCGACTGCGGCCAGCATCAATTATTATTTTGGCTCTAAGGAGCGGTTGATGGAAGCCACCATGCGACATCTTCTGGGGCTTTTGCGTGCAGCAGTGGTGCGAAATTTAAACGCTGCAAGCAGCCCATTGGACCGGCTCTATGCCACTTTGGACGCGAACTTTGATGATCAGTTGTTTACGGCAGAAAAATGCAGCGTTTGGGTGCAATTTTGGGCTGCTGCGCCCTATGCGCCAGCATTGGCAAGGTTACAGCGGCTCAACCGGGCGCGCGTGGCCAGCCATTTGCGGCATGATCTTAGGCCATTAATGGATAGGGATCAGGCCGCGACGATCCGGCAGACATTGCAATCTTATATGGACGGTGTCTGGCTCAATACCGCCCAAAATGCTCTGGCGGCAAATCCGGCGTTGGCCCGCCGTGATGCTCGCGCCGTGCTTGATTTGTTGCTCGCATCGGATCAATCGCCGCGCGGATAACGCTTTGCCTCTTCCAATTGATTGAGATCCATATGATTGCGCATAAAGCGCTCAGAGGCCTGTTGTAACGGTTGGTAATCCCACGGGTAATACCCACCTTGCCTCAAGGCTTCATAAACCACCCAGCGGCACGCCTGACTTTGGCGCACTGCGGCATCGAATGCATCCAGATCCCAGCGCGAATCCACTTCGGCACTAAGTTGCGCAACAACCGCCTGATGCTCTGGCGTAGTTGCCAGATTATTAAGCTCATTCGGATCTGTCTCAAGATTGAACAATTGGTCAGGATCAATCGCACAGCGATTGAATTTCCAATCTCCCATACGCAGTGAAACCATGGGCGCGTATGAAGCCTCGGCGGCATATTCCATCATCACCGGGGTGTGGCGTTCAGCGCCTTGGCCCAGCGAAACAAGACTTTCGCCAGTGGTCCAAGGGGCCACTTCATCCATGTGGACCCCTGCAAGATCGCATAGCGTCGGGCAGACATCGATGGTTGAAACCGGCGCATCAACCACACCTGGGGTCATCTCGGAACTGCTTATCATCAAAGGTACGCGCGCCGAGCCTTCGAAAAATGACATTTTGAACCAAAGCCCCCGCTCCCCAAGCATATCTCCGTGATCGGAGACAAAGAGGATGTTTGCGCTTTGGCCGGTGTCATCAAGAACTCTAAGAATTTCACCAATTTTATCGTCTAGATAGCTTATATTGGCAAAATAGGCCCGCCGTGACCGTTCAACCATGGTCTCGGTAATCTCGTAAGATCGCCAGTCATTGGCATCAAAAATACGCTGTGAATGGGCATCTTGGTCTTGATAGCGCATGGCAGCCACTTGCGGCTGCAAATGCGTGCAATCGGCATAAAGATCCCAGTATTTTTTTCGGGCAACATAGGGATCATGGGGATGGGTAAAGCTCACGGTCAGGCACCATGACCGCTCATCAGTGCCGCGCGCCAGACCATAAAGCTTACGTGTGGCATGATGAGCAACCTCGTCATCATATTCCAGCTGATTGGTAATTTCCGCAACACCAGCGCCGGTCACCGAGCCCATATTATGGTACCACCAATCAATACGCTCGCCAGGTTTTCTATAATCTGGGGTCCACCCGAAATCAGCCGGATAAATATCAGTTGTCAGCCTTTCTTCAAACCCGTGCAATTGATCTGGTCCGACAAAATGCATTTTTCCTGACAGGCAGGTATGATACCCGGCGCGGCGAAGATGGTGGGCATACGTTGGGATAGCAGAGGAAAATTCTGCCGCATTATCATAGACTTGGTTTTTTGACGGCAATTGACCGGACATAAACGCTGCCCGCCCCGGTGCGCACAGTGGGCTGGCTGTATAGGCATTTGCAAACCGCGTTGATCGCTCAGCCAGTCGTTTAAGGTTCGGGGTGTGAAGCCACTCTACCGGCCCGTCGGGAAACAGTGTACCGTTCAATTGATCGACCATGAGAATAAGTATGTTTGGTTTGCGGGTCATTTTGGGCCCTCTGAGGTGGTTGAGGGAGGGGCCGGAGTAAGTCGTCGGCGCTGACCAGCCGTTTCACGCCAACTGAGAATGCTAATCGACGTCAAAATAATAGTTCCGCCTGCAATTACCCAAATATCTACGCCCTCTGCAAAAACCAATGCGCCCAAAAGCACAGACCATATCAGTTGCAAAAAATTAATCGGCTGGGTGACATTCACAGGAGCGGCAGCCAAGGCACGCGTCATTGCATAATGGCCCAAAGTGGCTAAGCCTGCGACCATAAACAGGATCGAAACATCAAAAATACTTGGCGGCACCCAAACCGACCAAGCCAAGGGCGCCAATCCCAATGTTGTGACAAGCGACAGCATCACCACCACCACCGAGGCCGAGACTTGGTCACTGGCCCGCTTTGCAAGCAGATAAGAGCACGAAAAGAAAAACGCATTGGCCAGCATGGTCAAGTGACCTGCGCCCACCTCGCGAAATCCAGGTCTAAGAATAATAACCACCCCAACCAAAGCCACCATCACGGCCACCATGCGATCAAGGGCCAGTTTTTCGCGCAAAAACACCGCTGCGCCAAACATCACACAGACTGGTGTCAAATAGCTCATGGCGGTGACATCTGCGATCGGTATTCGCGCCATGGCGAAAAACCACAATGTCACACCAATAGAATGCGCAGCCCCGCGCCCAACAAATACCCACATCAATGGTTTGGTTATGGCGCCGCGCTGCCAGCTGCGTCGAAATTCAGGAATCATCGGCAACAAGAGCACCAAGCCGAGCGCATAGCGTAAAAAGGCCGCTTCAGCAGCGGGAACCCCTGTGCCAAGATATTTTACCAAAGCGGTAACACCGACAAACAGTAGTCCACTGAAAGTCATCCACAGAATTGCTCGAAAGGGTTGATAATCACTTGGGGTGCCCATCCCCCAAAAAGGCGTGAATTTAGGAGGTTGTGCAAGTCTTATTGCGACAAAATTAAACCAAATGCGATGCTAAACATCACAGCTGCAATCCCAATATCCAAAACCTGCCAGGCGCGCGGCCTTGCAAAAAAAGGTGCGAGCAGCTGCGCGCCGTAGCCCAGCGTAAAGAAAAAAACAAAACTTGCCAGGATAGCGCCGATGCCAAAGACCCCTGGTTGCGGTGATTGCACTGCAATAGAGCCCAGTAAAATAACCGTATCAAGATAGACATGCGGGTTGAGCCAAGTCAGTGCCAAACAGGTCAGCGCCGCAGCCCTTAGGGTGCTAAACTCACCGGCGGCCGTAAGGCCCGTTCCGCCGCGCCAAGCAGAATAGAGGCTTTTTGCACCATACAAGACCAAAAATATAGCCCCACCATACCGCATCACGTCGATTATAACGGGCATAGATTGGACAAACCGACCCAACCCGTTGACCCCAATATAAATCAGCAAAGCATCAGAAAGAGAACAGGTCAGGCAAACAATGAAAACATACCGTTTCAAAAGCCCGGCGCGCAAGACAAAGGCGTTTTGCGCCCCAATCGCTAAAATTAATGATAAGCCCAGACCGAAACCTGAAAACAAAGCCTGCATAAATTTCCCTGCGCCTTTTCGGAATACTCAGGCGCAAGTTAGTCTAGATCAAACCGATGCAACAGCCTTTAATTGGCGCATTTCTGGTTCAGCGGCAATATAAGACCCCGCCTTAGTGCTTGGGGCATGAGACAAAAGACCTCGCGCTAAAAGGTTTTTTAAACTGCGGTGAAAGGTCGGTTGAGTCATCTCAAAAACTAAGGAATGACCCTTTATATCATCCGAGCGCGCGATTCCCTCACTATTCGCAATCACGCTTTGAACTGCATAAAAAACATCTTTTTCATTTTGAGATAAATCTCCAAGTCCGAGATCACGCTCCATACCGAGCAATAGCGCGCGTAATTGTGCAACATTTAAGTATCTTTGGGTTGGCAGTCCCATGATTATAAACACCCTTTAGTATCGAATTTATATTCTTTTGTATATTATATTAAAACTTATTGCAATATTTTTTGCTGAAATATTCTTAAAATTTCGTAGGGGCATACGCAAAATCCACGAATCCAAGCTAGGATCAGTGAATTTAACTCGTTTTGGGGCCGATTAAAGCTGCTCCATGACCTCGTCGGTGGCTTCAAAATTAGATGTCACCCTTTGCACGTCATCATCATCTTCTAGGGCATCGATAAGCTTCATAAGCTTTTGCATGCCTTCCAGATCAAGTTCGGTGGTGGTGGTCGGCTTCCAGATCAGCTTGGTTGACTGGCTCTCGCCCAACTCAGCTTCAAGCGCGCTCGACACTTCATTAAGGTCCGTATCAAGACACCAGATGATATGCCCATCGTCAGAGCTTTCAACATCTTCAGCGCCGGCTTCAATCGCGGCCATCATAACCGTATCCCCGTTGCCGACTTCAGCGCCATAGCTGACTTCACCTTTGCGTTCGAACATAAAACCGACAGACCCAGTTTCGCCCAGATTACCGCCGTTTTTGGAAAACGTAGACCGCACGTTGGAGGCCGTGCGGTTACGGTTATCCGTCATTGCCTCAACAATCACAGCGACGCCATTCGGGCCATAACCTTCATAACGGATTTCTTCATAATCATCGCCATCTCCGGCTGTGGACTTTTTGATGGCCCGCTCGATCACGTCTTTGGGCACTGAACTTGATTTAGCTTCTTTCACCGCCAATCTAAGACGGGGGTTTTTTTCCGGATCGGGATCTCCCATTTTGGCCGCTACGGTGATTTCTTTTGAAAGCTTTGAAAATAGCTTAGAGCGCGCCGCATCCTGACGGCCTTTTCGGTGCTGGATATTCGCCCATTTTGAATGACCGGCCATGGTGTCCTCCACTTCATCCTTGGTTTGCGCTCTCTATAAAACAGGCAACCGCCCGGGGGCAAGTCGCTATCCAAACCGCTTCTGCAGTCAGAGCGGCCAGATCAGCGGGATCATCACTGAAGAAATCAAGCCGATGCTAAGGTTTAAGGGAATGCCAACACGCATAAAGTCTGTGAACCGATAGCCCCCGGGCCCATAGACCATCATATTGGTCTGATATCCGATCGGAGTGGCAAAAGATGCCGAGGCCGCGACCATAACAGCCACGACGAACGGCCTAGGATCAACCCCCAAGGCCTGAGCCAGCGCAATCGCTATCGGGGTTACGACCACTGCCACAGCATTATTGGACACCAATTCGGTTAGCACCGAGGTGATTAAGTACAACATCCAGATCATTAGAATTGGGGGCATTTGCGACAGCATTGGCACGAGCATATTAACGATTAATTCGACCGCGCCAGAGGCTTGTAAGGCCGCACCGACTGCTAACATCGCAAAAATCAGTGTAAGTAGCCGGCCATCGACAAATGAGAAAGCCTCATCTGCATCAATTGCACGCAAAAGCAATACCGCGGCCACGGCCAAAACAGTTAGCAAGAATATTGGCGCCACTCCCAGTGCGGCCAATCCAACAACACCCAAAAGTGCCCCGACCGCCACCGGCGCGTGACCGCGCCGATAGGCCCGGGCGGCAGGCCGGGATACATCCACGAGCCCCATCTCTTGGGCCAGTCTTTGGATATCTTCGCTGGCACCTTCCAGCAGTAAAGTATCCCCAACCTGCACCACCAAATCATCAAGCTGTCTGCCAATGCTTTGGTTGCGCCGGTGCACTGCAAGCGGATAGACACCAAAGCGGCGCCTTAGCCGCATTTGGCCCAGCGACCGTCCAACCATTTTGCAACCCGGCGTGATCAGCGCCTCAACGGTCGTTGTTTCAACCGCCGACACCTGATCCACACGTTTGAGGTTTTTATCTCGCTGCAGGCTGAGTAATTCAGCAATTTGGGTGCGCAGCACCACCCGATCACCCACCTTAAGACTTACCCCTTGTAAATTACGGCGCAAAGAGGCGTCCCCCCGGATAACGTCAACCAACCGCACGCCATCCCGTTTGAAAAGCTCAACCCCCATCACGTCGCGGTCTATCAAGGTTGAATCAGGGGGGATCACGACCTCAGTGAAAAACTTCATTTGGGTTTTATCAGAAAGTAAATTGGCCATACTATCCCGATGGGGAAGCAATAAAGGCGCGATGAACCGCAAATAGATCATTCCCCAAATCACCAAGATCACTCCCAAGGGGGTCACCTCAAATATGGTAAAACCGGCCAATCCCTCTGCCCGCGCCACCCCGTCCACCAATAGGTTTGTAGAGGTGCCAATTAATGTCAGCGTACCACCAAGAATGGCTGCATAAGATAAAGGGATCAGCAGTTTGCTTGCCGAAATATCCAAGCTGCGCGCCAATTGAACAAAAACTGGGATCATCACAACAACCACGGGCGTATTTGACACAACAGCCGAGGCCAAAGCAACAAACCCAATCATAAGCCCTATAGCGCGCCGGGGATGGTGCTTGGCCTGTGCTTCGGCCAGCGAAGTGAGCGCATCCAGCGCACCGGTGCGCACCAAAGCCCCCATCACGATAAACATTGCAGCGATTGTCCAAGGCGCCGGGTTAGACAGCACTTCGAGGGCACGATCATATGGCAACACACCGCTGATCAGCAATACGGACACGCCAGCGATTGCCACCACTTCGGTTGGATAAGTTTCACGGAAAAACAGAACAAACATCACCGCAACAACAGCTAACGCCGTCAACGCGGGTATAATATTCACTGTTTCCAACACTGCGCAGCCCTCTTTAGTCTATACTCGCAGTTTGCCGCCGGGGCGCAACCAAAAACATACCTAAAAGCATGATTAGCAAAGCGCCCCAGAACCAAAGGCCCGGGCGCTCACCCAAAAGGATGATAGACCAGAAAACCGCAAATATCGTAACAGCATAGCTCACTTGCGACGCAAAAACCGATCCTACGCGGCCAACCAGCCAAACATAGGTGGTATAGACAAATACATGCAGCAGTGAGGATACAAAGAGCGCATAATCAGGCGCCGACCAAGGCAGCCTGAGGTCTATCCATTGTCCGCTAGCAAGGGTTGTAGGGAAGATTAAAATTATCCCTAAAATACAGGCGCCGAGCAAGGTCTCCACAGGATCAAGCCCTTGGGTGCCATATTTCGCCACATAATTTCCCTCAAAACCGTAAAAAAGTGGTGCCACCAATCCCAAAAGGATAAAGCCGATAGTGGCGCTTTCCAATAGCCGCGCCTCAGGACCGATGAGAATCAAAACGCCGATAAACCCTAACACCAATCCCCCTAACCTTCGGAGTTGAAAACGATCGTTCCCCATCATCAGGGCAATGGGAAAAGCAAACATTGGTACTGTTGAAATCAAAATACTCAATACGCCACCCGGCAAATAGATTGCGGCGTTATAAGACGCCGAATTCGGCAGAATTGTTCCTACGAGGGCAATTATCAGAAAAAGCCTTAGGTTTGGCGGAGTGACTTTAGGCCATCTACCTCGCAGAGTTTGTACAATCCCCAAGAGGACAGAACAGATTGCCAATTGCCAAAATATCAAACCAAAATGTTGATAACCGGTTGAGACAGCAATCTTCGTTAAAGGAATGGTCATGCCCCAGCCGGCACCCATAGCCAGCAATACTAAGAACGGCCATACTCGGGCGAGAGTCACGGGGTGCTTTGTGCCAATCGGCCACCAACGCGGATCATATTGACGTTCTGCGCCAGACCCGTGGCGTCATCCGTTTCCACATAAAGCCCACAAAGTGTTGCTTCGCCTGCCGCTGGTGTGAAGCGGGCCTTGGACATTCCCGTGATAAACCGGCGCAGCGGCTCGGCTTTGTCCATGCCGATGACGCTATTGTAGTCACCACACATGCCAGCATCACTTTGATATGCGCTACCAGAGGGCAAAATCAATGCGTCAGCTGTTGGCACATGAGTATGCGTTCCTACCACGGCACTCACCTTGCCATCGCAAAAATGCCCGACGGCCATTTTTTCCGAAGTTGCCTCACAGTGAATATCAACCAAGCTGGCTTGAATTTGCCCGCCAAGCGGATGGCGGCGCAACACCTCATCCAGCGCACTGAAGGGGTCATCAAACGGGCGTTTCATAAAGACCTGCCCCAAGACCTGCGTGACCAAAACCCGACGGCCGCGGGCATCAGAGGCTATGTAGACACCCCGCCCAGGCGCCGATTTGGCAAAATTGAGCGGCCTTATAATCCGTGGCTCTTGTTCAATAAAGCTCAGCATATCCTTTTGATCAAATGCATGATCACCAAGGGTGATACAATCAGCGCCCGCTTGCAAAAGCCCTTTTGCATGATCTGGGCTGAGCCCCGATCCACTGGTGGCGTTTTCCCCGTTCACTATGACAATATCAAGCTTGAGCTCGGCGCGTAGACGGCCGAGATGCTCGCTGACTGCCGTGCGTCCCGCACGGCCCATCACATCACCCAAAAACAATATTCTCATAGCTATCAGCCCTAGGGGTCAACGCGGCAAAGCGCAAGAAAAACTGGTATTAAACAAGCGAATATTTTGCTGCATAATTTACTGGAAAATTAACCGACCGCGAAATGAAGCAAAAATGATGTACCTGATGATGCAGTTGGTCTGCTCGTTCAAAATCTGCGCCAGCGCGCAGGCTAATTTCGGGCTTTAGGGTTGCAGAAACAAACCGGCTGGCCCCATTTTTCAAGGTTTCGCCTTGAGCTGATGGGGAGTCTTTATAGCTTTCAATAATGATGTCCGCATCCGAGGCCAAATGCAGATACCAGAGCATATGACAAGCACTAAGCGCCGCAATCAGCATATCTTCAGGATTATAGAGAGATGCATTTCCACCCAATAACGGATCGTTTGAGCATTGGAGCACTGGCTTTCCGGGGCTGGCCAAATCCCAACTGCGGTCATAGGCGTTATAGCGCGATGTTCCCGCACCACGGTTTCCGGTCCACGTAATGGTGGCACTATAGTCATGCAAAACGCTCATGATTTCCTTCCCGAGAGTTCAATAATCTCCGTTTCAGTCACGATCATATCCAAAGGTTGATCAGTGGGCTCTAACGGCAATACCTCAGCCACTTGAGCCGCGTAGGCAAAGCCGATTGCCAGTGTCGCGCGCCTGCTGCGCAACAGCTCAAGCGTTCGGTCATAAAAGCCGCCGCCATAACCTAAACGGCCACCGCGCCGATCAAATGCAACCAAGGGCACGATCACCACTTCAGGTTCGAAAAACGCATCCATTGCAGGTACTTTTGCACCAAAGGGACCCTCTTTCATCTGGCAGCCGGGTTCCCAGTTGGAAAATTTCAGCGGTGCGCCCGCCGCCTCGATCACCGGCACCCCAACGACGCCATGCGCACTGGCCTCTTCCATCGCCGGGCGTGGGTCAATTTCACTGCGAATTGGCATATAGCCGGCCAAAGGCACCCCGCGATACCCCGCAAGAACCGATGACAACAGCCCTGCGCCGGTTCCGCTATCGGCTGCGTGCGCCAATTTCCGGCGTGAAAACGCCGCCTTACGCGCCGCTGCTTTCGCCCCATCAAGCGCGCTCAAAACAGCACCAAGGCTGCAAGCCCGAGAAAGGCAAAAAAGCCGACCACATCTGTCACCGTGGTCACAAACGCACCCGATGCCAGCGCTGGATCAATCCCCAGCTTATCAAGCAATATTGGCACACCGGTTCCGGCAAGCCCGGCGATGAGCAAATTGATCACCATGGCCAAGGTGATCACATACCCCAGTTGCGGGGATCCGAACCAGATCACACCGATGACCCCCATCACCACGGCAAACACTGCCCCGTTGATCAAACCAACCAAGGCTTCGCGTCGAATAATACGCAAAAAGTTGGACCCCGTAAGGTCTTTGGTGGCAATAGCGCGCACTGCAATGGTCAGACTCTGAGTGCCAGCATTGCCGCCCATCGAGGCAATGATTGGCATCAGGACCGCCAGCGCAACAAACTGCGCTATCGTTGCTTCGAACTGGGCAATGACCAACGAAGCACCCACTGCCGTGATCAAATTTACCGCCAGCCATGGAAACCGCTGGCGCGTGGTTTCAAGCACCGTGTCGCTCAGCCTGTTATCACCGACCCCAGCAAGCCTAAGGATATCTTCTTCGTGTTCTTCATCAAGCACGGCCATCGCGTCATCAATGGTTATAACACCGATGAGCCGCCCATCGGAATTTACCACGGGTGCAGAAATTAAATGGTATTGATTAAACGCGTAGGCCACATCTTCTTCATCTTGCGCGGCCGGTATGGTGCGAAAGGTTTCTTCTTTAATGGACATAAGCGGCATGTCGCGCTGCGACGACATCAACCGGCCAAGTGTGACATTGCCGATTGGATGTATTTTGGGATCGACAAGGATTACATGATAGAATTGCTCGGGCAGTTCCTCTGCGTTTCGAAGGTGGTCAATGGCTTCACCAACGGTCCAATGCTCAGGCGCGAACACCACTTCGCGCTGCATCAAACGGGCGGCAGAAAATTCCGGATAGGCGAGAGATTGCTCAACAGCGATACGGTCCCTGTCATCTAGAGCCTTGAGGATTGCCTCTTGCTGAGGTGTTTCCAAATCTTCTAAAAGATCGACAACCTCATCGCTTTCCAGCTCTCGCACCGCACCTGCTAGCACTTCGGGTGACAGAAGCGTGACAACCTCTTCGCGTAGCCCTTCGTCAAGCTCGGCCAGAATGTCACCATCAAATTCGCGGTCATAAAGCGCAATAAGCCGGCGGCGGTCATAAGCTGTGATTTGTTCTAAAAGATCGGCCACATCAGCGGCGTGCAACGGTTCAATCAATGTGATCAGTTGCTCTCGGTCCTGCACTTCAACCGCATAAAGGATGGCTGAAACAGCGCGGCGGTCAAGCACATAGGCAGCCCCATTTGCATCATGATCTGGCGCCATTAAGCTGTCTTGGTTTTGCATGGTAGGACCTTTCGCACGTTGCGACCTTGATACTAACAACAGTTACAAAAAAACAATGACAATCCCCTAGTTTACGGGACCAGAGATGATCTTTATGGTAAATTCGCTAACATTCACAAGAAAGCGCAATTAAACCATGGCTGCAAGCACCTGCGACATACTTTTGCTCGGGCAAACCCTGCGCTTCGTGGATAACCCATTTGAACAAGGCGGAGAGGCTGCCACGCAAACCAACAGTAAGGGCGGTATTTTAATCCGTGCGGGAAAAATTAAAGCCATCGGCGCTGGCGATGAATTACGCACGGCTCACCCCCGGGCCGCGGTCATCGATTACGGCGACAAACTGCTGGTTGCGGGATTTGTCGATGCCCATGTGCATTATCCACAAACGGCCATCATCGCCAGTTGGGGCAAGCGGCTGATTGACTGGCTGAACACCTATACATTTCCAGAAGAAATGCGCTTTGATGATCCGCACTATGCCGCCACAATTGCCGAGCGTTATCTGGATTTAGCACTGTCCCATGGCACCACCGCCCTTTCCAGCTATTGCACCATCAGCCCGGTCAGTGTTAGCGCACTTTTCGAGGCTGCCGCCAAACGCGGTTTGTGTGTGGTTGCGGGTAAAACCTGCATGGACCGAAATGCCCCCGAAGGCCTGTGTGACACGCCGCAATCAGCTTATGATGACAGCAAAGCATTACTGCAGAAATATCATGGAAAAGACCGGTTGAACTATGCCATCACGCCACGGTTTTCCCCCACCTCTTCGCCGGAACAGCTTGCCGCTTTGGGTGCGCTTTGGGCAGAGCACCCCGAATGCCTGATGCAAACCCACCTGAGCGAGCAAGTCGATGAGATCGAATGGGTGCGGGCATTGTTTCCAAAGGCCCGCGATTATCTGGACACCTACGAAAACTTTGGCCTTCTGGGTGAGCGCGGCGTTTATGGCCATGCGATCCATCTTGAGCCACGCGAAAAAGATCGCCTAAAAGAAGTTGGCGCGGCGCTGGTGCATTGCCC
>PBSX01000124.1 GCA_002726375.1 Marinovum sp.
ATCGAGGAAGAGTTGGTCGTCACCGAAACGGGTGCGGAATTGCTGACGCTCTTCCCCGCTGAGGAACTTTTTGTTACGAACCCGTACTGACCCAAAAATCGCACAGTTCTTGGTCGATCAGACCTCCAGAAAGTGATCGCAAACGCCTACTCAGGAATACCCCAGCCCGGACTGGACGGACAACACTCCCCGAAGCGACCTAGGTGCTGGTCAGAAATTCGTCGATATCGCCCCGGCGCCAAGGGGCTGGCGTTGGTGCCACCGCGACAAGGTCGTACTCAGCTACGGCGTTCCGGGTAAATGGATCAGAGTCTAGAAATGCTCGTGCTGCCTCTCTATTGGCAGCCCGGAAAGCCAGGACTCCTCCGTTCGGTGGATCTTGACGCCCGGAAAACAAAATGACTCCCTCGTCGTACCACCGCTTCAACCATGATCGATGATCAACCAGGCTTTCCAAGATCTGCTCCTCATTCACGAGATACCGCGAGATACCAAGGCAGAGGAGCACTTCTCCATTTGTCTCAGACATTGCCGACACCTGTCTGATTGCATGATTCATTCACGGTCGTCACATTTCTGCATTTGAGTATTCATCGAGTCGATCTCTCACGTATTCCAATTCTCGAACCACGTAGTCGGTGATATCACCGGTCTTGAGGTGCTCGGGAAGTACGTCCCATGTGTACGTTTCGATTTCGAGATGTGTTGAGAGCGGTGTCTTGGAATGGAATTCGAGAGCGGCGTCAATTCCATCTCTCGTTGTCTTGAAGGGGCCTAGGTCATCGAGAAACACCGGGACGTGAAAGTGTGTTCGCCAAGCACGGGGCCCTGGGTCTGTTTCGTAGTTGGCGATTGCATCTTCTAGATTCAAGAACTTGGAGATGGTGCCATCCCTCAATTCGGTTGTCTGACTGAGGTAGATCGTGCCCGTGTACCTTTTGAGTTCTTCCACAATGGCATCGGTAACCGTGGGAACTTGAAGGGCTGCAGCAGCTTGAAGCTTATAAATCGGAATCTGGGCTTCCACCAGAGACGACAAGTCCTGGCGTATGTCTTCAAAGGCCACGCTTTGGTGGCAGATGTCGAAAACTATGCCCAAGTGGCGGCGGATTCCCTGGAATGCTTCAGCCAGGGCAACCCCACTCAAGGAAGACAGCCGCTGAGCAGCATCTGCCGTGAAGATCTTTTCCTGAAAGTATTGAATTGTCTCCGGAATTGTTTCAAGAAAACAGAAGGGTTCAGGTTCGAGAGCTAACTTCACCCTCCGTCCCGTCTGCCTTTCAATCTCCATCAGATGGGCAATGACCTGAAATACATTTTCAGTGAAGCGGTTGATGTACGCGTCCCCGCTCACCTTTGGACGAAAAGCTAGCGGCGCACTCTGAATTGTCGGCTCGACAGAAGGATGTGAAATCTCAGCCAATATACGGGCGACGCGCATTGTGTACTGAGTTCGCTCATCGGTCGACCAGTCCGGCTCGTAGACCGAGTCCTTGACAACTTGATCCTTGAATGGGCCGTACGGAAAGGCATTGACGGTGTATACATAAAGATCCTCCGCTGCCAGAAAATCGGATAGCCACGAGCGCTCACTCGGTTGGCTTTCTAAGGTGAGCGATGATGCATTGGAGATACGCAGAGATACACCCATCGCGTGCTCGGGAGAGAACCGATTCTTGACCTCCGGAACAAATCGCACCAAACTCTCGCGCATCTCACTCCAGGTATCACCTGGATGTACAAGCGTGGAGTACGTCAGGTGTCCACGCCCATCACCTAGGTCCATGCGTTTGCCTTTCTTTCTTTTGTCGTGGACGTCCAATGTCCTTTTGCGGCTCCTTTACGTTCGTGACTGGCGCGCATGCGTTTCCGTGTTGAGGTGGCTTTGGGAGTCTCGCAGGATGGGAAGAGCTCCGCCAGTCGTGTAGTAGCGCTTGCCTGCAACCAGTAACTCTTCCGCAGGGAACTTTGTAATCACCTCTGCTCCGTGCTCACGAACAATGACCTCTTCTTCAATGCGCGCGGCACCCCAACCGTCCTTGGCTGGCCAGTAGGTCTCCAACGCAAACACCATCCCCACTTCCAGGACCTCGGGGGCGTCAAACGAGGTGAACCGCGAGAAGATCGGACGTTCCCAAATGGACAGACCAACCCCGTGCCCGTATTGCAATGCGAACGCAGCTTCTTCTGAGGGAAATCCGAATTCTTCGGCCTTTGGCCATAGGGAGACGATGTCAGCAGTTGTTGCGCCGGGCCTCACAGCCTCGATCGCCACATCCATGTACTCCCGACAAATCTTGTACGCATCTCGTTGGGCCGGTGACGCCGAACCAACCGCAAAAGTCCGGTAGTAGCACGTCCGGTAACCGTTGTACGAGTGAAGAATATCGAAGAAGGCTGGGTCACCAGGTCGAATGAGACGGTCGGAAAAGACGTGCGGGTGGGGAGAGCAGCGTTCACCGGAAATCGCATTAACTCCCTCAACATGTTCGGAGCCGAGGTCATATAGCTTCTTAGCAACCAGCCCAACTGTCTCATTTTCGCGAACCCCCGGACGTAGGAATTCGTAGAGGTCTTCATATGCGGCATCTACCATGGAGGCCGCCTGTGTTAGCAGGCCGATCTCATCCGCGGTCTTGATTCTGCGAGCCTCGAGAAAGACTGCCTGCCCGTCGACGACCTTCAAGCCAAGCTCTTGCAAGGCAAACAGAACTGGTAATTCGATGATGTCAACCCCGATGGGCTCACCCTGTAGGCCCCGCTCGGCGAGGACCTCGTAAACTTTTTTGGCGACATCCTCGGCCCGCCTAGCTCCTGGTCCGATGGTTCCACGCAGTGTCGAGATTCCGAAGCGCGCGCCACCGCCCAGCAGGTCATCCCCGACAAGCGGGCCGACCGGGCTGACAGCATCGTGGTGCCGCTCGTGGCCGGTGAGAGGGGCCTCCGCATGAGACATCGCATAGTCGTAATCCAGCCACGGAGTTTGCTGACGATGATGCTTCACCGCCGAGCCAAAATCCCACAGAACAGGAGCGCCCCCACGAGGCAGCACAGAGAACCGAATGAGCTTGTCCATTGCCCAGGTTCCAATATGCGTGCCGGTCATGTACCGGATGTTGTGGAAGTCGAAAGTCAGAACCGAACCCAGATCAGAGGCGTCCAGAGCAGCATTGAGCCTTTCCAGTCTCTGTCGCCGGAGTCGAGGCATGTCGAGGCGGTTCTCCCAGTCGACATTCATGTTTCCGTACGTTGGCGAACCCATAACGCGACCTCCAGTCAGGACAAACTTGTGCAGTTGAATGATGAGTACCTGTGAGTGATTTCGGCTCCCATCACTCTGGCGAGAAGGGGAAACTCGTCGACTTCCGAATGTCATCGATGGACGGGCGATCTTGCAGATACGCCGCCACCGCAGCCATCCGATCAGATTTGTTGTAATAGGCGACTTCAACCAATTCGAGAGCAAGACCGTCCGGGTCACTGAAGTAACACCATCGCCATCCCGACAACGGGCCCTCGTCAACAACATTCACATCCGAGTAGAAGTCCACTCCCTTGCTTTCCAACTCCTGCTTCTCGGCGACAACATCCTCGACGAGAAAGCAGACGTGCGCCGCCCCACGGTGGTTATTGGGAACCGGGCCGTCATTGCTTGTGACTTGATCCTCGTACTCGATCAATTCCATCTGGGATTTTTCGCCTACCCAAAAGGAAACCTGACGAAGGCGAGCATTCGGAACGCGTACACTCGCGGACAGCACCGGGCCGCCAAACCACGGCGTTGGTTCATTGGCGAACGGCAGGCCCAGGAGGTCGTGGTAGAAATAAATGGACCGATCAAGATCACTGACGATCAAGCCAGAGTGGTGAATGGCTTGTAACTCTATCGACATTGATTGCTCCTCTCAACGGGAATTCACAAGCACCTTGAGTTGATCTCCGGACGGATCGACGAGAACGTCGAATCCCTTCGTCACAACGTCCGAGAGTTCAATTGTCGAAGTGACTGCCTTCGAAACCGGATACTTGCCTGCGGCGACGAGACGAATGATCCGTGGCCAGTCCGACATGTACCAGCACCAACTCCCGTGCAGCGTGATGTCGAGGTTGGCAACCAACATCATGTCCACAGTGGCCGGCGCTGTGTGCAGACCCGTTTGTACAACTTGACCGCGAGCGCGCGTGCTCCCCACAGCAGTGCTCAGGCCAGGCGTCGTTCCTGAGCACTCAACCGCCAGGTCCACACCAACTCCTTCGGTAAGGTCTCGGATGAAATTTGAAAAACTTTCCTCGGTTGGATCCATCACTGGGCCAATCTCCATGGCTGATACCAGCGCCGCCCTGTTGGGATTTGGTTCTGCAATGACGACTGTTGCAGCGCCTAGCGCACTCGCGTACATCGCCGTCAAAACTCCGATCGGCCCTGCCCCCGTGACCAATACGACATCGCCACCTACAACTCCGGCCCGATCCACGCCGTAAGCAGCGACGCTGGCGGGTTCAATCAAGGCTCCCTCCAGATCACTTACCGCGTCCGGCAACTTGGCTACTTGGTACTCTTTCAGGCAGGCAAAATTTGCTAGGCCGCCCGTTTCGGCACTAAGGCCCGTGCACGCGAACGAAGAACAGAGATGCCCATTGCCGCGGCGGCAGTGGTAACAGCGCCCACAGACGATGGCTGGCATGACGGATACACGATCCCCCGCTTTTACGTCGCGAACATCGGGTCCGATTTCCACGACTTTCCCGGAAAACTCATGGCCGAGTGTCTGAGGGAGCGTTGCTCCCGTGAGAACATGAGGCTCTAAGGGAGTGACGATGGGGCCCATCAGGTACTCGTGTAGGTCGGTCCCACAAATTCCACAGAACGCAACCTCCACCACCACATCGTCGGCTTCCTTGGCTTCTGGAACAGCAACGTCTTCCAAACGAATGTCTTTCGCGGCATAAAAGCGTGCTGCAAGCATTGTCTCTTCCTCTTCTCTATCGCACAGTGCGTCGGTTTGATCGAAGGACGTGGTAGAGGAGTGCGGCAACGATTACAAGGGCCCCCTGCGCAAAGTACGTAGACCACTGATCGAGACCCACCATTGTCGTGGCATTGAGGACTTGAGCGAGAAGGACGGCACCAAGCAGGGTTCCCAGGAATGACCCACGCCCACCTGAAAAGGCAGTTCCACCAAGGACCACAGCCGTAATTGAGGTCAATGTGAAGGCCGCGCCCTGTGACGGATCACCGATGCCGATCTGCGCCATAAACATCAGTCCTCCGAGAAATACACACCAAGAAACCGTGAGAAATGCAAACATTGCAGTGCGATTCGGGTTCACTCCGAGACTGCGAGCCACGTGCTCATCGGAGCCAATGGCGCGGATTCGAAGACCCCATGTGGTTTTGCGAAGAGCAATTTCTAAGACGATGACCAACAGAACCAGGACGGCGAAAGCGGCTGGTATCGGACCCCACTTTGTCTTCAGCAAAGCCATGATGTCGCTGTTGATGATTCCCTCCGGGCCATCTCGGAGGATGAATGCGAGCCCCTGAAGGCCAATGTAAATGGCCAACGTGGCCGCAACCGATGTGAAATGACCGAACCTAACGAGCGTTCCATTGATCAATCCCGTGATAGTCGCAGCGAGCAGCATGAGTGTGAGTCCGAGGAGAATCTGACCCGTTGTGCTCTCGTTTCCCATGAAAAAGGACGCAACGACGACAAGAAATCCCGCCAAGGGCCCCACAGACAAATCGATGTTGTGTGTAAGAAATGCAACCGTTTGCCCCGTCGAAATGAAACCGAGGATCGCAACTATGCCGAGAATGGCGCCTATGTTGAAAGCCGTGAAATATCGATCATTTTGCGAGGCTACGTAGAGAGCGACAGCCAAAATGCTGACTGCCAGGATAACAACCGGCGAGTAGTCACCCTGCATAAAGCGACGCAGACGCGACGACCGCTCGCTCTGGAGGCTGGCCGCTCCTTCCGACGTTGTCGTGGCGCTTACCGCGGCCGCAACTATGCGGTCCTCTCTAACTTCGTCTCCTGACAGTTGCTGAACAACATGGCCACGTGACATCACAACAACACGGTCGCAGAGCCCTTCAAGCTCAAGCGCATCCGACGAGTTGACTACTACGGGTGTTCCGCTATCCGCTACGTCTCTTAAGATTCGATAGATCTCTGATCGTGCTCCCACATCGACACCCTGAGTAGGTTCGTCGGCCACAACGAGATCGGGCTCTCTGACGAGGGCGCGAGACAGAACCACTTTCTGCTGATTGCCTCCCGAAAGCGCGCTCACCGACGCATCCATGTTGGGAGCCCTGACATCAAGCTGAGCCAGTTGTGCACCCACGAGCTCGGTTTCCTTTTTTGGACTCAGCAAGCCAACCTTCAGGAATCGCTTCAGAGCAAGCAGTGCGGCATTTTCCCGGACAGAAAGACTCATCATCAATCCCTCTTGATGACGATCAGCCGGCAAGTAGGCGGCCCGACGCCGGAGATCCGCTGAAGACAGCGACTCTTCACCGACAACAACCTCGCCATCAAACTTGTCTAGGCCGGCGAGCGTGGCCATGAGCTTGCTTTGACCATTCCCCGCCACGCCCGCAATCCCCAAGATCTCTCCCCGTTTGACCGAGATACCAACAGAGGAAACACCTGCTGACGAAACGTCACGGAGTTCCAGATAGGGCGTCGCAGCTTCGTCAACGTCTGCCTTCGAAGGAAAGGTTTGATCAAGTCGTCGACCAACAATGCGCGCCAGCAACTCATCGTCGGTAATCTCGGTGACTACCGATGTACCGCGGAACTTTCCATCTCGAAGCACTGTGACGCGATCAGCCAATTGCCTAACCTCGGCAAGGCGATGCGTGATGTACACGACGCCAGTACCCGAGGAGGCTGCTGTTCTCACTCGAGAAAAAAGCAGTTCAACGGCGTCCTGTGCGAGCGGAGCTGTCGGCTCGTCAAGGATGAGGACGCGTGGCTTCATCACGAGGGCTTTCGCAAGTTCGAGCAAATGTTTCTGGGCCAGAGATAAATTGATAACGCGATCCTCAAGGTGGGCGCTGCACCCCACGTCGTCCAACATCGCCTGCATCGCCTGGCGCGCCGACCCTCCACTCTTGAGGAATGCAGTCGGGACCGCGAGCCGGATGTTCTCAGCGACCGTCAGGTCGTTAAGAACGGCTGGATGTTGATGCACGAAGGCAATTCCATGACCTACAGCTTCCGCTGGGCGGAGTGCAAGGAAGGACTTCCCATCGACCCTTATCGATCCCTGATCCGGAGCGAGAGTACCTGCCGCCACGTTCATCAGGGTGGATTTCCCCGCACCGTTTTCTCCCAGCAGCGCGTGAACTTCTCCTGCCACAACGTCAAGACTCACGTCGACTAGAGCTTCTACTCCCGAGAAACTCTTGCTGACTCCACTAAGCGAAAGCACTACTTCTTCCGCTGTTACGGCAGTGGTCATGGGGGCGCTGCTCCTTGTGGCGGTGGGTTAAGGACCGGAGTGTTGGTGGGGACGGGATGCACCCGCCCCCACCAACCCGGCTGCTACTCGAGCAATGCTGCCTGCTCTTGTGCCGTGATCAAGTCGGCCGAGTGGAACACATAGTCCGGAAGACTGGTGTCGCACTGGACGGGACGATCCGGATCCAGACTGTCCTCAAAGAGGGCGTGCTGGTGAGCCGTAGAACTCGGGATCTCTCCCCCAGTGGCAACGGCAACGGCATAGTCGATGGCCGTGCGGGCGTGGTCGTTACCCGTTGCGACGGTCATCATGTCGAAGCTGTTTCCGGCATCTTGCTGGTCTTGCCAGAAGCAACCCAGGATGTTGCCGTCAGATGTCGCCAATGCGGGGATCGGGAGACCCGCCTTGGTGAACTCTGGCAGCGCTCCCACGAGCGACGGACCAAAGTCAGACGCGATCACATCAATTTCGGGGTACTTGGCTACGGCCGCAGTGATGACCTTTTGGGTTTCAGCTGGGTCCCAGTTGGTCACCTCGAAGGGGTCTTCCCCGACGAAGGTGTATTTGTCACCCTCAGCGCCCAGGCATGCGCGCAATTCTGTTGCCATGTCAGTTCCCTGGCTATTGCCCTTGGGCCCCGAGGTCACAAGCACCGTTGCGCCGTCTGGGCGTGCCTTTTTGATCCATGCGCAGTAGTTCGCGCCATCATTCGTCGCGTCAAGAGCGATATACGCGGTGTAGTCATCTCCATCGCTGCCGCCCGGGTACACGCGGTATGGCACCGTAACAACACCAGCGCCGTAGGCCTCTTGCAGCGTTGGCAGGATCGCCTCACTGGCGTCCGGGAACACCACGACAGCGTCAGCGCCCTGCGATACGAGCCCCTGGATATCCGAAATGGACTTCTGCAGGTCTCCCTGACCGTCCGTGTAGATCAATTCCTTGACGCTTGGGCACTTGGCCGCTTCACGTCGACCAGTTTCTGTCGTCACCAGACGCCAGTTGTTTCCTCCGAACCCGTCAGCGAATCCGAGAGTGATCTCGTTCGGACCACACCATGGTGGAACATCGCCGTCTCCGCTGTCTGCAGCATCGTCAGCTCCCGAGTCGTCACTGCCTGAGTCGTCGGCGGGCTCTTCCTCCGGCACCTCTTCGACTACTTCCTCTGACGAGGCAGCATCCTCCTCGGGAGCCTCCGCTGCCGAGTCGCCATCCGATGAGCTGCCGCAGGCGGCAAGCACCAACGCCGTTACCGCGGCTCCCGTCGTCAAGATGATGCGATTCCGCTTCATCTGCTTTTCCCTTCGTTGTCGAGGCGGCCCACGAGCCGCACCTTGGTTTTTCGGCGCAAGCCGAAACTCATTGGTCAGGAACCACCCGGTGGGCTTCCTGACGGATTCTTGTCTGTCATTCGCGCACGAATGCCTTTCCAGTTCAGCGTGTAGAGCGCAACACCGATAACAAGCGCAAGAGCTTCCACGATCGTTCGTATAGCGAAGGACACTCCCAATCCGAGGACGAAGTTCGAAAGTTGAGACAAGAACAAAGCTCCAAGGGCCGTTGCGACGGGGAATCCACGACCACCCAAGAGGGACGTGCCACCGAGTACCACGGCAGCCACGGAGGGCAGCAGGTAGTCGTCTCCCTGGTACGCAGTCGGTTGTTTGAGGATGCCCGCGAGAAGCACGCCACCCAGCCAGTACAAGACCATGGCCCAGACGTAGGCACTCATCTGCTGGTTCTTCACCCGCAGTCCGGCAGCCCACGCGGCCGTTGGGTTTGCGCCGACTGCCTCAAACCTGCGTCCGGGAACAGTTCTCTTTACAGCGACCGTGACTACGATGACCGCCGCTACCGCGTAGAAGACCGCGTTGGGTATTCCGAACGTCAGGCCTGATGCCATGGATGAGAGCAGATCTGCGTTCATCTGCGGAATACCACCAGAATATCCGAGCACTATTGCATAGAGCACAGCATTCATTCCAAGCGTCGCGATAATCGGATTTAGTCCGACCCGGCCAACGAGGAAGCCATTCACGAGTCCGGCGATCACCAGGACTACGAGGGCCGTGAAAAGTGCCGGCGCAACCCGTGAGTCATCACCGTCGGCTCCGTGGGTGGCAATCACCACAGTGAGAGAAACAGCTCCCATGATGGAAATGTCTATGCCGCCTTGTTGGACGACCAGAGTTTGACCAAGGGAAACAATCGCGAGGACGGCCGCGAACGGAAGCATTCCCAGCAGTGGACCCTTCGTGACGCTCGACGGGGCGAAGACGGCGCTCACAAGGAAGAGCAGGAGCACGCCGATAGAGATGGTGATCAGGCCTCGAGGAATGCGGTTCCACAGCCCCGCTCGATCCCGAACGGCCGGGGTGGACTCCTCCACCGCCGTATCGAGTGCCACAGCACCACCTCACCAAATTCGCCCGCCTCGGCTAACGTTTAGTAGGACTGTACGTAGCCCTCCGGATGTTCACGTCAAAAGAACATCACAAGTCGGTAACGATGGTTTTTCTTCGGAAACTGGCTGTGGCGGCTGGACAAAAGGCCCTACATGCGCTGACCACATTCGGCACACCATCTGCATCGACAGGGCATAACGCTCAAACTTTAATTCAGGCTGAACACTTCTCCCCTGCGGCCATGTGCGATACCTACGACAAAAAACGAACCAGGTCTGCCATGTCCCGGGAACCCCAGCCCGCGTCGCAAGCCTCGCGAACTTCCGCCAGTACCGCCTCGGCAACTGTCGCCGAAACTCCTCGGACTCGGGCGAAGTCAGTGATAAGCCCAAGATCTTTGACCGTGAGATCCAGGCTCATCGCCACCGGTGTGGCGTCGTCCAGGAATGCTGCCCGCTTGTAGGAGACGAAGGGAGCCGCAATCACGCTATCGGTGAAGATTCCGTAGGCGTCTTCACGGGAGACTCCGCCACTTTCCGCTAATGCTAGAGCTTCGGCCAACGCTGAATTTAGGGTATGAACGACGAGGTTCACCGACAATTTCATGGACTGCCCAGCTCCGACAGCACCAACGAACGCCACTCGCTTGGCGAAAGCCCGCAGCACAGCTTCCGCCTCTCGCACCGCGCTCTCATCTCCACTGGCCATAACCAGCAACTGACCGGCCATCACTGTCGGAACGCTACCTGACACCGGCGCGTCTATAAATCGGAAGCCTTTTTGACGTAAGGCACCGTCCAGCGCAACAGCGGCCGCAACGCCACTTGTCGCCATGTCGCAAACAATTGCGCCATCTTCCATAGCTTGCAGAAGCTGTTCATCCAAAAGGACAGATGTCGTCACCTCTCCGGTGGACAACATGCTAATGATCAGGTCTGCGCTTGACACTGCTTCGTGCGCGGTCAATGAGTGAGCCACACCAACACGTGCAGCCAACTCTTTCGCTGGTTTGGGCGTGCGATTCCACACAGTGACGTGGTGGCCGGCGAGTGCAAGTTTCTCAGCCATGGCCTGCCCCATGCGCCCAATTCCGAGAACTGTGACTCTAGCCATCGCGAGGGTCCACAAGAATTTTGCCGCTCGCAGCTCCGCGTGAAAGCGGCTCCATCCCATCGCGAACGACTGCCCCCAGGGAGATCACCCTCGTAGGGAGGATCTCCGTCAATGGAAAATCAGCCAAGAGGTCTAGTGCTGCGGGAATATCGCTGGCGCATACGTGAGCCACGGTCGACCGCATGTTTACTTCCCTCAGCACTATGTCCGAAAGATTCAAGGGTTCCGGTGTCTTGTTGAGGCCGACAAGGGTCACCTCACCGCCGTTTCGAACAAGACCGAATGCTTTCTCCGCAGCCCCCGCTACTCCCGACGCCTCAAAGACGACGTCGACCGCTTTCGGGATCGCGTCCCGCAAATCCGCTACAGACGCATCGGGTGGAACGCAGACAGTCTCTGCGGCCCCCAATTGCCGTGCCACCTCGAGGCGCTTGGGGTCTACGTCCACAGCGACAACGGGCCCATCGTGGTTTCGCAACGCCGTGCATATGAAGGAACCAATCGCCCCCACTCCCAGCACGGCAACGCAATCGCCTGCTGTGATCTGGGCTCGATTAACGCTGTGCATACCCACCGCAAGAGGCTGGGCCAGCCCCGCTTCCTTGTCCGAGGCACCATCGGGTATCCCAACACATGTGTTGGAGGGCGCGGCAACAAATTCCGCCAATCCACCGTTGGCGCTCAAGCCTAAAGTGTAATACCCCCGACAAAGATTGGTTCGCCCCTCTACACACCGATCGCATTGACCACA
This sequence comes from Marinovum sp., assembly GCA_002726375.1. GTDB lineage: Bacteria > Pseudomonadota > Alphaproteobacteria > Rhodobacterales > Rhodobacteraceae > CABZJG01. The sequence goes on from PBSX01000124.1 coordinate 11,746, forward strand.
AGAGACACCGGCACCGCACGCAACACGCTCTCCGACTCGAGATCGCGTATTCACACCCGCATCAACAACTGTTCCCACAAACTCATGGCCCAAGATCGTTGGGCCCACATGACCGCTACCCAGGTGACGTGATTCGAGCGGAACCATCATGGGCCCCTTGCTGTACTCCGTGGCGTCGGTCCCACAGAGGCCGTTGAAGGCGACTTCAATCAAAACGTCGTCATCGCCGCAATGCGGGTCGGGTTGCGCTTCCACGCGAAGATCTTGGCGGCCGTACAGAACACCAGCTCGCATATCAGAACGCTTCCGAGGTGTAATGCACCTTGACCTGAGACTTATCGTCTAGAACAGTATGAATTGCTTGATCCGCCTCAACCAGCGGGAAGCTCGATGTGACGAGAGGTGAGAGATCGATGCCAGTCCGCGACAAAAATTCGATCGTCTGCGGCCAGACTCCTGGGGAACCGATGATGCCCCGCGCCTGAAGCTCCTTTGACTGAAACATTCCCATCTTGGCCTGAGCGCTACCACCTACGTCGATTCCGATGTATACGAGACGCGCACGGAATGCGGCAGTTTCAAGAGCCGAAGCCATCGCCTGAGGCTTTCCGCTTGCTTCGAAAACGACAGAAGCTCCGACGCCGGATGTCAGATCCGCAACCTCATCAAGGAAGGAATCAGCGGTCGGGTCGACAGACGCATTCGCGCCGAGACGCTCGGCTATTGCAACCCGCTCAGCCGACGGCTCAGCCACGATTACTCGAGCACCTTTCGCAACGGAGGCTGCGATCGTTCCCAATCCAATGGGCCCCGCTCCGTACACGAGTACTGTGTCGCTGCCATCAAGGTTGTCTGCCCGCACGGTCGCGTAGTAGCCGCAACTGAAGGGTTCCACCAGGGCCCCTTGCGTCCAACTCACACCGTCTGGCAGTTTGTGCAGCCACGACTCCTTCGCAACAAAAAACTCTGCTCCCGCACCACTGATGCTGAAGCCAAAATGGTCCATTCCAATCACGCATTCACCAACCACGCGGTCCCCTGGCTTCAGGGCGGAGACATTGCTTCCGGCCTCCATCACCTCTGCTGACCATTCGTGCCCCGGAATTATCGGATAAGCGAACGGGATGATGTAGCGGCCTTCAAGGAGCTCAATATCCGAGTGGCAAATGCCCACAGCACGACTCGCGAGCAACACCTCATCAGGTCCGATAACTGGAACGTCGAGGTCATTCATCGAAAATTCTCCGGGTGCGGTGAACTGGAGGGCTTTCATTTCAACTCCCAGGGGCCGACGCTGTTGAGTGTTTAGCACTACTGAGCGCATGATAGGCACAGAGGGAACTACTGTCCATCAAGGCTGAACAATTGATTGACGGCTAGCAGTGCTTGCCGAGCAAGGAGGCTGACGCCGCGTGACGCTATCCGCTGTGGTGGAAGACCCAGATTCCCCGAGCCTCGACGTTACCCGGATTCGTCAACAGATGCGGAACCATCGGGTCCAGTTGAATGGACATTCCAGCCTCCAGTAGATGCGTTTCGAATCCGAAGGTCAACTGGACCCTGCCAGCAAGGATGTACCCATACTCCACACCCGCGTGTCGAAGCATCCGAGAATCGTTCGTGGATGAGGCCCCAGGAGGGTAGATGATTTCGAGGACATCAAGCCCTCGACTTGCTTCCGGCGCCAACTGCTCCCAAACCACACCGGAATCCATCACTAGCCGGGGTCGCTCTTCGGGTCGAACGATCCTCAAACCAGCCGATCCGTCCTCTTCACTCCACGGATCCGATGGTGTAGCAAAATCAGAACGGTCAACCACAACGTCCTCGGCGACAAACGATCGGGCTCTATCTTGATGGACGGGGTCAACGACACCTACCTGCGGCTGTTGCCCCGATGGCTGTGGGACGTTTCCGAACAGTTCGTCAATGGAAACATTCAGTAACTGAGCCACGGCATACAACGTTGCAACCGACGGAAGGGATTTTCCGTTCTCCATCTGCGAGACGAACGAAGGAGAAACTCCCAGCTGGCGGGATACCTCACGAAGCGACATGCCTGAGCGGAGACGAACGTCTTTAAGGCGCGACCCGAGGTCATCCACTGCCTCATCCCCCGACAATGCGCTAGACCCAACAACCGTGTCCGACACGAGTGGATCTCCCTTCAAGATCTGTCCCGAGGCTTACCTTCCCTTCCAAGCGTCAGCATAGGTGCTCACCTTTGTCTCACACGAGGACCATTCCTCCGTCAACCATGAAGACTTGCCCTGTCAGGTAGTCAGAGTCGGTTGATGCCAAAAAGAGTGCCGTGCCCACTAGGTCGTGTGGAAGGGCTGCCCGGCCACGAAGGATTCCCGCAGAGAAGGCCGCCATGGCTTCTCCCGGCTTTTCGGTGTCGCCAATGGCCATCAGGTCCGCGTCGAGTTGTTCCCACAAAGGAGTGTCAACGACTCCCGGTGCGAATGCATTGACGGTGATGTCGTGCTCAGCCAGCGCACGGGCACCCGCCTGGGTCAGAGCGTTAACCGCAAACTTGCTCGCGCAGTAAGGCGCGAAACTTGGATACCCCTGTCTGCCAGCTATCGACGACGTATTAACGATCTTCCCGCCTCCTCCCGGAATCATTCGGCGAGCCGCCTCCTGCATTCCAACGAGAGTGCCCCAAGCATTCACGTCCATGACCGAATTCCAGTTATCTTCCGTGACGTCCAGAAAGTGCATAGGCACGTTGAAGCCCGCGTTGTTAAAGATCACATCCAACCCACCGGCAGTATCAACGAATTCGTCGAGTGCCGCAGCCACGTCGTTTCGGGATCGCACGTCTGCTCGGAGCGCCGACGCGGATCTCCCGTTTCGCTGAATTTCATCCGAGACTTGCTGAGCGTTGGTGGGATCCAGGTCCAAGACGCCGACGAAGGCTCCCTCATTCGCGAGCTCCTCAGCGATGGCTCTACCAAGGCCGCTGCCTGATCCCGTGACCACGATGCGCTTTCCCGCTACCCGTCCAGCCATAGGTCCAACCTCCACTTGTTACCAGCATTTATTTCGCCTGCCAGCCCCAAATGTTAATTCACACTTGACGGATCGTCTACAAAACGCGATTATCTTCCGCGTCGACCGACCGAAGGGAAGAGTCATGACGCGTCGTAATGCCCTCATAGTTGGGGTCACGGGCATCGCCGGGTACAACACGGCAACCGCGCTTCTCGAGGAAGGGTGGACCGTCACTGGACTTTCACGCACGGTGGCCAACCCCATCCCTGGCGTTACACACGTGCAGGCGGATGTTCTCGACCCCGAGTCGATTCGCAGCGCCCTCGACGATCTCGACATCTCCCACCTGTTTTTCACCACGTGGCAACGACAAGCCACAGAGGCAGAGAACTGCGCCGTCAACGGGGCCATGCTGAGCAACACCCTCGAGGTGCTTGCGGAGACGGCCAAGCTAGAGCATGCGGTTCTCATCACGGGGCTAAAGCACTATCTCGGCCCGTTCGAGGCGTACGCGTCCACCCCGATGGAGACTCCTTTCCGGGAATCGATGGACCGCGTTCCCTACCAAAACTTCTACTACACCCAAGAGGACATCCTGTTCGCGGCGGCCGAACAACAGGGCTTCACGTGGTCTGTTCACCGTCCGCACACGATGATCGGCTGGGCGCTTGGCAACGCGATGAACATGGGCGTGACCCTGGCAATTTACGGAAGCCTCTGTGCTGCCACGGGTGAAGAATTCACATTCCCTGGCTCACCCCAACAACTCAACGGAGTGACAGACATCACCGACGCCCGCCTGCTCGGTCGACACGCGCGCTGGTCGGCAACGGAACCCGCCGCCGCGAACCAGGCCTTCAACACGGTGAACGGAGACGTGTTCCGTTGGCGCCAAATGTGGCCGTTGCTAGGTGAAGCGCTCGGAGCAACCGTCGCCGAATACCCCGGCCATCCAACACCTCTCGACGACCGTCTCGGCAAGGCGGACGAGGCCTGGGCGTCCCTCACCAGCAAGCACGATCTCCAGCCCTACAGGGCTACGAATCTTGCATCGTGGTGGCACACTGACGCCGATCTCGGTCGAGAGGTCGAAACCTTCGCCGACATGTCCAAAAGCAGGCTGATGGGGTTTCTGGACTACCAGCCAAGTCTCATGTCTTTCCTGGACTTGTTCGAACGGCTTCGCGAGGAACGCATCATCCCACGGCTCGCGTAATCACGACGCTTCAGAAAAAACCTCCGGATGAAGGACGAGTTCTTTTCGCGTTCGACGAATATGGCCTAGCAGGTACAACTCAGCGTCTTCGGTATCGCGGCGGCTTATGGCCTCGATAAGGAGCCGGTGTTCCGCGTTGACGATCTGCCCGCGCCCTGATCCCCTTAGCGACATGAACGCTCGTCGGTAATGCTGTGTTGAGTTCCACAGCCGGACCACAGACAACATGAGCTGTTCATCGCTACAACCGGTGTAAGTCGCCATATGGAACTCCCGATCCAGTATCAAAAACTCCGTGACATCCACCCCTTGCTCGATTCTGCGTTGAATGTCGGAGATTTCAGCCAGGTCCGCCGAACTCAGAT
>PBSX01000125.1 GCA_002726375.1 Marinovum sp.
AAAGTACTGGTTTGGGCGTGGTGGCCGCAGGCGGCCGCATAGGACGCAACTTTTCGCCAGAAAGACAAAGTGAAAATATAAACCTTTTTAGCGCCTTAGCAGACCATATTAAAGCCAAAATGGCGCAAGGGCCTGTGGTAATTGCAAGCTATTCTGAGGGCGCTCGAGAGCGTATTGGTGGGTTGCTCGAAGATCAAAATCTGCAAGGCGCCCTACCTGTCACCAACGGCAAAAGCTTGGGTGAACGGGGGCTGTATTTAGCTGTTTGGGCGCTGGAGCACGGATTTGAAACCAACAATTTAACCGTGGTTTCCGAGCAGGACGTGCTTGGAGATCGGTTGATCCATCGGGCCAAAAAGCGAAAGAAGGCGGAAAATTTCTTAACCGAAACCCAAAGTTTATCGGTCGGGGATTTGGTTGTTCATATTGATCATGGTGTGGGCCGTTATCGCGGATTAGAGGTGGTCACAGCTGCTGGTGCTGCGCATGAGTGTCTTTTGCTGGAATATGCAGAAAATGCGCGGCTTTATTTGCCCGTTGAAAATATTGAATTGCTGAGTAAATTTGGCCATGAAAATGGACTTTTGGACCGCCTTGGCGGTGGGGCATGGCAAGCAAAAAAAGCGCGCTTAAAGCAACGAATTCGCGATATGGCCGAGCGACTGATCAACGTTGCTGCCGAGCGTGCACTACGAAAAGCACCAATTTTAGAGCCGCCCATGGGCATGTGGGATGCCTTTTGTGCACGTTTTCCGTACCAAGAAACCGATGACCAGATGGGCGCAATCACCGAGGTCGTGTCTGATTTGACCTCTGGATTACCTATGGACCGGTTGATTTGTGGCGATGTCGGCTTTGGAAAAACTGAAGTTGCAATGCGGGCTGCTTTTGTTGCCGCGATGTCTGGCGTACAGGTTGCGGTGATTTCACCCACAACTTTGTTGACCCGGCAACATGCGCAAAGCTTCAAAGACCGCTTTCGGGGCTTTCCGCTCGAGGTTCGGCAACTGTCCCGATTTATAGGTGCAAAAGAAGCTCAGGAAACCCGTGATAACCTTGCAGCCGGAACAGTGGATGTTGTGATCGGCACGCACGCATTGCTGGCAAAAAATATTCGTTTCAAGAATTTGGGGCTCTTGATTATTGATGAAGAGCAACATTTCGGTGTGCAGCACAAAGAGCGGCTGAAACAAATGCGTTCGGATATTCATGTGCTGACTTTAACCGCGACCCCGATCCCGCGCACGTTGCAGCTATCTCTGTCTGGGGTGCGGGATTTGTCAATTATCGGCACTCCGCCAGTAGATCGCTTGTCCATTCGCACCTATGTCAGCGAATTTGATGCCGTGACCATTCGCGAAGCATTGCTCAGAGAGCATTATCGGGGCGGGCAATCCTTTTATGTCGTTCCAAGGTTAAGTGATCTGCCTGAAATTGAAGAATTTTTAAAGGACCAACTTCCCGAGCTTAGCTATGTTGTGGCCCATGGTCAGATGGCTGCAGGTCAGCTTGATGAGCGCATGAACGCTTTTTACGATGGCAAATATGATGTGCTTTTGGCCACCAGCATCGTCGAATCAGGTCTGGATATTCCAACCGCAAACACCATGGTGGTGCATCGAGCAGATATGTTTGGGTTGGCGCAGCTCTATCAAATTAGGGGCCGGGTCGGGCGCTCAAAAACCCGTGCTTATGCCTATGTCACCGTTAAGCCCAAGGCCAAATTAACACCAACGGCGCAGAAGCGTCTGAGAGTGCTTGGATCACTTGACACGCTGGGCGCCGGATTTTCGATTGCTTCGCAGGACCTGGATATTCGAGGGGCTGGTAATTTGCTGGGTGAAGAGCAGTCTGGGCAAATGCGCGAGGTCGGCTACGAACTTTATCAATCGATGCTTGAAGAGGCGATAGCAAAAATTAAAGCCGGAGAATTAGAGGGCCTATCGCAAGCGGATGACCAATGGGCACCACAAATCAACCTTGGGGTCTCTGTGTTAATCCCAGAAAGCTATGTGCCTGATCTGGATGAAAGACTTGGTCTGTATCGGCGGTTATCGAGCCTCAGCAAAAAGGTTGAATTGGAAGGCTTTGCCGCAGAACTAATTGACCGATTTGGAAAGCTGCCCCGAGAGGTTAATACGTTAATGCTGGTAGTTCGCATAAAATCCATGTGCAAACGAGCGGGCATTGCAAAGTTGGATGGCGGGCCAAAAGGTGCTATCATCCAATTTCACAACGATAAGTTTGCCTCGCCAAAAGGGCTGGTCGAGTTTCTGGAAGACCAGCGGGGGCTGGCCAGAATCAAGGAAAACAAACTGGTCATCCGGCGCGATTGGAAAAAAGATGCGGATAAGATCAAAGGTGCGTTTGCTGTCGCAAAAGATCTCGCCGAAAAAGTTATATTGGAAAATAAGTCCAAAAGAGCCAAATCTTCTGCCCCGCCCCCCGCTTAAGGGGGCAGAATTTAACTTATTCCCTCAAGGTTAGCGCGTGTTTTCTGTCAGACGCCTTTTGACATAGCCTGTGACATGATCAATCATCGTGTCCATATGTTGATTTTCAAAAAAATGTCCCGAGCCTTCAAGCTCGGTATGAGTAATCGTAATCCCTTTTTGCTCATGCAGCTTATCAACCAGACCGACGGTGTCAGCCGGCGGCGCAATGCGGTCTTCTGTACCGTTGATAACCAAGCCTGATGAAGGGCAGGGCGCGAGAAAGGAAAAGTCATACATATTTGCAGGTGGTGAGGCGGAAATAAAACCTGTGATCTCAGGCCTGCGCATCAACAATTGCATGCCGATCCAGGCTCCAAAGCTAAATCCCGCCACCCAACAATGTTTTGAATTATTGTTCATGGACTGAAGATAATCTAGTGCTGAAGCCGCATCGCTGAGTTCACCAACACCCTGATCATATTCGCCTTGACTGCGACCCACGCCTCGGAAATTAAAACGTAAAACGGTAAAGCCCATGTTATAAAAGGCATAGTGCAGGTTGTAGACCACCTTATTGTTCATTGTTCCGCCAAATTGAGGGTGCGGATGCAGAACAATCGCGATGGGGGCATCGCGGTCTTTTTGTGGGTGATAACGACCTTCTAGACGGCCCTCGGGGCCAGGAAAAATTACCTCGGGCATGGTTTCTGATATCTCCTCAAAAGCCGTTTGCTTATTCTTGACAAAACCGGTTGGCTAACTTAGAACAATTCTAAACACGGACAGGATTGTTCGGTTGACATGCAGATAAGCGTTGCTGGCCGTTAGGTCAATCAATTTGCGGGAAAGCTAAATGAAACTAAGTACAAAGGGGCGCTATGCGATGGTCGCCTTGACTGATATCGCTCTGCAGAGTGGTCAGGAATTGGTGACGCTTGGTGATATATCAAAAAGGCAAGATATTTCCTTGGCGTATCTTGAGCAATTGTTTGTAAAACTGCGTCGCAAGGGATTAGTGGATTCTGTTCGAGGGCCAAGCGGAGGTTACCGACTGGCAAAATCAATGCACGAGATTCGAGTGATTGATGTGCTGTCAGCTGTCGATGAAACAGTGGATGCATTGTATAAGGGTGCGGGTGCATCTGGCGGTCTATCTGGTAGTAAGTCTCAATCATTAACCAACCGCCTTTGGGAAGGTCTGAGCGCCCATGTTTATGTTTTCTTGCATCAAACACGCTTGTCGGATGTGATCGAAAACGATCTTGTGCCTTGTCCGGCAGTTCCGAATATTTTTGCTGTTGTCGATGAGTGATGGATCGGGCGTATCTTGATTATAATGCCAGCGCTCCGCTGAGGTCAGAGGCAAGGCAAGCGATGGTTCAGGCAATGGATTGCGTGGGTAACCCATCGTCAGTTCATGCTGAGGGGCGGGCCGCAAAGGCAATTCTTGAGCGGGCGCGTGAGCAAATCGCACAAGCCTTGGGTGCCCAAGGCGCAGATATTATTTTTACATCTGGGGCGACCGAAGCAGCTGGTCTGGCGTTGCATGGTCGCGCTTTTAGCTGCGCTGATGTCGAGCACGAAGCTGTACGTGCATGGTGCAAAACTGACTTAAGTATCGATAAACAAGGACAAATCACAGTTCACGAACCTGAAAGAAGTGCAGTGCAATTGGCCAACTCAGAAACGGGCATACTCCAAACTTTGCCTAAAGGGGTGGCGGTCTGCGATATGACCCAAGCCTTTGGCAAATTACCCGTTGCCTTCAATTGGACCGGGGCTCAGATGGGATTGATCTCAGCCCATAAAATAGGAGGCCCAAAAGGGATCGGTGCTTTGGTGATCAAGCGTGGAACTGAACTCGCAGCTCAGATCAAGGGCGGCGGCCAAGAAATGGGGCGGCGCTCGGGTACTGAAAACCTTGTTGGCATCGCCGGTTTTGGAGCGGCCGCAGAGGCCGCAATCCGCGATGTTGAGCAGGGGGTTTGGGCGCATGTTGAAAAACTTAGAAACATTCTAGAAAATAGTATTGAACAAATATCTGCGTCTACTATTTTTATAGGGAAATCGCGACCTAGATTACCAAATACAACTTGCATGGTGACCCAAGGCTGGAAAGGTGAAACGCAAGTGATGCAGATGGATTTGGCTGGGCTGGCCGTTTCCGCCGGATCGGCTTGTTCAAGCGGCAAAGTAAAAGAAAGCCGCGTTTTGCGGGCTATGGGATTTGGGGCAAGCAGTACGGGATCTGCCTTGCGGGTAAGTTTGGGGCCTGAAACCCGACAAAAGGACATAGATTGGCTGGTTGAAAGTTGGTCAAAACAATATAAAAAATGGGCTGCTCGCGCTATGACTGCACAGAATGAACAGGAGACCTTGAATGGCAACTTTGGATAAAATCGAGGTCAAGGAGGGGGTTGATCAAAAAACTGTGGAAGCAGTTCATGAGGTTGGTCAAACCTACAAGTATGGCTGGAATACTGAGATTGACATGGACTATGCCCCGAAAGGCGTAAATCCAGATATTGTGAAATTGATCTCTAAAAATAATGAAGAACCTGAGTGGATGACCGACTGGCGCTTGCAGGCTCTTGAGCGGTGGGAGCAGTTGAAAGAGCCTAACTGGGCGATGGTCAGCTATACTGAAATAGATTATCAGGATTTGTATTATTATGCCCGTCCAAAATCCATGATTGAAAAGCCTAAATCTCTGGATGAGGTCGACCCAAAATTGCTTGCCACCTATGAAAAACTAGGCATTCCCTTGAAAGAACAAATGATTTTGGCAGGGGTAGAGGGCGCAGAAAATGCCCCAGCAGAAGGCCGCAAAGTTGCTGTAGACGCTGTGTTTGATAGCGTCTCCGTCGGCACCACTTTTCAAGCCGAGCTGAAAAGGGCGGGGGTTATATTTTGTTCGATTTCCGAGGCGATTAAAGAGCATCCGGAACTGGTGAAAAAATATTTGGGCACAGTTGTTCCAGTGTCAGATAACTATTTTGCCACCCTCAACAGTGCTGTTTTTTCGGATGGATCGTTTGTCTACATCCCACCGGGCGTCCGCTGCCCGATGGAATTGAGTACCTATTTTAGGATCAATGCAGAAAATACGGGACAGTTTGAGCGCACTTTAATCATTGCCGATAAAGGCTCTTATGTCAGTTATTTAGAAGGCTGCACCGCGCCAAAGCGTGATACCGCGCAACTTCACGCTGCAGTGGTCGAAATCATTGTCGAAGAAGATGCAGAAGTTAAATATTCCACAGTGCAAAATTGGTTCCCAGGGGATGAAGACGGCAATGGTGGTATTTATAATTTTGTAACGAAGCGTGCTGATTGTCGCGGTGATCGGGCAAAGGTTATGTGGACGCAAGTGGAAACCGGCTCTGCTGTCACTTGGAAATACCCGTCATGTATTTTGCGCGGCAATGAATCACAGGGTGAGTTTTATTCGATTGCAATTGCCAATAATCACCAGCAGGCAGATACCGGCACGAAAATGGTGCATCTTGGGCAAAATACCAAGTCCCGCATTGTATCCAAAGGTATCTCTGCCGGGGTTGCTCAAAATACATATCGCGGTTTAGTTTCCATGCATCCAAAGGCAAAGAATAGCCGAAATTACACGCAATGTGACAGTTTGCTCATTGGTGGTAACTGCGGGGCGCACACTGTTCCGTATATTGAAGTCAGAAATAACTCTTCGCGTGCAGAGCATGAGGCAACCACTTCAAAAGTAGATGATGATCAGCTGTTTTATTGCCGCCAGCGCGGCATGGATGAAGAAGCGGCTGTGGCGTTGGTTGTGAACGGGTTTTGTAAAGAAGTGCTGCAGGCGCTTCCAATGGAGTTTGCAATGGAGGCACAGCAGTTGGTGGCAATATCGCTCGAAGGTTCAGTTGGTTAGCAAAGAGACCAAGGTTTTCATTTCTCAATTCATTCAAAGATTGGGATTTTGGAAGTCACATACTTATGACCCAAATGGGCTCTGTGACAGTCTCTAAACAAGAAAAAGGATGCAGCAAATGATAATCACCACCACTCACAGTATCGAAGGGAAAACGATCAAAGAATACCGCGGTGTTGTGGTCGGAGAGGCGATTATGGGCGCCAATGTGGTACGTGATATCTTTGCATCGATCACCGATGTGATCGGGGGACGGTCAGGCGCCTATGAAACAAAATTGGCAGAGGCGCGTGAAGTCGCAATGCAAGAGTTGGAAGAAAGTGCAAAAAGCAAAGGTGGAAACGCTGTTGTTGGCGTTGATTTAGATTATGAAGTGGTCGGGCAGTCGATGCTCATGGTGTCAGTAAGCGGAACAGCGGTTGTAATTTAACCCTAACCGTAACATAGACAGGCCACAAAGACCCCTGAAGGAAACTGGAATGCTAGAAATCAAAAACTTACACGTTTCTTTGGAAGAAGAAGACAAACAAATCCTGAAAGGCGTCGATCTCAAGGTTGAGGCCGGCAAAGTGCATGCCATTATGGGGCCCAACGGATCTGGAAAATCAACACTTTCATACGTTTTAAGCGGAAAATCTGGTTATCAGGTCACAGATGGAAGTGTGATGCTTCGGGGCGAGGAAATACTTGACTTTGAGCCCGAGGAACGGGCTGCTGCGGGGCTATTTTTAGCGTTTCAGTATCCGGTTGAAATACCTGGGGTTGGAAACATGACCTTTCTACGCACGGCGCTAAATTCCCAGCGAAAGATGCGGGGAGAAGCGGAAATGAGCGCGGCAGAGTTCCTGCGAGTTGTGCGGGAAAAGGCGAAGAGTTTGAAAATTGACGCAGAAATGCTGAAGCGACCGGTCAATGTTGGCTTTTCCGGCGGTGAGAAAAAGCGAAATGAAATTCTTCAAATGGCTCTTCTAGAACCTAAAATGTGCATCTTGGATGAAACCGATAGTGGTCTTGATGTTGATGCCATGAAACTTGTTGCCCGTGGTGTTAACGCTTTGCGGGATGAAAATCGCGGATTTTTGGTGATTACCCATTATCAACGGCTGTTAGATCATATTGCGCCTGATGTTGTTCACATTATGGCTGATGGCAAGATTGTGAAAACAGGCGGTCCTGAACTTGCCCTAGAAGTTGAAGCCAACGGGTATTCAGACATTCTTGCGGAGGTTGCCTAGATGGGGTTTGCCAAGCCTAGTAACACGTTGGTTGATCTTTGGCTTGACCGTGCGGAAAATCCCACTGATCAAGGTTGGTCAGAGCAGCAGCGTGTAAACGCGAGGGCTCGCGTTCAATCAATGGGCTTGCCAAACCGGCGTGACGAATACTGGAGGTATACACGGCCAGATAGGCTGACTGAGGCGGCGGCGCCGACAGCGGCACTGTTGAGCAGCGAAGATCAAGCGATCTTTTCAGGTTTTGACCAGATTAAAATAGTGTTTGTCGATGGTGTGTTTTCCCCGGAAATGTCGGATAATTTGGAAGGGCAAGAGCTCAGCATTGAGTTGTTATCGCAAACCCAAGCTCTAGATGAGCATTGGGCGGCAGATATTTTTGGGAATTTGGAAACCGCTGGACAGTCACCCGTTGCGCGCCCTTTGGCGGCCTTGAACACCGCGTTGGCCGACGACGGGGTTTTAGTGCATGCAAAGGGCGCCATATCAAAACCCTTGCATTTAATTTATTTGCGGCAAAACGAATCCTGTGATGTGATGCTTCATCATATTATAAAAGTTGATAGCGGGGCTTCTTTATCTCTCTTGGAAAGCGGTTCCATTGGAGCGCGCAGTAATTTAGTATTGGAAACAGATATCTGTGCGGCAGGTAGCTTTCGCCATATCCGGATTCAAGGCCGCGATCATCAACGGCTTGCAACAACGCATCACTTTGCAAGGTTACAGCAGGAAAGTACCTTTAAGTCTTTCACACTGACTGCAAACGGGGCTCTGACCCGCAATGAATGTGTTATTGAATTGCTTGGAGATGATGGTGTTGCCCATGTGGCAGGCGCCTGCGTTGGTGATGGTGATTTTGTTCATGATGACACTGTCTTTGTGACCCATGATGCAGTGGGATGTGAAAGTCGCCAGGTCTTTAAGAAAGTGCTCCGAAATGGAGCGACCGGCGTTTTTCAGGGAAAGATTTTAGTCAAACAGCATGCACAAAAAACGGATGGATATCAAATCAGTCAATCCCTGCTGCTTGATGAAGATAGCCAGTTTCTTGCCAAGCCTGAATTAGAAATTTATGCGGATGATGTCGCGTGTTCACACGGCTCTACATCAGGCGCGGTGGACGAAGATGCACTCTTTTATCTTCGGTCTCGCGGCGTTCCGCAGGCAATGGCGACTGATATGCTCACTTTGTCTTTTCTGGCGGAAGCGGTGAATGAAATTGATGATGCACAGCTCAGAGAGTGCGTTGTAGAATGGGTTGAAGGCTGGCTAGCAAGGCGGCGCATGTAAGATGTCTTTGATTGGGAATATTATTAGAAGTTACCACCGCCCACAGGTCGTCGTCGCACAATTTGTGGCCAATGGAGCACGCGAAGATAGGGCGTTGGGGTTCTTGGCTGGGGGCTGTGTTATTGCTTTTATTGCACAGTGGCCCCGATTGGCACGACAGTCTTTTACTGAAGGGCAAGCTCTTGATATGTTGATAGGTGGAGCATTATATGCCTGGATTTTTCTGGCCCCGTTAATGTTCTACATTTTGGCTGGGCTGGTTCAGTTTATCGGCTATCTTATGGGATCAAAACGCTCGGGCGCTCAAACAAGAACTGCAATATTTTGGGCATTTCTGGCCACGGCGCCTTTGCTGCTTGTGGTTGGGGTAATTGGTGGATTTATTGGGGCCTCGGCGATGAAAACCTTTGTTGAAGTGATCTGGCTGGCAAGTTTTATTTGGTTTGTCATTGCCGGTCTTCGGGTTGCAGGACATCAGCCAGAATGACATCTAGTGTCAATATACAAATGCTGTTTCGACAGAGCTTTGTTGAACCCAAAGCCGCCGCAAAGCAGTTTTTGGCGCTTGACCTGTCCTATGATGCGATTTTTTCTTTATTTTTGGCAACGGTTTGCGCCAGCACTGTTTTAATTTTTGGCTTTGATGCCGTCTTTTATGGTGAAGAAGCCCGAGTGGGATTGCTTGGATCACCTTGGCAATTTGCTACAATTGTCACAACGCTTACTTTGGCCACGGCAATCGGCATTGCCTGGATTGGTCAAAAGCTTTCCGGGCAAGGGAGTTTCCGTCTGGTTATGGCCTTGATTGCTTGGTTGCAAGTTGTGCAGTTAGGCATGCAAGTGGTTTCTTATTTCACTCTGATTTTGCCAACAATACTGGTGACGTTTGTACAATTTGGCTTAATTGGGTGGTCGTTTTGGATTTTTATTGCCTTCATTGATGAGGTGCATAAGTTTGACAATATGATAAAATCTACGCTGGTTGCATTTTTGGGCACCATGGTTGGAATGCTAGGCCTCATTTTCATGCTTGGGTTTTTTGGGCTTTTCGGGGGCGCACGTTAATGCGGTTTGATGTTGAAAAAATCCGTGCTGATTTTCCCATTCTGCACCGGCAGGTTAATAACAAGCCATTGGTTTATCTCGACAATGGCGCATCCTCCCAAAAGCCCCAAGTGGTGATTGATGCCATCTCTAATGCCTATTCAAAGGAGTATGCCAATGTGCATCGCGGGCTGCATTTTCTCAGCAATCTGGCAACGGATAAATATGAAGCAGTACGCGGCATTGTCGCGAAATTTCTTAACGTTGTTGATGAAAATGAGATTGTTTTAAACTCGGGAACAACCGAGGGGATCAATACGGTTGCCTATGGCTGGGCAATGAATGTGATGCAGCCGGGCGATGAAATAATTTTAAGCGTTATGGAGCATCACGCCAATATCGTCCCCTGGCAGTTTATGCGCGAACGCTATGGTATCAAGCTAACATGGGTTGATATCGATGACAGGGGCGCACTTGATCCGCAAGCGGTCATCGATGCTATTGGGCCGAAAACCCGGCTCATTGCCGTCACCCATATGTCGAATGTGCTGGGGTCCAAAGTGGATGTGAAATCCATCTGCTCTGCGGCCGCCAGCAGGGGTGTACCCGTATTGGTGGATGGGTCGCAGGCCGCGGCACATATGCCAGTAGATATATCAGACATTGGCTGCGACTTTTATGCGATCACAGGCCATAAGCTTTGTGGGCCTTCGGGCTCTGGTGCGATCTTTATTCGCAAAGACCGGATGCTTGAAATGCGACCGTTTATGGGCGGCGGCGATATGATCCGCGAAGTTCACAAAGACAACGTGATCTATAATGATCCACCAATGATGTTTGAGGCAGGAACACCTGGAATTGTCCAAACGATCGGCTTTGGTGTTGCGCTTGATTATATGATGAATCTAGGTATGCAAAATATTGCAGCACATGAAGATGGCATAGTAAAATATGCGCTATCTCGTTTACAGGCGTTGAATTGGCTTAACCTGCAGGGACCAGCCAATGAGCGAGGCGCAATTTTCTCGTTTACCATGGCGGGGGCAGCGCATGCGCATGATATTTCAACAATTCTTGATAAAAAAGGCATAGCAGTAAGAGCGGGTCAGCATTGTGCCGGGCCGCTTATGGATCATTTGGGAATTACAGCATCCTGCCGCGCTTCATTTGCTTTCTATAATACCAAACAAGAGGTAGACGCTTTGGTGGATGGTTTGCAATTGGCCCAAGACCTCTTAGGTTAGAGCGCCGCATTTAATCGTTGCGGCGAGAATGCCTAGCCGCTATACCGCGTCGCAAAGGCACCCGTAGCTCAGCTGGATAGAGCGCTGCCCTCCGAAGGCAGAGGCCAGAGGTTCGAATCCTCTCGGGTGCGCCATAAAATCAATGACTTAGACAAATTTAAATTATTCAGTACGGAATAAGTACGTAAAACGATTGTTGAATTTTCCAATTAATTCGTTGCTGTGATAAGCCAGATTCATCTCAAAAAAATCTATAAAGCAGGAGTGCCGACACCGTACAGTTGATTTTTTGATAGAGGGATCAGGCATTTTTAGCAATTCGAAACTATACATTTTAATTGGGCTATGTTCCTAATTTTACTAAATTTTAAGCCTCTAATCCCACACACGCGCGCGACCTTGCGCCATGTCCTCCTACAGGCCGCGCTTTCACACCACTAGAAAGATGTCCAAACCTTTTCAATTAATTGTCTAACCCCGTAACTTGCTTATCTGCACAGCCCAGCTCTTTTGCTGCTGCGCTGTAGGATCGTAGCCTATCTGTAACGATCTCATTGGGAGATCCATACCGACGCATAGCTTTTTTCATGAACTTTAGCGCTGCTTTCTTATCCCTCTTCTTGGTGACGTAGCTTTCTAGCACCTCGCCCTCATGATCGACTGCACGCCATAGATAATGTCTTTCTCCATTTATCTTTACAAAGACTTCATCCAGGTGCCACTTCCAGTTGCTCGACTGCATGCCCCCTGCTCTTCGCTTTTTAATTTCGCTTGCGAACTTAGAGCCAAACCGGTGCCACCAATATCTAACGGATTCATAGCTTACGTCCACGCCTCGTTCATGAAGCAGGTCTTCCACATTTCTCAGTGAGAGTGGAAATCTCACATACAGCATTACCGCAAGCTGGATGATCTCTGGACTGGTTTTGAAGTAGCGAAAGAATAAAGGATTGGGCATGTCGCAGAAGTTAATTTCCACGATGCTGTCAGGCAAGGTGGTTTATTCTGACAGTGCCTCACAAAGACTTCATCCAGATGCCATTTCCAATTACTAGACTGCATTCCCCCTGCCCTGCCCTTTTTGATCTGACTTGAAAACTGAGAGCCAAACCGGTGCCACCAATAGCGAACAGATTCATAACTTACGTCCACGCCTCGTTCATGCAGAAGGTCTTCTACATTTCTCAGTGAGAGTGGAACTCTCACATACAGCATCACCGCAAGCTGGATGATCTCTGGACTGGTTTTGAAATAGCGGAAAGATACAGGATTGGGCATGTCGCAG
>PBSX01000126.1 GCA_002726375.1 Marinovum sp.
AGGGGGTGATGATCACTTCTTCGTGATCGTCGACGTTCCCAATGGCGATAACTTGGCGGCGTTGTGGATGGCGGTCGAGTCGACCGGAGCGGCAACAGTGACCTCGACTCGACAGATCTTCTCTGCCGAAGAGATCGATCAGATCCGACCGAATTTGCCGGGTTATCGCGCGCCGGGAGAGTAGACCGCTCATCTTGGTCCGCACCCGATGTTGATCTGGGCCCCCTGAAGAGGTCCATTCGGCGGCGATTGCTGTACGGAATGTTCGATTCGCGACGTACGTTACCTATGCGCCGCGCCGGAAATTGGTTGTTTGAAGGGCTTTCCCGCTGGGCATACCTCCTGTGTCGAAACAGCACAACGAGTGGAGGTAACCGATGAACACGTGGATCGCGAATGAGGCCGCCGTAGAGCTCGCGTATCGCACGCTGGCTGCCAGCATCAGCAACGAAGAGTTTCACCGTTTCGTCAGCCAACGCACCAGCGGAGACGGCGAGTGGCTGGAGGCTGCGTGAGCCGCACGATCCGTGAATCCATTCCTGTGGAACATCGAGCGGCTGTCTTCGTCTTGGAAGACGCCCTTGGTGAGATGACGGTCCTCGATGTTGTTGAGTGGCACGCGCCAAGCCACCCCGTGGTCGAGCACCCCGTGCGTGACCAGTCGTGGCCCGATGCCGCGTGAACTCTCTTGATCACTGCACAGCGGACCAATTGCGCAAGGGAATATCTGACCTCATGTATTTCCTCGCTAATCCGAGGCTCGACGCAGTCATTTGGCGAGTGCACGAGGCCCCGATTGATGGTCGACGAGACCGCAGCGAGCCGCGAGAAGATTCAGCGAACGACTTTTCGTGACGAAGGCGAGTCTCCATAACCTCAATTAGCATCCAGCCATGGGGAACACTCGTTCGGCAATGAGACTCGCAGGCGGCCTTGTCGGGGGTGTGCTCATGGTTGTGGTGAGCGGCTGCGGTACCGGGTCGGATGGCGCCGTTGATGACCAAAATGTTGGGTCTTACAGCGGCTCAGACGAGGAAGACGTCGACTCGGACCAACAAGACATCGGCTCAGACGAGGAAGACGTCGACTCGGACCAACAAGACATCGGCTCGGACGAGCAGTGCGATACGTCTACTCCGTACGCTGAAGGCGACTTCTCCTTTACTTACAACCTCGATAGCAGCCTGCCCGGCGAGTGGGTGGACGAATTCACCACCATCATGGGGAACTTAAGCGAATGGGCCCCGGTTCCTGCGTGCGTGCATGACGTGCCGGGCATGTCGTCACCGATGAACATCTACGCGTGGAATGGTGCCGTTGAGAATCCGTTCCCTGAGAGACCCGACATGCGTGGGGCGAGTATCTCCGGTGACGGATCGGAAACCTGGATGGTTCTGGAGATCTCTGCAGATGAATTCACCTACGACGCCTTGCAAAGGTACTCCGTCATCGTGCACGAGTACTGGCACGTTTATCAGCTGGGCCTCACGCGAGACAATGACGCGCCCATCTGGTTGTGGGAGGGCGGCGCAAAAGTCGCCCAGGAGTTCTACTCACAGCAGGAATACGGACAGAGCGAATTCGATAACGGTCTCTTTCCGATCGTGGCGTCTGGATTGAGTCAGCCGGCGGACTTTGAAGAGTACGTCGACGGTGACCTGGACATCAATTACAACACCTCTGCATTCATGGTCCTTGCGCTCGCGAAAGAGTTGCAGGAGGCTCAGGGACTAAGTGAGGCCCGAGCCTTTGAAATGATCTTGAAGGATTTCCAGGCAGCGAAGCTGACCGAGCCGGACTGGAAGGTTGCGTTCGCTGAGATCTTCTCCATGAGTCCGGAAGAGTTCTACGCAACGCTGGATCAGTACCCCACCGTCGCCTCTAATGAGGACTGGTTCGAAGGAGACGTTCTCGACGTTCCATCGTTGATGCCGAGTAAAGACCTGACCTTCACGGAAGTCCTCTCGGCTTCTGCCTCCTAAGCGCTGCTCAGGCGAAACGGGCCCTGCGTGGGTGATCGAGCACCCTTCACAGCAGACAGCCCCCGGTAGGAGGATTCCCGGGGGCCGCCCATGGAGGGAGGAGGAAACTGTGAAGTTGTCTTGCCGTCCAGGTCGGCCCAGATTCTCACCTGACCGTCTCGGACATGCTTGGTATACCCGCTGGCTCGCACGGCTAAACCTCGTTTAGGCCAGGTGAGACAAATTCAATGCATATGTTCCATTCATAGGCACCTCGCAGCCCCCTCCGGGCCAGTAGTGCCTGATCACCGAGTGAAGAGACGAATTTTGATGTGGATGGGTCACGGATCTTGTGAACGGTCCGATACCTAGTTGTTGAGCCCGCACGAAAGTTGCGGAAGCGCCGTCGAGCATTGACGTAAGTGCAATGAGCTGCACCTGCAGGAATCTGCGCAGAATTTAGACGAACATGATGTTACGAAAAACTTTTTTTGAATTTGTGCATCCAAACTCGTGAGTACTAACGAACTCCTGTTATACCGATGCGCGACGGCCCAGTGCGCGCACTAAAAACGTAGGAGTAGTAATGAAGAAGACCACGAAGGTTTTCGGAGCTGCGGCAAGCGCCGCTATCTTCGCTGCTGGAGCTGCTGTTTCGGCGCCCGCCGTCCAGGCCATGGATGGCAACACGAGTCTCGCCAGCGTTCTCGATGTCGGCAATGCCGAGTTCGATAACTCCAGTAAAGACTTCGACATCCTGACCAAGGCTGCGGAAGCTATTCTTGCTGCCAAGCCTGATTCCCCCGTAGCGCTACTGGCGGACGGTGACACCGCACTCACGGTGTTCGCCCCCACCGACAAGGCGTTTAAGAACCTGGCGTCCGCTCTTGCCGGTCACAACATCAAGAGTGAGTCGGATGCGTTCGACGCGGTTGCTGGTCTGGGAATCGACACGGTCGAGACCGTGCTGCTCTACCACGTGATCCCGGGCGCGACCATCACCTCTGATATTGCGCTGGAGTCTGACGGTGCGGTTCTCGCGACCGCTGCCGAGGGCAAGAACACCAAGGTTCTCGTCTCGGACGATCCGTCCATCCGTCTGCGTGACTACGCACCGGATTTCAAGAACGCGAAGGTTATCTTGTCTGCCGCTGACATCAACAAAGGCAACATGCAGGTGGCGCACGGCGTCAACGCTGTGATGCTTCCCTTCGCTCCGTAATTCCTGAGCACATCATCGTGGCCCCCTCCTGAAGTGGAGGGGGCCACGATGCGTTTGGAAGCCGGAGCGAATCGTTGCTTGTCCGAAACAAGGTTTGCGCGCCCGAGAGGACTCGAACCCCTAAGCAACGGGGTAGGTTAGGTCCTGCTCACCGCACGCAAGGCGCACCATAGATACGTTTATTCCGCGTGAAATAGCACGTCACGTATTACCTAGTTGTACCTCGCGTCGAGTGGTTATTCGTAAAAAGATCAGACGCAAGACGACGACGTCTTTAGGAAACAGAACCTCTACTCCCGCCGCCCCTATCCAAAAGAATCCCCTGGGATGTGAATCATCCGGGACTATTTGGGTTGGGAAAGAAAGGTCGGAGAATCTTGACGCGCCTTCCTTGGCTCCCGCTCGATGTGAAGGTTCGGCCTTGCTGACGTCGTCGCTGACGATTCTGAGCTCTCCACAACAGAAGATACTGGTTTGGGCCCGGTGTCGACTCCGTAAGAATGGAACCGACATTAGTCCAAGCGTATCTCATGAATCCATAAAGAATGAAGAAAATGTTGGGAATAATGATGAGATGAAAAAGGCTGTATTCAAATTTATGACCTACGTGGGAATTTTCTTGATTCTTCCCGCACTCAAAATATTAGGAACAAGATTTTACGACAAAAATGTAGTACCCAAACTGATTAACTATCTCTGCGGAACAAAACCAATTCAGTACCAAAGACAAAAAGTGGTACCACTTGCGACCGGTGATGTTGTTGAAATCGGCATAGGACCTGGTTCAAATTTGCAATATTACGATGCCGAAAAGGTTCATAAAGTTATAGGAATAGATCCTTCACATGAATTGAATGCCATAGCTCAAAAAAGAGCTGATCAAGTCAATTTGGATATAGAGTTCAATTTCTCTTCAGCAGAGAACATCAATTTGATGGATGCAAGTGTTGATTCAGTGGTTTGTACATTCTCATTATGTTCTATACCGAACCCTCAATTGGCGTTGAGTGAAATTTATCGAATTCTAAGGCCTGGTGGAAAGTACTATTTTTGTGAACACGGCCTGTCCCCAGATCTATCAACAAGGACGTTACAAAACTTAACAAGTGGCTTCTATCCAAGCCTGTCAGGTGGTTGCCACGCCAATAGAGATGTCATTCATCTCATTACTTCTTCAGGGCTCGTAATTGAAGAAAGCAACACGATGTATCTTCCAGGATCAGTGAAGTTTTTGGGATACAACTATTGGGGAGTAGCTTCTCGTTAGAACTCCGCCAAGAGTGGCAATCCGCGAACGGTGACGCTCGACGAGGGCACTTTGTTGGTACTTCTTGCTTGTCGTAAGGAGCAGATGGAGCGACGACTTCACTTGGGTGAGCCGCCGAACCAGGCTTTGCGTATTTTTCACCACACGACTACCTCGCCAGATTGGATCCTCGAGGGCGACGTCACATTCGTCAGCCAGTTCCTCGGCCACAAGACTGGTGCAGAAATTGGTTCGGATAGTCAGCCTGACCGGATTGGCCCCTCCTAGATTGCGCGCCCGAGAGGACTCGAACCCCTAACCAACCGGGTAGGTCAAGCAGTATCCACCCCACGCAAGACGCACAACACACACGTCTATTCCCCGTGCAATAACGCATCACCTATTACTTAGTTGCACCCGGTATCGAGTGAGCATTGGTACAGAGATTGGTACAGAAACGACCCCCTACCCTCGGCGTCGGAGTGGGGGCACTCCTATGCCTAGGCCAACACCGCAGCAACGAACCAACAATCACCACGCCGTGAACCAAAAAACAACAGACACCCCACGCACACCCCACGCACACCCCACGCACACCCCACCCCACCCCAAACAAGACAAGAAACACCGCGAACTTTTTTTTGAAACGGGTTGAACACATCCGCCACCCCTGCGTCAAAAAATCCCCTGAGACTTGAATCATCCGGGTCTGTTTGGGTTTGGATTGAAAAAGGATGGGGAATCTTGTCGCTGACTGGCGCAAAGAAAGAATCAAGTTCCCGGTGTGTCCTGCGGCGTTAGGTAGTCAGGGATACCGGATGTGGGTGAATCCGTATCGGTGAAGAGTTCACTGCAAATCGGGCTCGCTTAACCCAGGAGGGAACGCCATATAGATATCGTCGATGAAGAGTGTGGGTTGGTTGATGAGGCTGGTGGGTGGTTCTTGTCCGGGTAGTGGGGTGGCGGTGAACGTGACGGCGCCTGCGCTTGGGGTGACGGCTCCGTCGTCGCGTGCACTCATCCCTACGCGGGGGTCACTCAACGTGACCGCTACCTGGACTCCGTTGGCGTTGATGACGGCGTTGGGTGGGTCATAACCGAACTCGTTCGCCCAGAGGTCCAAGAACTCGCTGGTGTCCCAGGTTTGGGCTTCGCGTTCGGGCCTGTCGGTGAAGGCAAGTGTCCCGGCACTTAAACCAGTGAGGGAAAGCGTGTAATCCTCACTGGTTGTGTCTTTCTGGAACTCACCGGATTCAGCGTTCATCACCAGCAACCACTCAGGCTGCGGCTCACTGTTGTTGTGCGCGATGACAGCGACACCAGCCAAGATGACAGTGAAGATGAGAAGACCGACACCGGCGATAAGGGACTTCCGCTCACGGGTCACACTTTGAGCCGCCCTCCCTACCCATGCCCAGCCTGGCCCGCGTGTAGCGGATGTAGCGGAAACACCAGCCCGGACCGTCGGCCGAAAGCCCTCACTCTTTATGGGTGGGGGCTTCGTTATGTGGAAACAAGGTGTTCACAACTGAGTAACCGTGGTGACTCTCCAGTGGGGGAACCTGGCTCTCTCCCAGTGGGAAAGACCTCTCCCCTGAGGGTGCCCCCACTCGTGGCCTCCCGCTTCGGGTGGGGGCTTCGTCGTGTCGTGACCGCTGTTTCTGGGCTTAGGGTTGAAGCATGAGCATGACGCCGCGCAACAAGAACATCCTTGTCACTCTCGGTTGGCTCTTGGCGCTAGGACTGCTGCTCTTCGCATTCATTCGGGCATGAGTTGCGTTGGTGGCTGAAGCTTCCATTCCGGGAGCCGTTAGGTGTCCGTGATGCGTCCTGTGACCATGCCGTAATGCTTCGAACTGGCACCCACACCCCGCCCCACGCAACACAAAAGACATCGCGAACTTTTTTTTGAAACCGAACCGACACTCCCGCCGCCCCTCCGGCTTATCTATCCTCAGAAAAGGGAAGTGGCCACATCCGGTCGCTTGACGACGAATCCGTTGGTGAAAATGGGAAATCGCTTAGCACGTGGCGGCTGACATCTCGTAGAAGAGGTGAGTGCCGATCACCTCGATGGGCGCATGCGACTCATCGGCACATACTCGTACAACGAGTTTGACCTACCTTCCAGAAAGCATGGCAGCGCTTAGGCTGTCCGGGTGCGTATCGTCTCGTTGTTGCCATCAAGCACAGAGATCCTGTTCGGCATCGGGGCGGGCGCCGACGTGGTAGGCGTAACCTTCGAATGCGATTATCCGGCCGAGGCACGTGACCGGCGGATCGTGTCCACATCTTCCATGCCAGAGGGAATGGGTCCGAGGGAGATTGATGGTTTCGTAGCCGCGGCGCTTTCGCGAGGCGAGGACCTGTATCGATTATCGGCTGACGCTTTGCGTGAGTTGAACCCCGATGTGTTGGTTACCCAAGACCTGTGTGCGGTCTGTGCGGTGGATGTGTCAGTTGTCGAAGATGCACTCAAATACTTGGGGTGTCGAGCTGATGTGGTGACCATGGATCCGCACAACTTGAGCGAGGTCTTCGATTCGGTGCTGGTCCTTGGCTCACAGACAAACCGCGTGGAGGCGGCGCGGGAATTGGTTGCGTCCATGAACTCGCGAGTGGAGGCCGTGCGCTTGGCTGTGGGAGCTTCCGCGCATCCTCGCGTTCTGGTGTTGGAGTGGACCGATCCGCCTTTCGCGCCAGGGCACTGGATTCCAGAGATGG
>PBSX01000127.1 GCA_002726375.1 Marinovum sp.
AATATGGCGATGTCAATTCGCCGCGATGCAGCAAAATCAAGTTTCCCTCTGGTTTAGGGGCTTCGAATAAATCTTTTCAATTTGGATAAAAGCTCTGAACCCATGAGGGCGCGTGAAGAATTGGCGTATGTTACCTGATCCCAATGCAATATTTGCCTTAAATTTGAATTTATTTGAATTTAACACGACATAAAATTGCTAAAAAACATCTAAAATAGTTGCAAAGTTTCGTTTCCGATTATAGCTACTGATTGTGCCGCCGATTCTGCGGCGCAGAAATTTCAACTTGGGAGGATCAATTGGCCTTGGATCGTGAAACCAACATTGCAGTATATGAGGCACCTGAAAAAGACCTTTACGAAGTGGGTGAAATGCCCCCCCTAGGTCATGTTCCAGCTAAAATGTATGCTTGGGCCATTCGCCGCGAGCGGCATGGCGAACCTGACACGGCATTTCAGGTTGAAGTGGTAGATATTCCGCAGGTTGGGGCTCAGGATGTTTTGGTTTTGGTTATGGCTGCCGGGGTCAATTATAATGGTGTCTGGGCCGGTTTGGGCGTTCCCATCAGTCCATTTGATGTTCACAAAGCAGACTACCACATCGCTGGCTCGGATGCGGCTGGTATTGTGTGGGCTGTGGGTGAAAAGGTCACGCGTTGGAAGGTGGGCGACGAGGTTGTGATCCATTGCAATCAAGATGATGGGGACGACGAAGAATGTAATGGTGGCGATCCGATGTTTTCCGCAAGTCAGCGCATTTGGGGATATGAGACACCGGATGGATCATTTGCACAGTTCACCTCGGTTCAATCGCAACAGCTAATGCCACGCCCAAAGCATCTTACTTGGGAAGAAAGCGCGTGTTATACGCTGACGCTTGCTACCGCGTATAGGATGTTATTTGGCCACCATCCGCACGAATTAAAGCCAGGTCAGAATGTACTTGTCTGGGGGGCTTCTGGCGGTTTGGGCTCCTATGCTATTCAGCTGATAAACACTGCTGGTGCAAATGCAATTGGTGTGATTTCAGATGAAGACAAACGCGAGTTTGTACTTGGACTTGGGGCCGCTGGGGTCATTAACCGCCGAGACTTTGACTGTTGGGGGCAATTGCCGACGGTCAATAGCCCTGAATATAAGACTTGGTTTGGCGAGGTGCGGAAGTTTGGCAAAGCGATCTGGGATTTCACTGGTAAGGGCGTCAATGTCGATATGGTGTTTGAACACCCGGGCGAAAGTACATTTCCGGTGTCAACATTTGTGTGTAAAAAAGGTGGCATGGTTGTGATCTGTGCGGGCACAACCGGTTACAACCTAACCATGGATGCCCGCTATGTTTGGATGAACCAGAAAAGAATTCAAGGTAGTCATTTTGCGCATTTAAAGCAGGCAGCAGCGGCAAACAAGTTGATGGTAGAGCGGCGTTTGGACCCCTGTATGTCCGAAGTTTTTGGTTGGGAAGAAATTCCTAAAGCCCATGTAAAAATGCGCCGAAATGAACACAAGCCGGGCAATATGGCGGTACTGGTTCAGGCGCCGCGCACCGGGCTTCGCACGTTTGAAGATACGATCGCAAAATAGCCGAAAATCTGGATTTTTCCTTCTCTTGCTCGCGAATCAGTTAATGCTGAACGCGAGCGCATTTTTTCGTGTTGTTATTTTTCAGGAGCTTGAAAATCATAATACTGCTATATCTGGGGAGTTGAAAAATGCGAATTTCAGAAAAACTGATAAACATGGTAGGGTTGAGTTAATTAATTGTTAATCATTTTTAACGAGAATCTAATGACACATGAATGGATAATTGACGTTTTGCTAGACTTGCGCACCTTCGCAGCCAAAAACGATATGACTGCTTTGGCAGCGCAACTTGATGATGCCAAGATGATGGCAATAATTGAGATTGCGTCAAAGACCGAAAGGCCGGCTGTTGACACAGCTTATAAAAATATCAGCTTACGAGCAGGCCCTCACGCGTTTGGAGCAAGCAAAAGAGCGAGCTGATTTACAATCTGTTATTGAAGAGTTCTGCCACATTTTTGAAGTTGAGCATGCGGTGTATCATTGGGTTAATTCCAAGGGTGCGCATATGGGGGTTGGTACCTATCCACAATCTTGGATGAACCGATACCTGCAAAAGGGATATTTAAAAATTGATCCGGTAATTGTGGGAGGTTTTCAAAGCTATCATCCAATGGATTGGAAGAAATTGGACTGGTCCAGCAAACACGCGCGGGTGTTTCAAGCAGATGCAATTGCAAACGGTGTAGGCAATCAGGGTTTGTCAATTCCCCTTAGGGGGCCGCGCGGACAATATGCCTTGTTCACTGTTAGTCACAATTGCGCAGATGATGTTTGGGCAAAATTCATCGAAAGCCGGCGTCGTGACTTAATTTTGATTTCGCATTATTTCAATAATAAGGCGCTTGAACTTGAACCTGAAAAATTAGCGGATGTTGCTTCAGCATTATCGCCGCGGGAAATCGAAACACTCACGCTCTTGGCTATGGGCTATAATCGGGCCATGGTTGCCCAGACTTTATCAATCTCTGAGCATACGGTGCGAGTTTATGTCGAAAGCGCCCGTTTCAAATTAGGCTCGATGAATACAACCCATGCGGTTGCCAGCGCGCTTAGTCGCGGTTTGATTGTCATCTGATCCCATTCTTCCCAACATTTTTAGACTGTTAACGGACCGCCCGTTAGCTTCCCCAAGCCTTAATGCTTGTTTGCATAGGTTTATGCCTTCCATCAACGGTGAGGGCATAGCCAATGTTGACCTATCTTTGGGCAGAACAATTAGCCAAGCGACCATTATTGCGCGATAGTATGTTTCGAGATCGTGCAGACCAATTCAAAACCCGGTTAAACTGGCAGGTAGACGTGGATCAAAACGGGTTTGAGAGGGATGAATATGATGCTCTTAATCCGCTTTATGTGATTTGGGAATCCCCGCAAGGCCTACATCAAGGGTCGCTTCGGTTGTTGCCAACCACAGGGCGCAACATGATAAAGGACCATTTTTCGCATCTTTTGGATGAGCAAATGAAGGAAAGTCCCAAACTATGGGAGTGCAGCCGCTTTTGCCTTGCACGCCATGCGCCAAGGCAGGTTGCATCTAATTTAATGTTGGCAGCAGGCGAGGCAATGGTCGGCTTCGGGGTGATAGAGTGCATTGCCATCTTTGATCAGCGAATGATGCGGATTTACCGATTGCTTGGTGCACAGCCGCGCCTGATCGGATCTTCCGGCACCGGCAAAGATTTTGTGGGTGTTGGAATTTGGAAGTTCACATCCCAAAACCGAGAAACGGTATCCCAGAAAGCAGGCGTGTCGGCCAAAGCTTCTGCGAAGTGGTTTGATCATGCCTTTGGCAGTACATGCCGGCAAGCCGAACTGGGTTGATTAAGCGCATTAAAGCTATGGAGCTTGACCTCAAACGGGTGTAGCCTAGTGCCTATGACCTCTGTTGGTTTTCAACTCTCTTCCGATCAGGCAGAAGCTTATTACACCGTTAGCCAATTGCTTCAGGCTGCGGGGATTAATTTAAACAATGCTCAGCTCATGCCGCCGACCTCGGATAAATCTGCGGTCATGGCTTTAATTGGTAAAGCTGGGTCTGGCAAAACCTTATTGCTTTCGCAGCTTTACGAGGCTTTGGCAGACATCGGTATAGAATTGATCACAGGTGATTATGAAAGCCGGAAGCGGCGCGATAAGCGCACGCTTGCAATTCTTGCCCCGACCAATAAAGCAGCAAGTGTTTTGCGTATGCGCGGCGTGCCGGCAACAACTATTCACCGGATACTCTATACCCCCCTCTATGATCCAGAATATGAGAAAATTGCCGAATGGCTTTCTGGCAACGCGGAAAAACCAACCATCGAGGGGTTAACCCAAGATGCGCTTGATCGAGCCTATGACTTTTTTCAGACGCATAAATCGATTGCCGGCGCTTTGGCTGCTGCTGGCCTTAGGGGGTCGGATTTTATCATTGGATGGAAACGCCGGGAAGAGCCGCTTGATCTTGCCTTTGTCGATGAAGCCTCAATGCTTGATGAACTCCAGTTTGAAGATTTAAAAGATATCTTCTCAACTTTGATTATGTTTGGCGACCCTGCACAACTTGCCCCTGTGAATCAGTCTGGCGCAATGGTGTTTGACGCCTTAAAGCCTTCGCAGAAGATCGAGCTCAGCCGAATTCATAGGCAAGAGCAAGATAATCCAATTCTGGATTTAGCCCACGCTCTGGGCGACCCGAGTGTCGGGGTTGAGGATTTTGAAGCGCAGATACAAGATATTGCAAGCCGTGATGAGCGTGTGATCTGGGGCCAAAGAGTCGAAGTGGATTTAATGGCGCGCAGCCCGGTTTTGGTTTGGCGAAATGCCACGCGGATAAGGCTGATTAATGCTTTTCGCAGGGTTCATGATGCGCCAGAGGATGCCTTGCTGCCGGGAGAGCCGTTGATATGTGATGGTATTGAATTGCCGCTTAAGCATCGTAAAAAGCGCATTGACCTTGAGGCGCGCGGATTGGTGAAAGGGGCACAAGTTGTCTATTTGGGCGCCGGGCGTCGACCGGGGTTTTCAAAATTGCATGTGCTAGGAGCAGAAGATCCACAGGTGTCGGCCGCCTCAATTATTAAAATAGAAATTCCCGACGAAGATGAACCTTTTATTCCCTTTGCTGCAAATATGGGGGCAGCATTCCTCCATGGATCGGCTGTCACCATTCACAAAGCACAAGGCAGCCAATGGGACACGGTTCAGGTGTTTGCTCCAGACATCTATGCCGCTGCCCGAATGGGCCGATCGGAAGCGGGGCAACCATTGTGGAAAAGGCTTGCCTATGTAGCCATTACAAGGGCGCAAAATCGGCTTGTCTGGGTGGTCCGTAACCGGCTTTCAAAACCGACTAACCCGCTTAGCACCGGTGATCTACGTGCGCTTGAGACTGCCCCAATGGCGTTGCAAATTGAGTAATGCGCAGTGTGCGACGCAGCGTTGTTTGCAGCGCGTACGATCACGGGTTGCAAAGGTGGTCCTTTCTTTTCCATATTGCGGGTAAAAAACCGACGGGAGGAATAAATGTTCGGAAACATGATGCACCGGCCTTTGTCGATCATCGAGATTTTACGATTTTCGGTAGAAGCGCACCCTAAGGCTGAGATTGTTTCGGTTAGAACCGAGGGTGATGTCCATCGATATACCTATCCCGAGTGCTATAGCCGGGTGGGGAAACTGGCGCATGCTCTAGCCAAGCTGGGCATCAAAACCGGTGATCGTGTGGCCACCTTGGCATGGAATGGATATCGCCACTTTGAGCTCTACTACGCGATCGCTGGGATTGGCGGGGTTTGTCACACCCTTAATCCACGGCTCAGCGCGGAGCAGATGATCTATATTACCAATCACGCCGAAGACCGGGTGATGTTTGTCGACACAACCTTTGTGCCTGTGGTTGAAGCTTTGGCTGACAAGTTTCCCAAGGATATGCAGTTTGTGGTGATGACCGACAGGGCGCATATGCCAAAAAGCGCATTAAACTTGCTCTGCTATGAAGACTTAATCCAAGATGAGCCGCAAGCTTATGACTGGCCGGAATTTCCTGAGGAAACCGCCGCAGGCTTGTGTTACACATCTGGCACCACCGGCAATCCCAAGGGTGCGCTTTATTCGCATCGCTCAACAGTTCTGCATGCCTTTACCGCTGCTATATCAATCTCAGATGGGCTAAATGAAGGCGCACGCGTTTTGCCTGTTGTGCCTTTGTTTCACGTCAACGCATGGGGGCTGCCTTATGCTGCCCCTTTAACCGGCGCATCGCTTATCTTCCCGGGCGGCGCGTTAGACGGTGCATCGCTTTTTGATCTTATGGACCGAGAAAAGGTAACCTCGGCTTGGGGCGTGCCCACAGTTTGGTTGGGGCTACAGGGCGAAATTGCATCCCGAGGACGAAATCCAGAAGGCTTTGCAAGTATTATTGTGGGCGGCTCTGCCGCGCCGCGGTCACTGATTGCGGCTTTTGAGAAATCTGGCGTTACAGTTTGTCATGCTTGGGGGATGACGGAAATGAGTCCGGTGGGCACCCATGGTATTTTATCATCGCATCACAAAGAGACGCTGAATGAAGAAGAGTTGCTGGATCTAAAAGCCCTACAAGGGCGGCGTGTTTTTGGCGTTGACCTCAAAATTGTCGACGAAGATGGCAACCGCCTGCCACATGATGGTGAAGAGGCGGGTGAGTTGTTTGTGCGTGGTAATACGATCATAAGCAGCTATTTCAATGATGCTGAAGCCAGCAAAGCAGCTATGGATGCCGATGGCTGGTTTGGAACCGGTGATGTCGCTTCGATCAATGACGAAGGATTTTTGATCATTCAAGACCGCGCCAAAGACCTGATTAAGTCTGGCGGTGAATGGATTAGCTCAATTGATCTAGAAAATGTTGTTATGGCCCACCCTGAGGTTGCCAATTGCGCTGTCATTGCGGTGGCCCATCCCAAATGGGATGAACGGCCACTGTTGATTATTGTTCCGGCAGGAGAGGCGCGGGTCGCAAAAGACGACATCGATGCTTTACTGCTTGATCATGTGGCAAAATGGCAATTGCCTGATGCCATTGAATTTGTCGACGCACTGCCGCTAACGGCAACAGGCAAGGTGTCAAAACTTACCCTGCGCAAGCAATTTGCCGACTATAAACTACCAGATATGAAATAGGAAAATGGAAATGGACTTAGGTGTATCGCCAAAAGTAACCCCTCTGATCGAGGCAGTACGTGATATGGTGGAAACTGATATTGCGCCTCTTGATGCTGAATATCATGCCGAAGTTGGCCGCCATCCCAGTGGTGAACGCTTCGCCCTGACCGACCGTCAGGTTGAAATTATGGAGGGGCTTAAAGCCAAGGCGCGGGCAAGAAATCTGTGGAATTTTTGGCTGACCGACAGTGAGCGCGGCTATGGGCTAAGCACGGTTGAATACGCCTATCTGGCAGAAGAAATGGGCAAAGTGAGCATTGCTGCCGAAGTTTTCAACTGTTCTGCACCAGACACCGGAAATATGGAAGTGCTTGAGCGCTATGGAACACAAGAGCATAAAGACCGCTGGTTGGGGGATCTGCTGGAAGGAAAAATTCGCTCAGCCTATGTGATGACAGAGCCAGGATTAGCATCCTCTGATGCTGCACAACTGGCTTTTGAAGCCAAGCGCGACGGGGATGAATTTGTCTTAAATGGTGAAAAGTGGTGGATATCAGGCGCAGGTGATCCTCGCTGTGGGCTTTATATCCTAATGGCGTGCACCGATCCCGATGCCGCCAAACACAGCCGCCACACAATGTTCGCAATGGACGCGAAAATGCCGGGAATTGAAATATTGAGGCCTATGGAGGTCTTTGGAAATGATGATGCACCGCACGGGCACATGCATATTCGGTTCAACAATGTTCGCATTCCGGCAAGCGCTGTTATTTTAGGTGAGGGCCGCGGTTTCGAAGTTGCACAGGGCCGACTTGGTCCTGGCCGTATCCATCATTGTATGCGCGCCATCGGTCAGGCAGAAAAAGCGCTTGAAATGATGTGCCGCCGTGGTCTGTCACGAGAAGCCTTTGGAAAACGCCTAACAGAATTGGGCGCCAATTATGACATTATTGCAAATGCGCGGATGGAAATTGAAATGGCGCGTTTGCTATGCCTGAAAGCTGCCTACATGATGGATTCAGCAGGTGTTCGGGCAGCGCAGCCGTGGATTTCACAGATTAAAGTAGTGGCCCCGCTAATGGCAGGGAAAGTTGTTGACGAGGCCATGCAAATGCATGGTGCGGGCGGTATCAGTCAGGACTTTAATCTGGCCCATATGTGGACCCATATTCGCACGTTGCGTTTTGCCGATGGTCCCGATGCGGTGCATCGACGTCAGGTGGCGCGGGCTGAGTTGAAAAAATATACGAACTCTGAAACCTAACGCCTCGAGGGGGCAGGGGTTACAAGATAAATATTAGTTTGCGTTGGTATCAAGCCAAATTGTCACGGGCCCGTCATTTAAAATGCTAACTTGCATATCCGCACCAAACTTGCCAGTTTCCACTTGGACGCCCCGCGCGGCCAATGCATTGGCAAAATATTCATAAAGCTTGCGGCCTTCCTCAGGCGGGGCAGCCGAAGAAAACCCGGGGCGGTTACCGCGCGATGTATCTGCCGCAAGCGTGAATTGGCTGACAACCAAAGCAGCGCCGCCA
>PBSX01000128.1 GCA_002726375.1 Marinovum sp.
CTGTCACCACAAACCACGGTCATTCCCGGCAATGTCCAGCCTTGTTCAGGGCCGACAATATGTACAATCCCTTGGCGCACATCGGAAACAGGATAGTAATGTATCCCAAAGTCTTTTGCGTTTTTATCCAGCGCTTCGACCTGAATACGGCTTTCTTCGTTATCAATGCCTTTGGCGCGGTCTAAAGTGGTCGGTACATTGTGATCCGGCACCGCAATGGTTTTTTCCGGCGCGCGCACTGCACGGTTTGCCATACGCAACCCTTCAAAAGCCTGCGGGCTGGTAACCTCATGAACCAGATGGCGATCAATATATAAAAGACAGGTGCCGTCTTCTGAAGTGTGGGCGACATGCGCGTCCCAGATTTTATCATAGAGTGTTTTCGGGGCGGTCATCTTAATCCTCTCCCGTGTTGTGGTCAGTTCAAGTGAAACTCTTTTAGATTTATAGTCGTGCTATAAACGTTGTCATAGCACCAAAAAACCGCCAAGGAAGCCGAGCCTGTTCATCCATATCAAATATGCGATTCATCATCCATCAGTCATATGCGTAAAAATTCGCGGCTTCAAGTTTCGAGAGAAAAAAGATCACTGTCGGCTGCATTAAATGCACTGGCAGATCCAAAACAGCCCTGTTCAGGATGTGTCATAGTTGTCAATTTTTTCAGAATATAAGAAAACTCTTGTCAGACTATCATTGAGATTTCACAAAACCGGTGTTAACCTGTTGATAAACCCAGCGCCGGGGAAGCGGCGTAAAACGTAAGGAGGAAAAGTCCTGACTCTCTCTGTCGATGCAGCTCCCGCTGCAGCCCGGCCTTCAATACGACCTGAAGTGCCCCAAGAGGTAACAAGCGAAACGCTGTTAACCCAGATTGTTGAATCCCTGACTGATGACAAAGCTGAAGAGCTCGTGCAAATTGATCTGCGCGGCAAAACGGCTATTGGTGATTATATGGTCATTGCCTCCGGCAGATCATCTCGTCAGGTTATAGCAATTTGTGAAAAACTGACCGATCGCTTGAAAGAAGCCTTGGGTCGCCGTGTGTTACTTGAAGGCAAAAATACCGGTGATTGGATCGTGGTGGATGCCGGTGATGTTATAGTTCATGTGTTCCGACCCGAGGTACGCGCATTTTACCAGCTGGAAAAAATGTGGATGCCGGTTGGAGCAGATTCAAATAGCGCCTGAAGACGCTAAAGCATGCGGGTGTCTATTTACGCGGTCGGACGACTTCGCTCCGGACCGGAAAAAGCTCTGATCGAAGATTACATAGGCAGATTCGATAAAAGCGGGCGGGCATTGGGGCTTGGTCCTTTGACAATTCATGAAGTCGAAGACAAGAAAAACATTGGTAGGCTCGCCGAGGGCAAACTTTTACAGCAGGCAATCTCAAAAGGCACAAACATCTGCGGCCTAGATGAGCGAGGCAAAATGATAAGTTCTATTGAGTTTGCGAACCACCTTGCCAATCTACGCGATCAAGGAGTTGCCAATTTGGGGTTTGTTATCGGCGGCGCAGACGGTTTGGATGAGGGGCTGAAAAAGTCATTCAACCAAAGCTTTTCGTTCGGAAAAATGGTTTGGCCACATATGCTGGTCAGAGCAATGCTTTGTGAACAACTTTACCGGGCAGCGTCAATACTTGCGGGCGCACCATATCACCGAGAGTAGTCTCGATATGAGAACAACATGTAAACGTGAGGTCTTCATATGCCTTGCGCCAAAGACATATCCCAAATAAATCCGTATCAATTACAAAAGGATTTTCTAATGCCGCCCAAACCTGTCGTTCTATGTATACTTGATGGCTGGGGACAGAGTGATACCAAAGAGGGCAATGCGCCCGCTCTAGCGCATACTCCTACATTTGACAGAATTATGCGTGATTTTCCAAATTCGACGCTCATTACGCACGGGCCGGATGTGGGCCTTCCAACCGGGCAAATGGGGAATTCGGAAGTCGGCCACATGAACATTGGCGCCGGCCGCGTGGTTGCCATGGACTTGGGTCAGATTGATCTGGCAATTGAATCCGGTGCGCTTCAAAAAAACCCATCCCTTATTTCATTCATAAACACCCTGAAAGAAACCGGTGGCACAGCGCATTTAATGGGCGTGGTATCTGATGGAGGGGTGCACGGTCATATCACCCACCTTGTGGCAGCCCTTAATGCGCTCAACGATGCTGGAATTCCAACAATTTTACATCTGTTTACCGATGGGCGAGATGTACCACCCAGTTCTGCGGTAGGTTATCTGAATAGCCTGACTAAGCAATTGCCGCATAGGGTTAAAATTGGAACCCTCATTGGACGGTACTATGCGATGGATCGCGATAATCGGTGGGAACGGGTGAAAACTGCTTATGATGCTATCGCGTTGGGAACCTCACAGTCCCAGTCGCTAAGCGCAAACGACGCTGTTGAGCAGGCCTATGGTTTAGGCTTGAGCGACGAGTTTATTCCAGCCACGGTTTTAGGCGACTACCGAGGGGCCAACGATGGGGATGGAATTTTTTTCCTAAACTTCCGCGCAGATCGAGCCAGAGAGATTTTAAGCGCGCTTGCCGATCCAGGGTTTGACAAATTTCCAACTGGCGCACGCCCCACTTGGGCCTCTGTACTGGGCATGGTCAATTATTCTGACCAACATAACAATTTTATGAGCACCTGCTTTCCAAAGCAAGAAATCGTGAACACATTAGGGGCATGGGTGGCACAGCATGGAAAGCGTCAATTTCGCTTGGCAGAGACAGAAAAATACCCACATGTGACGTTTTTTCTAAATGGTGGAAAAGAACCACCTGAAAATAATGAGGATCGGTTTATGCCAAAGTCACCTGCGGTAGCAACCTATGATATGCAACCGGAAATGTCGGCGCCAGAAGTGACCAAGAGCTTTGTTGCCGCAATTGAAAACGGATATGACCTAATCATCACCAACTTTGCAAATCCGGATATGGTGGGTCATACTGGTAATCTAGAGGCTGCGAAAAAGGCCTGTTCAGTTGTTGATGCCGGTTTGGCCGACATCGTGGATGCACTGGAAAAAGCAGGTGGAACAATGATTTTAACGGCTGACCATGGAAATTGTGAAACGATGACTGACCTCAAAACAGGAGCGCCGCATACAGCTCATACTTTGAACCCTGTGCCGGTCGCGCTTGTTGGGGCAGCACCCAGCGTGGGCCTGCGTGATGGTGGACGGCTGGCGGACCTTGCGCCGACCCTTCTGGATTTAATGCAGCTTGAAGTGCCTGTGGAAATGACTGGAAAGAGCCTGTTATCGCGATGAGCTGGATTAAAATGACACTAATGTGCGCGCAGCTATTTGGCGTCATTTTCGCAACCACGGCCCATGCCCAAGCAGACTTGCTAACATCAGCCCAAGAGGCGACAAAAAAGCTTGATCAGGCTTCGATAGATTTGGTAGCGGCCTATAGTGCTAAAAACCGAGTGGCCGCATTGACCAAAACAATTCGCGCCTTTGAGTTGGGCTCTGCATCTGTGCGGCAAGGGCTACGCCGAATAGCGATTAAAAAAGCGCAGGTTTCTGCAAAGATAAACCAGCAGGAATTGGAAACAAGCCGACTGATCGGCGTCTTATATAGCATCAATAAAACACCCCAATTTCAATATCTCGTTCATCCGGATGGGGCGCTAAAAAACGCAAGGGCTGGCATGATTGTGGCCGATATTCTACCAGCCTTGCAGCTCAGTATCGCGCCGCTAAAGCAAAATCTTGAGGATTTAGAGGCTTTAAACCAAGTCCAAGAAAAAACCCAGGATGCTCTGAGCGTTGGTCTTTTGGATTTGCAGCAAGCGCGAGCGGCGCTGTCTCAAGCCATTGCAAAAAGAATAGAGTTACCGCAAAGATTCATAGAAGATCCGGCAAAAACCGCGTTGTTGGTGGCCGCCTCACAAAGCTTAGCCGAGTTTTTAAAGGGCCTAGGGATCATTGCAACTCAGACGGTTGAAGGCTCTTTGCCGGATATAGAAAATCGCAAAGGCAATTTGCCTATGCCCGTTTTGGGTAGAGTGTTGCGGAAGTTTAACGAAGCCGATGCTGCAGGGATCAAGCGACCGGGGGTGATTATTGCCACTGCACCCGGGGCTATCGTCACCAGCCCGACTGCAGCAACAGTACGCTACAGCGGAGAGTTGCTTGATTATGGGTTGGTTTCAATTCTTGAACCTCAGGCCGGCATGTTGATTGTGATCGCAGGTATGGACGCAATTTATGGTGATATTGGCGATGTTTTTCCTGCTGGAAGTCCGGTGGGGCTTATGGGCGGCAACGCAAGCCCAGAGTTCACAACCGCGCTAGCAAAGTCGAACACGGCTAGCGATCGGACTGAAACGCTCTATATAGAGGTTAGAGAAAATGAAACACCGCAGGATCCTCTCACGTGGTTCCAACAGGTAAAGGAAGACCCGTTATGAAAAAATTCGTTCTTGCCGCAAGTTTAGGCTGTGGCCTTGGGATTTGGGCTGCTATCCAATTCACCGGGCCCGTTCTAGCGCAAAGCAACTCGGATAAAGCTTCGGTCTATGAACAGTTGGATCTTTTTGGTGATATTTTTGAACGTATTCGTGCACAATATGTTGAAGAGGTTGATGAAGCCGATTTAATCGAAGCCGCGATCAACGGCATGCTGACATCACTTGATCCCCATTCAAGCTATTTGTCACCAAAAGATGCAGAAGAAATGCGTTTTCAAACTCGGGGTGAGTTTGGCGGGTTGGGAATTGAAGTCACTCAGCAGGATGGTTTTGTAAAGGTTGTTTCACCGATAGATGACACACCAGCAGATGCCGCCGGTATTGAGGCAGGTGACTTTATCACCCATGTAGACGGCCAAAGTGTTCTTGGACTAACGCTAGATGAGGCCGTTGAAATGATGCGTGGGCCAAAAGGCTCGGAAATTATCATTACGGTCGTGCGCAAAGGCGAGGATGAGCCCTTTGATGTTTCAATCATTCGGGACACCATAAAGCTCACCGCTGTTCGGGTCCGCTCAGAAGGACAAACGGTGGTGTTACGGGTGACAACCTTTAATGATCAAACCTATCCGAACCTGTCTGACGGTATTGATAAATATATCGAAGAAGCGGGCGGTATCGAAAATGTAAACGGTTTTATTCTAGATTTGCGCAATAATCCGGGCGGTCTACTGTCTCAGGCTATCAAAGTCTCTGATGCCTTTTTGGAAAAAGGTGAGATCGTCTCAACCCGAGGACGTGATCCTCAGGATGGTGATCGTTATAATGCCACCCCTGATGATCTTGCCTTTGGCAAACCGATTGTAGTTTTGATAAATGGTGGATCTGCCTCTGCTTCAGAAATTGTCGCGGGCGCTTTGCAAGACCACCGCCGCGCCATAGTCGTAGGAACCAAAAGCTTTGGCAAAGGGTCAGTACAGACGGTTATGCCATTACGTGACGACGCTGCCATGCGCTTGACCACGGCGCGCTATTATACCCCCTCGGGGCGATCCATTCAGGCGCTGGGCGTTTCGCCAGACATCGTTGTTGAGCAGCCGCGCCGCAAGCCTGATGAGGATGACAGCGATGCTACGCGCAGCGGCCGCAGCGAAGCTGACCTAAGGGGTTCGCTGGACAATGACAGCCTAAGTGAAGATGAGATTCGTCAGATAGAGGCCGATCGGGAAGAGGCCGATCAGGCCGCACAATTGCGCGAAGATGACTATCAACTGGCTTATGCGATCGATTTACTTAAAGGGCTGACTGCTTTGTCGCTGCGTGAATAATCTGACCGGCGTTAAAAACCAAAATCGCTTAACTGCGGCCTTTCTGAAAATGAAAAGAATTGGGGCTTTTCAAAGTGTATAGCTTTGTTTGGGTCCGCAATTGCAAATCAAAAGCGCATCTTTTACAGAGGGGCCGTGAGACTGTTAATTAAGTAAAGGTAAACCAAACATGGCCTCGGACGCGCATGATGCCCTACCCTATCGTTTGAATGTTGGCATAATGCTCATCAATCATGACGGTCTTGTTTTTGTGGGTCAGCGGCGCGACAACCATTCAGATGCATGGCAAATGCCACAAGGTGGAATAGATGATGGCGAAAATCCAAAAGAGGCCGCATTGCGCGAACTGCATGAGGAAACCGGCATTCCCGCAAATTTGGTTCAAGTACTGGAGGTCTCAGAAAACTGGATAAGCTATGATTTACCGAAAGACCTCATTAGCCAGCTTTGGGGGGGTCGTTTTCGGGGACAAAAACAAAAATGGTATCTCATGCGCTTTTTAGGCTCTGATGCCGAGGTGAATATTCAAACCGAAACCCCTGAATTTTCAGCTTGGAAATGGATACCGCCTGACGCTCTTGTTGAGAATATTGTTCCATTCAAAAAATCTGTTTATCAAAAGGTCTTATCTGAGTTTTCCAAGACTCTTTTAATGCCGGGCCAGCAAGTCCCATGAGCGTTATGATCCCAACATGGGTTAATGGCCAACTAATGCCTGTGGAAAAGCTAAAGGCCCACCAAGATGGTTTGCTGCACAAAGCGGTGTCGGTGTTTATGATTTGCGGTACGTCTATTCTAATCCAGCGGCGTGCATTGGAAAAATACCACACACCTGGTTTATGGGCCAATACGTGCTGCACCCATCCATTTTGGGACGAACCCGATATGAAATGTGCAAAACGCAGGATGAAAGATGAGCTTGGAATTGCCGATTGCCAACCTGTTTTTCGGGACAAAATTGAGTATCGCGCTGATGTTGGCAATGGTTTGACAGAACATGAAAGCGTTTCAGTATTTTCCATTCATGTTGAAACTCCGCCCCAGATGACGCTCAACCTAGACGAGGTCATGGAAATCAGATGGGTTAACTATCACACTTTAAAAAGTGAAGTGCGGGCAGATTCGGGAAAGTTCACTCCATGGTTAAAAATATATTTAGAGCAGCATGCCGAACGCATTTTTGACCCTAAGCTTTTAAATCCTGCAGACCACTAAAGGCTATATTGTGCAAGCTCTTCATAAGATTTAAGCGATTGATCCACAAGCTCCAATAGCCGGCCAGACAGGATAGGCAATGGCCCTTCTGCAGTGTCGAAACCGGTGGAATTATGCACTGCCCCATACCAGTGAGGGGCCCAAACACCATCGCAGCTTTGTCCGCCTTTTGTCCATTTAAGCATATTTGCATCAAACGTCAGACCAAGAGCGCCGCACAGGTCCCGCAATTTCTGTTCTGGGTTGGACCGGATATCCGCACTGTTTATTACGATTGGTTTTTGTCCATTTTCGACAAGATATCGAAACAGTTCTGCCTGTTGATGAAAGCCGATGTCTTCAATTTTTGGATCGGGGTATTTCTTTGCGAAACTGGCAACAACCCGCGCCGGATGGCGGATAAGGAACACATTTGTAACCTTTAGCATCCAGTCGCGTGGGATGGCTTCAATCATATGTTGGGTCATGTGTTTGTGATACACATTTAAAAGACCCTCGGGGTTTGGCCCTAACAGGTCATCCACAACTTGATACGGTTCCTGAGACTGCGCTTGCAAAATTTGATCCCGCATAGGGTGGTGAAGTCCGGTCAAATTGAGATAGGCCGCATAAAAAGGCTCGTCCACCGCCGAAAAATCAGACCGGCTCGCAAATGCATACATCATGGCTGTCGATAGGTTTCGAGGCCCGGACCACATTGCCAACTGCATTATGAACAGTCCCTAGAGATGAGGGTTTCATATAGCGATCTTAAATGTTCTGTCATTGGACCAATTTCGCCTGTACCAATAATGCGCCCATCAATTTCACCCACGGGGGTCTGCGCCCCAAATGTACCTGTCAGAAAGGCCTCGTCAGCGCTATAGACATCCACCAGAGAAAAATTGCGCTCGAACACAGGGATTTCGT
Source organism: Marinovum sp. (assembly GCA_002726375.1). Classification (GTDB taxonomy): domain Bacteria; phylum Pseudomonadota; class Alphaproteobacteria; order Rhodobacterales; family Rhodobacteraceae; genus CABZJG01. The sequence continues at coordinate 7,898 of PBSX01000128.1, forward strand.
TTTCACGGCACAGGTCAATGACCTTTTGTCGGGTGATCCCGTTCATACAGTAATCGCCGGTGCTGGTCCAAACCTCACCCCCGCGCACGATAAAGAAATTACAGGCATTTGTGGTGTTCACAAAGCCATGAACATCCAGCATCAAGGCTTCGTCAGCCCCGGCTTTTTCCGCGGCAATACAGGCCAATATACAATTGAGCTTTGAATGTGAGTTAAGCTTGGGATCTTGGGTCATCGGCAAACCGCGCATATGCGGCACGGTGGCCAGCCGAACGGGACGAGGGATTTTAGGGCGTGAATGCTCTAAAATCATCACAATTGTTGGACCGGACTTGGACAGCGATGGGTGTTGAAACGGGCGGCTTTTGATGCCGCGTGTGATCATGACCCTTGCATGGGCATCGCTGGCCATATTGTTGGCTTTTTGGGTTTCAAGAAGCGCCTCTTTGATCTGTTCGCGGTTTAAACCAATGGATAAATCAATCGCTTTTGCGGCGGCAAACAACCGATCAAGGTGCTCGTCAATAAAGGCCCAGCGCCCATTATAAAGTCGCAATCCCTCCCACACACCATCCCCAAGCATGAAACCGCTGTCAAAAACGCTTACCTTGGCCTCCGCTTTGGGAGTAATTTGACCATCGACGTAAATTAAGACGGTTTCATTCCTGATGTCTTCTTCGGCTTGGTGGGTGGTGACCTGATCAATCATGTGACTCTCCTTAACGCGGCCGAGGCTAGGAGGATTTTTACAAAGTTCCAAGTGGTAAATTCCTATCACCTCTGCGTGATTTCGGCGCAAAAAACTTGGCAAATCCTAGAACGGCTATACATTCCACTTTATTACTTTTGGAGGTAAATTATGTCACAATTGATGCGTCTTTCGCACCGCGTTACCCATTTAGTCGCTTTTTTGGTTCTCGCCTTGGGGGTTTCTTCCTCAGCCTTCGCAGCACAAAGTGATCGGTTAGTTGTTGCCGGCGGGTGCTTTTGGTGCGTTGAGGCCGACTTTGAAAAAGTTGCCGGCGTTCAAGAGGTTGTCTCTGGCTATACCGGCGGCACCGTTGAAAACCCGACCTATAAACAGGTGGTTCGGGGCGGCACAGGGCATTATGAAGCGGTTGAAATCCAATTTGATCCCACGGCTGTTTCGGTTGATGCGTTGCTTGATCTTTTTCTAAGGTCTGTAGATGTTTTAGATGACGGGGGTCAGTTTTGTGATCGCGGTCACAGTTACAAGACAGCCATTTTTACGTCCAATAATGCTCAGGAATCCGCCGCAAAAGAAGCGGTTGAAACGGCTGAAGCTGCTCTGGGTAAGCAGATTGTGACCCCTATTTTACCCTTGGAGGAATTCTATATCGCAGAAGATTATCATCAAGATTACTACAAAGGCAAAAAGCTGGTTCTCACCCGTTTCGGTCCGCGCAGACAGTCCGAAGCCTATGAATTATACCGCCAAGCTTGTGGGCGCGATGAGCGTGTCAAACAAATTTGGGGAAAGGACGCTCCATTTGTAAAGTAGACTATGGCCCAAACCGATCCTGAATATCTTTTAGATCTGGTATAACATCTGCTGTTCCGTGGCGTGTCACCATAATAGCCCCGGCACGGCTGGCCAATTTTAACGCTTGCTCCATTGGCAAACCGCGATCCAATCCGGCGACCATAAAGCCGGTAAATGTATCCCCTGCTCCTGTTGTATCAACAGCTTTAACTGGCTCTGCGTCAAAGACCTTAGACACTTCGGTTTCCGCATTAAACCACCGGCAGCCTTTGGCGCCCAGAGTGATAATTACCTGCGCCACACCTAGATCTTGCGGCGGTTTGCCTGTGGCTTTTTGTAGCTGATCTGCCTCGACCTGGTTTAAAACCAAAATGTCAATCATCGGCAACATCATCTGGACCACATCGACATCAAACGGCGCAGCAGCGTAAACAACTGTTAACCCGAGCTTTTTGGCAAGGCTTGCGGCTTCAAATTGCATATTGGTTTCATTTTGTGCCACAAAGTAATCACCCGTGCTAGATTGTCCAAGCGCTGCGCCAATAGCTCTTTCAGTGATTTCCAAATTTGCGCCAGAATGGATTAAAATGGCATTTTCGCCCAATCGGTCAACCATGATAATCGCGTGTCCCGTGGTAGACCCATAGGTGATATAACGCGTATCAACCCCGTATTCTGTCAGGCGCTCAATGGCCCAATCGCCATCGCGCCCAACTGCGCCAATATGTACAA
>PBSX01000129.1 GCA_002726375.1 Marinovum sp.
CTTGGCACGGGTATTGGCTATGTCCTTTTCGAAACACCTGCGGCAATGAGGGCCAATGCTTTCACGGTTAAGGGGCGAGATGGCAGTGAGCATCCGCTTGCCCTTCATAAATTACCGTTCTTTGACACTGAGAAACGTATTCCTCGCGGCCTTGAGGTCATGGAGTTCTAGTAATGAAAGATACCGCTTCCAGCGTTCGCCAAAACAACCTCAAGCGGCTCATGAAACCGCGTCACATCGCTTTTGTCGGGGGTAAGGCAGTTGAAGACTGTATAATTGCCACCCGAAAATCTGGCTTTGACGGGTATATCTGGGTCGTACACCCGAAATACGAAGAACTGGCAGGCATTAAATGCGTGCCAAGCCTTGCCAATCTGCCCGAACCTCCAGATGCGACCTTGATCGCCGTATCACGCGAACGCACCATTGATGTTGTGGCTGAGTTGAACGCTATGGGTGCAGGCGGGGCGGTATCGATCGTCGGCGAGTTTGCCGAAACGGGAGAGGACGGGGCCGCGTTACAGGCTAGGCTGATTGAAGCGGCCGGAGATCTCGCGCTTGTTGGCCCGAATTGCCTCGGGGTCATGAATATGTTTGATCAGGCAGCGGTCTGGGGTGGCAATAATGTCTTTGAACCGGTCACTGGCGACGGCGTCGCTCTAATCAGTCAATCGGGCTACGTCGCCTATTCGATCACCAATGTCGAAGAAGCCTTGCCGCTAGGTTATACATTCAGCGTGGGTAACCAAGCGGTGCTGAATGTCGCCGATTTTATCGACGTGCTTCTGGACGATGCCCGCGTGCGCGCCATTGGGCTTTATCTTGAGGGCATCGTTGATGTTGCTGCGCTGAGCCGTGCTGCCCTGCGCGCGATCGACAAAGGCATTCCTATCGTGGCTTTGAAGGCTGGCGGGACGCAGGAGAGTTCCGAGCTGACCCACAGCCATTCGGGCACGCTCGCTGTTACAAACGAGCTATGGAGCGCGCTGTTTTGCCGCCTCGGTATCATCGAAGTTGGGTCGCCCAAGGTCTTGGTCGAGACGCTGAAGCTTCTTGGGTTGCCCAAGCTGCCAAAAGGTTCCCGAGTAGTTGCTGCCGCAAATTCTGGCGGCTATGCTGCGATGATTGGTGAAAAGGGCCGTGCCTTTGGTCTGGAGTTTCCCGCACCAAGAGACGCAGCAAAGCGAGCCTTGCGTGCTGACGTGCCTGATTTGGTGTCGCTCCTGAACCCGCTCGACTGGAATTTGCCTTGGGCCAGCATGTCGCGGTCAGAGACGTCGGATTTGGGTCTGGGGCATTTGATGACCGATGATGTCGACCTCTTGATCTATTTTATAGACTGGCCGCGCCAGGACGACGTTGCCCAAGTGTGGTGGCCAACGCTCGAAGGCCTGATCCAACTGAATGCACGGATTGACCAGCTGGTCGTGGTTGCTAGCGTCTTACCTGACGGGTTGCCTAAGAATTTGCGCCACCAACTGACCGATGCAGGCTTGATCTGTCTTCAGGGGCTGGACGACACATTAGCGGCTATCGCAGCGGCAGGCAAATACCACAGCTCACGCCGAGCGGTTTTAGCGGATCGAGAAAGTAGGGAACTGTCCGCTCCGGCGCCTGAGATCAAGTCAGTCATTCAAGTTGATGAGGCAGAGGGCAAGGCAGCTTTGGAGAGCTGCGGGCTGACGATCCCAAGGGGTTTGACGGGTTCGAGTGAGGATGTGATTGCTGAGGCCGAAACACTCGGCTATCCGCTCGCGGTGAAACTCCTCAGTGCCGATCTAGCCCATAAGAACCACGCGGGTGCAGTGCATCTCAACGTGGGTAGTAAACTGGCTCTGGAAGAGGCGGTTGACGCAATCAAAACATCCGTTGGGGCCTACGATCCAACACTTCAAACTGACCGGTTTCTGATCGAACGCATGGTGGCGTCCCCACTTGCCGAATTCATTGTCGGCGTCAGTTACAAGCCAGGTTTGGGGCATGCTTTGATTATCGGTCGAGGCGGAACTGATGTGGAAGAGTTGAGAGATTTTGCAATGTTGTTACTACCTGTAAGCGCTGTGCAAATCGAAGACGCACTACGCCGGCTGAATTTGGTACGTAAGCTGAGACTGGAGCAACAGGACATTGCCTCGCTGGTGCAAGTTGTCAGTCAAGTTGCCCAATTTTCGGATCAATATCGTGAAAGACTTGTAGAATTGGATGTAAATCCAATCATCTTGGATACCTTCGGAAACTGCACAGCAGTTGATGCGATGATGAGGATTAGATCATGAGATGAGCCGTTATCATCCAATATGCATAAAGCCCAAAGTTGCCCTTTTTAAGTCCGATTACCTTTGCAAACTTGCAATCCAAGGAGGAGGGGAGCGAACTAAAATCCAATCGCAGAATAATTTTGATATGCTCGGATCTTACTGTAGATATTTCCTATGACCGATCGCCTACACAGTCTCGATTTCTTACGTGCCTTTGCACTTTTGATGGGCGTCCTATTGCATGTCCTAATGCTCTTTCTGGAACCATTCGATGGTTCTGAACCAAGACTTGGCGCATCCATCATTTTTATTTGGATCCATACATGGCGCATGCCGCTGTTCATGCTTTTGGCAGGATTTTTTACCGCCCTCAGCCTACAGAAGAGAGATGTCTGCAACTACGCATTGAATAGGTTGATCAGACTGGGTGTCCCTATCTTGATTTTATGGGCTGTGATCCCTGCAATAGATGAAGGATCCAATGATATCTTTAGGCTCCCTGAACTTATATCTTGGCTCCTATATGATGTTCCTTTCACATTGCGTTTAGACCATTTGTGGTTCCTGTATTACTTACTGATATTTTATGGTGTCCTGTTGCTGCTTAAGCGCATTACTCCAAAGGCCTTAAATTTTATCACAGATTATGAGCTGAGTTTTTTCCGCATTTTCGCTTTGTGGCTACCGATACTGATATTACTTTCTCCACTTAACAAACCAACAGGCGGTATCTTTGGAGATATTCCAACCACATTCGGTGAAGTGAAGCTTGGCTCATTGTTATTCATGGCGTCGTTCTTTTTGATTGGGATGCAGATACAAAAGAGCGTGCATTTCCTCGAGCAGTTACAACAGAAACGCTTTTGGCTACCCAGCTTGATAATAGTTAGTTTGGTCCCGATTGGCTTACTGGGCTGGGGCGGAATGAAGGATGAACCATTCGTGTTTTCCAGCGTATTTGAGATGTGGATTGCCAATGGATTATCGGGCAGTGCAGCTTTGATACTTGTATTATCGATAATGGGCTTTGCTATGCAGCAAATATCATCGAGCGGCCCAATTCTGCACTGGCTGATAAAGCTTTCATATCCAATTTACGTATTCCATTTAATGTTTGTTATAAGTATCAGTGGGACCTTGATGTATCTGGGTGTTAACGACTGGCTCGTCACCCTATTTGGCTTCGCATCAGGAATTCTTGGTCCGGTGATTATCTATTACGCCATAGTTTCGTGGACACCGCTTGATTGGGTGTTCAATGGTTATAAAAACTCCAAGTTTCGAGCAAAATCGGCTGTTATGAATAAGCTAGCAAGATATTTTTAGATAGGTCAGTTATCCAACAAAAGACATCGCATCTACAAATTTGTGAAACAACACAGTCGTTCGTTGCACCAAATATATGCTTGGTTCAGAATGATGTGACGACAGCGACACCAGTGCCAGGAAACTGATCCATTTGGGTAAGTAGATCCGCGCCTTCTTCAAGGTTCAGTTCGGACCCAATCAGCAATTTGGGTGCCACCACCCCTGACCGGATCATATTGAAGACAGCAGGGTAATTCTTCGGTGACATCCCGCGCGACCCGCGAATGTCAATTTCCCGCGATATGACAACCCCCATAGGTATTTCTGGGTGTTCATGCTGATCCTTCATCAGGCCAACCTGAACATGGCGGCCCAGTGGGCGCAGACAGAGAATTGAATTCTGGCAGGTCACAGTGCTGCCAAGCGCGTCCATCGAGGCATGGGCGCCACCATTTGTCATGTTAATGATCTGTTCAGGAACATTTTCTGAGCGCAAGGCATTGACGATCGCCATTGCGCCGAGTTTGGTCGCCATCGCTAAGGTTGTGTCATCAACATCTACGGCAATCACATTGGCACCCATGGCCGCAGCAATCATCACCGCAGACAGGCCAACACCACCACAACCATGCACTACGAACCAGTCGCCAGGCCGTAATGCCGCTTGTTCTACCACGCCCCTGTAGGCCGTAATGAATCGGCAGCCAAGACTGGCGGCTTCAGCGTAATCTACCTCATCAGGTAGTTTAACGACATTGACGTTGGCGCGCGGCAACGCGATCAGCTCGGCAAAGCTCCCGTTGAAATCTGTGCTTGGCTGGACTTGTGTGATGCAGCTCTGGTGGTTGCCATCAAGGCAAGTATGGCAGCGCCCACAAGCCAGGCCGAAAGGAACGGTCACTCTGTCACCCGGGACAAGGCTAGTCACGTCTGAGCCGACCTCGATTATATCACCGGCCATTTCATGACCTGGTATGAGTGGTAGGGTAATCTGATCAGCATAATGGCCCATCCATGTGTGCCAATCACTGCGACAAACCCCGGTTGCGCGGACCCTCATGATGATGCCGTCCTTTGGCAACTTGGGGTCAGCCATATTCACGATTTCCAAAGGCTGTTGGTATCCGGTAATCATCGCTGCACGCATAGCATCTCTCCTTTTTCTTGATGATCCCGGTATTTAGCCGGCTTTATCCTCATCACCTGGCAGACCAAAATATTTATAATCATCCGTCGCGATATCACCGCCCCAAACATAAACCGACATGAAGGCGTCCTCACCGGTGCGTGTGGCATGTGGAACCATAGAGTGGTGATGTGATCTTTCTCCAGGAAATAGCTGTTGATACGGCGAGTCCGAAAGCTTCCAGAAGGCACTCCCCGCCAGCATGAAATAGATTTCCTCAGCGGGGTGAGTACGAAGTCCGTATTCGCAATTCGGCAGCATGCCGTAGAGACCAATTCGCACCTTAGAGGATGCTGCAAGCCCGTTAGGACCCAGCAGCTCAACATGTGCCTTGAAATGGCTGTGCTCTCGATAGAGTTTGTCAGAAGAAGTTTGCGGCGGTGCCCATTGGAAGGGAAGACTGCTGATCAGAGGGCAAAGCGGATGGGCGTTTTGCTGTGCCATGACCTTAAGAAACGGAGCAGACAGTTTGTTAACTTCTTGTGGTGGGAGCGTGTTTTTTCTTGCTCTCTCCAACTCCGACTTTGCGTGTTTTTCAATTTGGGAGTCCCCAGTGAAAAGCTCACACAATCCATCAAATAGACTTGCAAGTGTCATCAATTCCCCCAACTTTGCATCGCTTGACGTGGTGGCAGCAAACGATTGATGCAAAGTGCATTCCACATCGTATCAAATCATTCTGCCATGTGCACATTTTGAGTCCAATCATAGGTGCCGCTGTCCCGCTCCTCTACAGCCTGCTTCCATCCTACTTCTTCAACCCTTGCTTTGAAATTTAAGCCTTCTGGTGAATGTCTCGTCATGCCGTCTAAAAGGGTAGCTAGTCGTTGCGTTTGATTGATTTTCTCTTCAACGGCTGAATTGATCACCATCTTCTGCATGGCGAGCTGATTGATCGGTACTGACGCTATACGACTTGCAAGCGCTTCGACCTCGGCATCAAGCTGATCGTCTGGCACGGATTTAAGTACAAGGCCTATTTCGGCTGCCTCAATTCCATTTATCTTATCTCCAGTGAACATCATGCGTTTGGCTTTTTCGGGTCCAAGTCGGTGTACCCACATTGCCGTTGTTGGACACCCCCAAACCCGCGTTGGCATGTAGCCAATCTTTGCATCGTCACCCATTACTATCATATCCGCGCAAAGTGCGATGTCTGAACCACCAGCTACAGCGAAGCCATGGACTTTACAAATTACTGGCCTCATTGCGCGGAACAGAGACATGAAAGCTTGAGTATTTCGCCACATAAATTGGAAATCCTGCATCGGATCCCAAGGCATGTCTTGTACAACTTTATTAGGCCCATCTGAACTCGCATAATGCGCTAAATCGTACCCTGAGCAAAATGCCTTACCCGCGCCAGATAAAACCATCACATGGATGTTTGGATCTGCATCTGCCCGTGCGACTGCTTCAGATAATTCAGTTGGCAGGTCGTCATCAATTGCGTTTAAAACTTCTGGTCGATTTAGAGTGATTCTACCAATCCGGCCGTCCCGTTCAAAAAGAACCTTTGTCATATTTAATCCCAATCGCTCACTGCTTTGACTTCAAGAAATTCCTCAAGACCCCACGTGCCGCCTTCACGGCCATTGCCGGACTGTTTCATGCCTCCAAAAGGCGAACCAGCACCGCCGAATTTTCCGTTCATTTCAACCATACCAGATCTTAGACGCCGCGCCACCCACCGGGCACGTGTCTTGTCCGCGGTCTGTACATAATTGGTTAGACCATAGGGCGTGTCATTCGCCAGGGTGATGGCTTCTTCTTCTGAGTCAAAGGGTGTCATGCAGAGCACAGGCCCGAAGATTTCCTCCCTCCAAATCGTCATATCTTGCTTGACGTTGGCAAAGACTGTGGGGCGCACGAAACGACCTCGGTTCAGCCCGTCGGGGCGGCCCAGACCACCTGCAACCAACTTGGCACCCTCATCCATGCCACGCTTAATAAGGAATTGGATCTTGTTGAACTGTGCTTCAGACACAACCGGGCCGATGTGGCGGCCTTCGATGTCCGCCGGTCCGACCTCTGTTTTCTCGGCTACGGCTCGGGCGGTTTCAACGGTCTGGTCGTAAATCGCGCGTTCTACCAACATCCGGGTTGGTGCGTTACAGGACTGGCCCGAATTGTTGAAGCAGTGCCGGACGCCACGCGTGACGGCCTTTTCATCGGCATCAGCAAATATGATATTGGCTCCTTTGCCTCCTAGTTCGAGGCTAACGCGTTTCACGGTATCTGCCGCAGCCTTGCTGATCGCGATCCCAGCTCGAGTTGACCCGGTGAAGCTGACCATGTCCACGTCCGGGTGCGCGGTGAGATGCGCGCCAACACCGGCACCATCACCGTTCACCAGATTAAATGTCC
>PBSX01000130.1 GCA_002726375.1 Marinovum sp.
AAAGGTGACCTTTCCGGTAGCGGCCCACTCGGTTCCTCGAAGCAAGGTTTCCTGAAAGGCCACTCCCAGCATCGACTTGCTGTCGTGTCCCATCACTGTGTGGAATATTCGACCTTTTCCGTAGGTGATTGTCATCAGCACCGGCTCGTGACGCTCAGAGCCCCCTTTGGCTAATGCAGTCGCCAGGATATTCATGTTCTGGCCCGGACCACGCAATCGATCATAGAGCTCTTCCTTGGCCTGTAGGAACTCCGTGGGCAAACCTTTTGTGATCGGATGCTCTGTGTCGCGGACCACCACCTTATACTCCCATGCACGACCATGTGAACCTCCCCGGCCCTTGGAGTCGTCCCGAACCACTTTACCATCCTTCCAATATACGTAGGGGCCATCCTTTTCATTACGACCACCCCAACCACCAAGACCAATCATCAGGTTGTATTCCTTCCATTCCCGAAACGAATTATCTGCTGCGTGAACTACCACCAGGTTTCCACCCTCCTCGATGTATTTCACAAAAGCTTTCTGGGTCTTTTCCTGCCACGCCTTGCCGTTGTAATTCGAGAGAATCACATCGTAGGCCGAGAAATCGACAATCCAGTCAATCACATCGGCCTCGCTCACCGTTTCGGTATGCACACTAAACTTGCCACTAGCCTCGAGCGCAGATTTCATCACCGGCGAACAACGTCTCCAGTCGTGATTGTTCTGGCCGTCAATGAGCAGAACCTTGAGCTTGTCCCCACCAGCGTGGTGGTCGGCAGTTGCAACGCCAGAATTCATTAAGAGCAGCAGTCCTGCTGCGGCGCAAAGCAGTTTTGGAGTGTTGAGCATGCCTTAGGTAAATCGACCCACGGTTTTGATGCAATCAGAATTAAGAGGCTTATGGACAAGGAAGCAAACGCTTGCAGCGTCGGGATCCAGTCGAAACCGGTTTCAAATCCCTCTCGACAATTACTACAGCAAAGTCCGCTCCAAGCGGCCAAGCCAGCAAGGCAGGGCGCGCAGTGAAACCAGAACTACGCACAGGATTCTGGCACGAAGTTTGCAGAACTGTTCGCTCACCATCGAAACGCACCCCGCTCTATAATTATTACCTAGATTTATAATTGCGTATACCAACGCCTCGTGCGAACCCTTAGGAGAGTATTTCACGAACTGTTATGACGAATCCGCCCCCTCCCCATCCGGCATCTTCCCTCTTGTCTGCGGACGGGTAGTGCAGAGGCGCACTCGGAGCACCTCCTCTCTCCTCTAATCCATTTTCCGTAAGGCTTCAGTCGGCAGCCTGAGAGAGCTCCATCCCTGGATGAGGAATCCTTCTCGCTGGTCATACCCTCTCCCGGAAAAAGAGGCCCGGGGTGCGAAAGGTCCGCCGGGTTCTAGATGTCCGTTCCTCAAGACGAGCTCAAAGAAGCAAACGAAGGACTCCTTGTTCTCATGCACCTCATCATTGGCCAGCCAGAGTCCGGCATCTCTCCCTTATTGTTTCGGGTTGTTTTTCTCGATGAAGAACCCAGTGGCGCCCTCGAACTCCTTGGTCGGACTTTTCTTGTTGATCAGCACATGGCCGATTGAAATGAACCCCCGTTTTTTGCGATCCTCGGTAATGGTGATCGTGTCCCACGGCCCACGGCTTTTGTCCTGCTGCCAAAGCCTTCCCTTGCCGTTGACCAGATCGATCTCCTTCAGGCTAAGCTCCAGCCTGTTTCCACCGACCGATACCACAAGGTAGTTCGGCTTGGTAGTGCGCCCAATGAGTCCGCCATGAGCGATTTGCTGAATTCCATCACGCTGAGTACATGTCACCGCATGCACTTCACCGCAAAGATAGAGATCTACACCGCCTCTTTTCATCGCCCTCCAGAAGCCCGACTCCCGACCCTCAACGGTCAGCATCCCAGATGAACTAAAGGTCCGCACCGGTCTAAGAATCGGGGTATGCCCCATCACCACGATATGGTCGACCTTGGGGCCATGCTCATTCAGCACCCGCTCAAACCACTTGAGCTGCCGGCCGGTCACCCCCGCCGCGATTTCACCCTGATCGCTCTTGCCCGTCTCGAATACGTCCACCGAGATAAAGAGAGCATTCCTGTGTAGCCAGTAGAAAGCGGTTCCCTTCATGTGCTCGGGTCCATTCAGCGGCATCTTGAGGTGCCGACGAAAGGCGTCCTTATAAAAAGGAACCGCATCAGCTCCGTCCCCCCGCCATGGATTGTCCCGAATCTCGTGGTCCCCGAGACCCGCATAGACCTTCAGACCGTGATCCTTGAACCGCTGAACCCAGCCAGGATAATACTTCTTTGCCCAGCGATCGATGTCTTCTTTCTGAGTTCCCCAATGCCCCATCACTAGATCTCCCGCGACCATGGCAAACGCGGGATCCTCTTTCTTCATCGACTCGAGGATGAACCCGAGCGCCTCCTCCCAACCTTTCTGAGGATACTCGATGTCGAAATTCAGAAAATCAGGAATACTGACAAAGCTCCACGCATCCGGATCCAGCCCTCCCGTCCCCTGCGAAGAGTTCTCCGCCTGCAATTCCTGCGGCCTGAAACCCATCACCAGGAAAAGAATCACTAAAATAGTTGCGGGAGCTTTCATAGTTTCCTGGCTTTACGACCTCCTAATAGGTTCCTTGCACTGATCCCAGTCTTCCTCAGGGGCAAGCTGAGAGGCGATCTATTAAGCAGATCGGAGCGCTACAAGGTTACCGTGGAACGATAATACCATTTTCGACCGCGATATCAATCCGGTTGGGGACGACGTCCGTCGTGCCGAGCAAATTCTCTCCATCCATGCGCATCACGCGCAAAGCATATCCCTGCTGCGCGGCTAACTTCCTTGCTTCATCCAAGGTGTGGCCGATGTAGGGAGGCTTTTTTGGGGGAGATTGCTCATCCACCTGATTTTGCTCTGGAATCAACCTGCTACCTTGGTCGGCCTCCACGCTCATTTGGCAGGCACATAGAAAGAAAAGCGGCAGGCTTACCACGATGAGGAGTAGAAGTTTCACGCCCGTGACTTTAGCAGACCCAAAAGACCGTCAGCAAGCGAGCAAGCCGGCTGCCGCCCTGAGTGGAGTCTAGCCAATCCCAGAAACCATCCGGATCATGCTTTAGGCAGAGGACCCGTCAGAAGACCCAAGTCAAAAAACCAATACCCGGAGCGCCAATGATGAATTTCAAAACCGGGGAAAGGTTGGCCTCGGCGTTACTTCTTTTCCCCCGACATCTTCTTAAGCTCTGCGGGCAAGACCTTGCCGCGATTCTTCTTTCAGGTCCCAGTTCAAGTTTCACCACAGCTGGACAGCGCCAACAGCAGGGGAAGTGTGATAGTAGCGAGAAACGCCTTCATAACAGGACTCCTAACCCTCCTTCTTTCCCTGTCAAGGTTGAGTCGTTTGTTTACCTTCCAAAGGCTCAGATGCGTCTCCCAGGCTCGCCGAGGAGGCTTGCCGCTACCGCGGCCGGCGTGGTAGGACCTCAGGCGTCATAGCCTTAGCCTCAGCTCCCTCAACTAAGGCTCAGGCCATCCTTTCCACGAGCCTTTCCAAAACATCCGATCGACCAGAGTCATGCGCAATTTTCTGTATACCGCTATCGACCCGCAGGGACAGCACACCACCGGCACAGTCCAAGCCCACTCTGAAGCGGAGGCTACAACCCAGCTTAGGAGTAATAAGCTCTTCCCAACTAAAATCGTTGAACAAGGAAGGGGATCTCTTGGAGCGGCTGAAAAAAAGACTACCGCCAAGGCCAGAGGAGGGAATAAGACGAGAGGAGCGAAGGGAGGACTTATCGTAGTAGCCTGTGGGCTTATTCTTTTAGTCGCAGGACTCTTCGGCCAGAAACTGGTCAATGAGGCAAGGATTTCCGAGAAAGAGACGCATATGCTGACCGACGCCCTTGAGAAACAATCACATCACACGGAGGAGGCGCTTCTTAAAACCGAAGAAGAGAGAGTGGAACGCACTGAAGCCCCCAAAAAGCAACAGGGCGAGTGAATCTCGGCTACGGGGGCCCTACCGGAGGAAAAGCCCATTGCGAGGCTGCGTCACTCCAGAAAAACCATACCTCTTAGAAAGCGCATTCCCTTAAAATGCTTAGGGCCTCCGGAGCCCCTTGATTGCAGCCAAAGCATTCGTCATCTTCGTCTTTCGACAGCCTAAAATTCTAGGGAACTCTACGACAGGAACAATTTTAAAAAAGCTGCTGCCTTGGAAAGGCAATCACCTTAGGCGCAGTCGGCAAGCGCCAAGAGGGTTTTACTGGCTTGGTAGCTAGGCCACATGTTAGATACCGGTTGCAAATGGACGAGCGGCAAAAGGAGGGTGGTGAAACTCAGCGAAAACCCGATACAATCCAACGTAAGCCTATCCGGAGAATCAACCATCTTCGCAAAAGGTCATCACCTTTTTGGCTTCACGATGTAGATGGCACCTCGAGCAATAGAAAGTCGATTGCATCGGTAAAGTTAGTGCTGAAGGCATTTTGGGCCTTCATGTTCCTTTTGGCTTTGGTCGCTCTCTGGCTGGGCTATTACCACCGATCTGACAACAAGGACTCGTGGCTTCACGAAAAGACCGGCAAGGCCATCGACTTTCTTGGAGGAGCACGAGGGGATTAAGGGAGCCTCGCCGACTGGCTCGCCAATCTCAGGATTTCATAGCTGGTCTTAGTCCTGGAACCTTATACTTGAGAAATCGAGTGCTGGTAATTGGTCGCCTCGGATTTGTATCCGGGGCGGCATTTTCTTTCTGCGTATGGCTACCCCCATTTGTGCCAGTTTTTATTTCGGGTTCTCTGCCTTCGCTTCTTAGGGCCCGAAACAATCCAAGACAGGAGCTCCATAGGTCGTTCAAAAATGGCTTCATCCTCCCAGGTCGTATAATCGGGAGGTGCCAGCGACAAGATCACCGATCGCTTTTTACGTGCTAATCCACGATTGTAAATGGTCCGCGTTTTCCCGTTTATGGCCCTTCTGGGAGCCTTCCGGCACGGGTTCTGGTCCACCAGTGGCCCACCAGATCGTCAAACCCTTTAGAGCTAGGGTGAAAGTGGCGGAGCGGACGGGACTCGAATCCGACCACTATAAAAGCCCATGTTCTCTCATGCCCTTTATTTATAGGGTTTCTAATTTTTGAGAACCAACATGGGAGGATAAAACTGGCCCCCCAATGGCCCCCCCTGTTAGGGTGCGCGCAATGGCCGGTCACAAAGATGCAAAGAAGGGTGCCGTTGACGCTGCAAGAAGTGGCCCTGTCAAAATACCGATTTACTGGGAGGCAGACCGGCAAACCTACTGCGCGCGGTATGTGCAAGATGGCGTCCGCAAACGTATTCGAAATAAGGATTTAAAGACTCTTAAAGCAAGCGCCTTGAAGGTGGCTAAAAAGATGTCGAGTGCCACGCCCACTTTGGAAGTGGATAATCTAACAGATCATCAGATTGCCGTGTGCCTAGAAGTAGTTCGGCGTGGAATCACAATTGCAGAACTCGACAAGTTAGATGGGGCTCCCGATGACGTCTTGGTTGCCGACGCCATCGAAGAATTCCTTTCTGCAAAATCTGGCAGGGGCCGTAGCGAGCGAAACTACCGGACGCTTCGTTCTAACCTGTCGAAGCTCCAAGCCTTTTTGAAGAAGAGGAGACGTAAGACTATCAGATCTGTTACCTCGACGGATTTTGACAAATGGCTACAGGGTGCTCCTTCCGCACGCACGGCCAACAATTGGAGAGCCAGTGCCGTCAATTGTTGGTGATGGTTGCAGAAGAAAAAGAAACTCCCACAAGATCGGGCCACAGAGGCTGAAAACTCGGACCGGCTTGAGGCTGACATAGCCGAGGTCAACCTACTAACCCCCAGCCAGTTCCGGGCCATGCTGGCGGCCTGTCCAACCCCCTACCTCCCCTATCTTCTCATCGGCGGTATGTGCGGCCTCCGCACAAGTGAAATGTTTCCAGACCGGGAGAAGAAAAAGCGGCCGCTACAATGGGAGGACATCAAGCTCGATCACGAGCGTCCGCACCTTGAGGTTCGACTGCTGACTTCATCTAAAAAGAAGCGGCGTCGAATTATCCCGATTGCGCCCGCCTTGGCTGAATGGCTTAGGCCGATGCACAAGGGGACAGGACAGGTGCTCCCTAATAAGGAAGCATCGAGGCGCAACCATTCCGAAACCACTATCAACGAGATCTTGGCTGCCGCTATTGGCAAAGACAAGTGGGAGGAAAATTGGCTACGCCATAGCTACGCATCTTACCGGGTGGAACAAACCAAAGACCTCGGAGCTGTAAGCATCGAAATGGGAAATTCCATCACAACACTAAGGGACAATTACATGGAGGCTGTCCTCCCAGGGGAAGCGGAAGAGTGGTGGGGCATTTCGCCGGAAACGGTGTCTCGAAAGTTAGAGGTTGTTGCCTAGCTTCTAACAATTGAACAAGTTCTCCCCCCGATTCTTCACTCTTACCTCTGGTATGTAGCGAACGGGAAACCCTTATTCTTTCGATTAGGGTTGTTCCTCCAGTGGATAGTTCACATTAACTCGGACCCTTTAGCCGAAGCTTACCTCAATTTAGATCTGCCAAAAAGTTGCGCACTCCTATCATGCGCGAACTATGGCAACCATAGCAGTTAAAACTAGCAGATGGCAGCGTCCAAAGGACGCATGCAGAACCGCCGGCATCAGTGAATCCACTTTGTGGCGCTGGGTTGGCGACGGACAAGTTCAGAGCACGAAGATCGGCGGATGCAGATACATCGACGTTAGCTTCTGGACTCAACCTCAACTGGAGGAGGTGGCTAAATGATTGCCTCCAAAACAAAGTCGGCGCCGAGGACTAGTCGGCGCCAAGTTAACAGATACACGGGTGTAACTAATAACCGGAGAGAGGCAACCACCTATCATAGCCGCAGTCAATGCGCGGCGTGTGATTCCTGGTTCAACCCTTACCTAGGACAGCGTGAGGCGCTTTTGTGCAAGGACTGCGCAGACGTTAGCGAGGTGCAACTCGAACTTCCTCTGTCCAATGTCTAAAGCTGAAAAAGAAGACACCCCAGAGGTAAAGACTGACGTTTTTTCCGACATCGTCGCCAATTCAAGGCCGCTCGCAGAAATCGCTGCCAGTGAGCGCATCCTCACTAGCCTCGAGCCACGGAAACCAAAGAAAGACGCGTTTTTCCGGTGCCATCCTCAGCTACACGCGCTGTTGAACATCTACCGAGACGAGACGAACAGGGTTGAATACGTATTGCACGATAAGGTCGCCCCCACCGTAGAGGCGCTTGTCGGCGTGAGGCGTGTTTCTCTGAGACTCGCGGCCAACTATTGCGGGGATTTCTTCGCGTGGCCGGTGTCGATACCAGCAGACGTAAAAGCGAATCGGTGGCACGCCACGGCCTACCAAGCGATGGAACAAAGTATTGGATCATGGATCAGGCTGATGCCTTCCTCGGGCCACTACATCATCTATCGGCGTGAGGTGAATGACGCAAAGGATCCTACGTGGCCTGACGAGATTCGAACTGACGTAGACCTTGCCCGATTTGCTTACGGGACCGGCGGCGCTGGTGATTACATCGAAAGTCTAAACCACGAAGTGATCAAACGCCTGAAAGGTGAAATCTAAAACCTTTCGGGTGAAGACTTGGAAGAGGCGAACGAAGACAAACCGGGAAGGTTTCAAAATACGCACGCACTACGTTGCGCGCCTTGTTGATCCCCCACCCCGTCTCTTCTGGCACATAGCCACTGGCGAAACTAGATCACAAGCAATGGCGAATCTGCGAGGACGATTAAAGCAGCAAGGGGTGTCTCCTAGACTGCGATCCGTCTAAGCATCAGCCCCTAGTCCGAGTCGCGTTA
>PBSX01000131.1 GCA_002726375.1 Marinovum sp.
AAATGACCCAGTCACCCTCGCAGTTCTTTGCCCGCGAAAGATATTGTTTTGGGAATTGATACTTTTCCGAAGGAATATCCTCATAAATCGAATCGTGCCGGTGAATGAATACGCCAAATGCCATCAAATATTTTCCAATAATTAGGAGAATAATATGCGATTGAAAATGAAAGGGAAGCTGAAATAACTGTGGAAAAAATCCTGTGAACTAGAATAACAATATATGTCCAATAAAAATTTCAAAACCGCACCCAAATTTTACCTAAGTTGGCGCAATAAAATGAACTAGGAAATAGTATTAAATTAGTCTTTTGGTGGATGGAAAACCCCACTTTTGGCGGCAAAATTCCCACCTGCGCGATACTGCCGCGATACAGACGTGAAACCGATGCGGTTTTTGGGCCTTAATCCGGCCTAGAAAACCGATAGAATTTCATCCAGCGGCTTTTTCTTTTTGGCCGCTTTGGGGATTGTCGCGCTGTCGCTTGGATAGCCCACCGGAATAATCATCACCGGCTTTTCATTGTCTGGCCGCTGGCAAAGATCATTGAGAAACTTCATCGGATTGGGCGTATGGGTTAGGCACACCAGCCCCGCATGATGCAGCGCCGTGATCAGCATACCCGTAGAAATACCAACACTTTCAGGCACATAGTAATGTTTGTGCCGCGCGCCTTCACTATCGATACCATAGCGCTGGGCAAACACCACGATGAGCCAGGGCGCAATGGTAAGATGCGGCTTTTCCGCCCCCGTTCCAATCGGCTCAAGCGCGCTAATCCAGGCATCGCCGCCGCCGCCCGCATAAAAGGCGCGCTCTTCTTCCTCGGCCGCCGTACGGATTTTGGCTTTCATATCAGGGTCTTGAATGGCGGCAAAATGCCAGGGCTGCTGATTGGCCCCCGACGGCGCAGTGCCCGCCGCCGCAATGGCATTTTCGATCACCTCTTTGGGCACCGGCGTGTCTGCATAATCGCGCACCGAATGGCGCATTTGCATATAGGTTAAAAACTGCTGCGACGCGGCGATGGCTTCGTCTTTATCTAGCTGCACCTTATGCGGCAGGGGGATCGGTTCATACGACATTGCTTTCTTTCATAAACTTCAAATGGCTTTGTGCTGCCACTGCTTTTCGACAGCTATCATTCTGCAGTATGGCAATGGTTTTACTATGTTTTTTGTAGGTTATGCCACCTTGCGGATGTAGGTAAAATCGCATAGGCAGAGCACGAAAACAAGAGCGGGGAGCGCAAAATGGCAGGGTTAATCTGGGGTGGTGCATTGGTGTCGCTTATAGGGCTTTCAGGGCTCTTTTACTGCATTTTCAAAGTCGCACGCGCTAAGCGGTCCGCGATCGATGATGAGGCGCTGAAGGCTGTGCTACAATCCATTGTGCCGGTCAATTTGGGCTCGTTGCTCTTGTCTGTTTTAGGGCTAATTTTAGTGGTCATTGGGGTGTTTTTTGGATAGAAAATCTGCCGGACGATAGTGCGTTAATCCAATGATTTAACTACACAAAATGGTATCAAAAGCTAACCGCCAAAAGATTGCGCTGCTTTAACCCAGCTCATAGCACTTTCAATATTAGGCGGCAAAGAAACAGCCACTTCTGATGTGAAGTCTTTGAAGGCCTGCTCGTTAAGCTGATTAAGTCCGATAATAACCGGGATGTCCTGAGACAGCGCCTCGGCTATAACTTCGCGAAATCCGCGCCCTTGGGCTTCGTGTTTGCCAAATTTGTTAATGATCAACACATCTGCACCGTTGGCCAAGCTTTCTTTGGTATGACCTACGGCCAATTCCAAGGCAGACGGGTCTAAACGGCATCCCTTCGATTCTTTCCCTAAAGACTGAGAAATGCGGATCGTTGGACCATGGGGAAGCACACGCACGTCCATATCGCAGCCGGTACAATCCTCGCGGTCTGAATTGATTTGCACAGTGCCGCAGACGCTAAAGCCCGACGCAGCCAATTCTGTTGCAACAGCAGCAAGTAAAAGGTCGGTGCCGCCACGGCTTGGTTCCATCGTATAGGCTATTTTCATTTAGAAATACCTTGTGTCTTTGACATTTTAGACCGATCCGGCCCAAGACAGGCTTACACAAAAATCGCGTTCAGTACGAGGAAAATCACAGCAGATAAGAGCGCAGCTGCAGGCACTGTGATAACCCAAGCGGCGATAATGGTCATAAAATGCGACCGGCGTACGAGTTTGCGGCGTTTTCGCTCTTCAGGGGCAAGCGTGCCTGATTGGGTCAATTTAGCCATTTTCTGTGTTCGGCGTTTGACTTCATATTCGCGGTAAAACCCAACCCCGAACACAGCCCCGACAGCAATATGTGTGGAGCTGACAGGCAGCCCGAGCCAAGAAGCAACAATCACAGTGATCGCTGCAGAAAGCGCAACGCAATAGGCACGCATTGCATTTAGTTTAGTGATCTGGCTACCAACCATACGGATCAGCTTTGGCCCGAACAAAAACAAACCAAAAGAAATGCCAAATGCGCCGATGATCATCACCCAAAGCGGGATGGCAACTTTGGTTGCGGCCCCGTCAAATTCCAAAGCATGAACAATGGCGGCCAAAGGCCCCACCGCATTGGCCACATCATTGGCACCATGGGCAAAAGATAAAAGTGCCGCCGAAAAAATCAGGGGCACGTTAAACAGGATCTTTAGGGATTTATTGCGATTTTCCAGACCTTGAGATTGCCGGTTTATCAGGGGGCGAGAGACAAAATACAAAAGGAGCCCAATACCCGCCCCAATGGACAGAGCAAGACCCAGATCAATTTTGTAAATCCGCTTAAGGCCCTTGAGGGCCAGATAAGATGCAAAGGCCGCTGCCATAATCCCGATGAGCACTGGAACCCAGCGCCGTGCAGCGGCAATTTTATCTTCCTGATAGATGATTTTTACTTTAATAAACGCCAAAAACAGTGCGGCGACAACGCCGCCAAGTACCGGTGAAATCACCCAACTGGCGGCAATTTTGCTCATGGTAGCCCAGTTTACTGCGCCAAAACCCGCAGCGGCGATCCCTGCGCCCATGACGCCACCGACCACAGAATGGGTGGTGGATACTGGCGCTCCGACATAGGTTGCCAAATTGACCCACATCGCCGAGGAAATTAGCGCAGCCATCATTGCCCAAATGAATATCTCGGTTTCGGCAACACCGGCTGGATCAATGATACCTTTTGAGATTGTGCTCACAACATCACCGCCCGCCAGCAGCGCGCCGGCGCTTTCTGCCACAGCCGCAATCAAAATTGCGCCGCCCATGGTCAATGCATTGGCACCCACGGCTGGCCCCATATTGTTGGCCACGTCATTGGCACCAATGTTCAGAGCCATATAGGCCCCAAAAATTGCGGCAGCAACAATGATCAAAAATGGCGGTTGCTGCCAAAAAACAAGCGCTGCGAAAAGACCCGCCATAATTAAAAAGACTAAGGCAATGCCTATACCGACTATGGGTTTGGCAACGAACTGTGTGGCCAATTCAATTTGACCGAAACGACCAAGGTCTCGGTCCAATGTTTTCCATTGGTTTTGAGTTGGATCAGACATAAAAATCCCAATACTTATGTCAGCAAAGGCAGTGTTTTCGGACTATAGGTCTATGGGTTTTTACGCAAGTGGAAACAACTTGCTTATTACATTAAGCGGATTATTTCTTTCAATTCTGGCTCGCTTACCAGATCAACTGCTTCACCTTGTGTTACCCAGCGCCTTTTACGTTTATCGCTTTCAGGAAACTCATCTTTTAGCTCATCAACCTTGACGGAATATACATCCACAACACACGGAAGCTTGGTTCCATTTTTCTGAACCTTTTTATAGGTGTAAGTGCCAAGCATATCGCCCTTGATGCGACCCTTACGGACTCCGGCCTCTTCCCAAGCTTCTTCAAGGGCGGTTTCAGGGAAGCTTTTGCCTTCCATTGGCCAGCCTTTGGGAACAATCCAGCGGCCTCTCCTTCGGCTTGTCACCAAAAGAACTTCATTTCCCTTTTTGCCTTTGCGCGTGCAAAGAGCCGCGACTTGCCGGCCATGAGGACGCTTCACCATGGACAGCAAGGCACCGCCAACACTGCGGACAATATATGAAAGTTTTGCTACCAATTCGCTGCTCAGTTACATTTTTCTACAAGAATACAGTGTCTTGTGAGAAATTGCAAATTTCCTTGCAACCTCGCAGTGCTATTGCCTCAATATCAAATAGTAAAAAATATTCTAAAGTTTCGAAATGATAATTTGAAAAAGTAGAAAATAATTGATCTTTAACAGGTGTTAGTGTCTTTGCTGATCCCCCAAACGCAGGAGCAATTATGCAGGAAACCGAATTGAGCCTGAAGTGGCTGGAAGTATTTAAACTCACGGCGGCCTTGGGGTCGGTGCGCGCTGTGGCCAAAGAAACTGGGCTTTCGGTCAGCACAGTTTCGCATCATTTGCGCAGTTTAGAGACCAAGCTGGGCGTCAATTTGCTGGATCATAAACGCCGCCCAATGGTTTTAACTCCGGCAGGCCGTGAATTTTTGAAATATGTCGAGCAGGCATTGATGTTGATCCGGAAAGGACAGGCCGAGGTGATGACCGGCAATGTCCATGAAGCGCGCATGCTAAGGCTTGGACTGATCGAGGATTTTGACAATGAGATCGGTCCTGATCTTGCGGTGCGTTTGGCCAGAACCATGCCGCAATGCAATTTCACCCATCGCACTCGCTCCAGTCATGAAATCCTCGATTTGCTGCGTCGGCGTGCAATTGATATCGGCATCGCCAATGTGCCAATCGACGGCGCGCCCGATTTGCAGGAAACGCCTTTTCTGCGCGATCCGTTTGTTCTAGCTCTGCCGGTCAATTGCCAACATACGCCAGCCGATCTGCTTGCGGGCTTAGATGGTTTGCCGTTTTTGCGCTATGACGCTGGTCAGATTATTAGCAATCAGATCGAAACCCAGCTCAGGCGTTTGAAGATTAATCTGCCCCGGCGGTTTGAAATCGAAAGCAATCAAACCTTGATGGCAATGATCGCCGAAGGGGGGGGATGGGCCATTACCACCCCGCTTTGTTATATGCGCGCCAGTCGGTTCCATACAAAAGTAAAGCTATTCCCGTTTCCTGAAAAGGCATTCGCCCGCTCGATTTCCATATTTGCAACGCCAGAATGTGCCACCAAATCCCAACAGATCGTACAGGATATTATGGTACGATTGATCGAAAAACGCGCTCTTGAACCGGCGCTTGCGATGATGCCTTGGCTTGCAGGAAATTTCGGGTTTGATCCTCATGCGGAATACTAACTTAAGATTTTAAACCCTGCCCGGATTTGCCGATCCTGCTGAGAGGACAAATACTCGGGGCGATGGGTTGCCAAAATGTCTTGAGCACGGGATTTTGCGACCACCCATGCATCGGGTGCGCCGCTTGCCTGCCAGGTGCGCGGCTCGTCACGATTGGCGAGCGAAGGGTAAAAATAATCGCGCTCCATCGCGGCGAGTGTCTGCGCGCCGCCAAGAAAATGGCCCTCTCCTAAAACTGCCTCGCAAATCGCATCAAAACCAAGGTTGTCCTCTGTCACTTCGATCCCTCTCAAAGCGCGGTAGATGTTTGAATGCATTTCATCATCCAGAACAAAGCCTTCAAAGCTGGCACCAAGAAGCGAGGCGGTCATTCCAGAGCTTTCATAAATCAAATTGCCCCCGGCCAATGCTGTCGCCATGGCGGTGATGCCTTTTTCTGCGCCATATTGGGCGTCGATCGCTTTGCTGTCGGTCATTGAAGACGCCACGCCAGAGGGCAGGCCAAGCCAGTTCGATACTTGCGCCGAGGCGGCGTTGAGCACAGCAGATTCTCCGCTGCCGCCAGAAAAGGCACCAGTGCGGAGATCAATCACCAGCGGCCAGTTGGAAAATATCATCGGATGGCCGGGTTTGATGGCATGCACCATCACCAAACTGGCCAGGGTTTCGGCCAGTGATTGCGCCAAAAACCCTGCCAATGTGGCCGGGGCTGTGGCCCCAGCCTGTGCTGCAGTTATGCAGGAAATTGGAATATTGTGGGCAATACAGCCGAACACCACATCCACGGCGTCTTCGGCAAATCGCATGGGCGAGATGACTGGGCTAATATGCGCCTTTAAAAAAGGCCGCTTTGAAAATGCGCCTTCACCGCCTGCTGCAATATCTAGCATTTGGACAATTGGCGCGATATGCTCGGCCAGTGTAAAGGCGGTGGCCACGGGTTTGGTGGTGTTCTTTATCAGCGCATAGGCCGTGTTCACATCCAGATCGAAATTATCCGCAACATCGGTTGCAATGCAGCAGCGCGTGAACCAGCTAACATTGGCCAAGCTGTCCTGCAAACGGGTAAAGTCATGCAGGTCTTTGAGCGTAGAGGGGCGATATAGCCCGCTGTCCATATCCAAGGTCTGCACGGCAGCGCCGCCGGTACCAAAGTATACTTTTTGGCCGCCAACCTCGATTGAGCGGTCTTCGGCGCGCCCATGCAGGACAAATTTTTTCGCCGCGCAATCAATAGCATCTTCGACCAACGCAGGGGGAAATACAATCCGGCCGCGTCCGGTGTCCTCGGCGCCTGCCGCCAAGAGTTTTTCAGATAAATTTTTGGGAACTTCGCCCATTCCAAGCTCGGCTAAAAGCCGCAAGGATGTCTGGTAAATTTCCTCAATGTTACGCTCTGACAATGGACGGTATGCGCCGCCAATTTGACCGGGTGGGCAGGGATCTATGACCGGCTTTGCGGCGCGCTGGGCAAGCCGTTCGCGCCGTCCGCCGCGTTTTGGTTTTTGGGTCCGCTTCGGTGTCATCTATATCCTGTGTATGATGCGCTTTGAGCGCTGATTAAACGGGGTCTGGGCCTGCGTTCACAAGCGAAGAGCCCATATGTGGAAAAATTAGTAACTCTGTTTCTAATTTTTAGAAATTACACGGCTTGGGTTGACCTTAGGCGGCGGTTTTTGTGCAGCGTGCTAACAGAAGATAATCGGGAGAGTGTGTGATGAAATCAAGAACCAAAGTGGTGGTCATTGGCGGCGGCATTGCCGGGTGCTCTACGCTCTATCATCTGACGCAAGAGGGCTGGAGCGATGTTGTTTTGCTCGAGCGTAATGAACTGACCAGCGGAACAACTTGGCATTCCGCCGCGCAGGTCACCAATTTTGGCATGAACCAGACCATGGTTGGGCTGAAAACCCATTCTATAAACCTGTATAAATTACTGGCTGAAGACCCCGATTATCCAATTAATTACCATCATGGGGACGGCGGTATCCGGTTGGCCAATACCGAAGCGCAAATGCAGGGGTATCGCCATTTTGCCTCCATGGCGCGGGGCATGGATGTGCATTTTGAAGTGATTGACGCGGATGAATGCGCCCGCCGTCATCCGTTGATTTCAACCGATAATCTTTTAGGCGGGCTATGGGATCCGCTGGATGGGGATATTGATCCTGCGCAGCTTTGTCAGGCATTGGCGCGCCGTGCCCGCAAAGCCGGCGCTGAGGTTTATCGCAACACACCCGTGATCGGACTTAAGCAGCATGCGGATGATACTTGGAC
Organism: Marinovum sp.; assembly: GCA_002726375.1. Taxonomy (GTDB): domain Bacteria; phylum Pseudomonadota; class Alphaproteobacteria; order Rhodobacterales; family Rhodobacteraceae; genus CABZJG01. The sequence goes on from PBSX01000131.1 coordinate 7,587, forward strand.
GGTGCAAACCGAACAGGGCGATATTGCCTGTGATATTGTGGTCAACGCCTGTGGGTACCGTGTCAACGAAGTGGGCGCGATGATGGGGGTACACCATCCGGTGATGTCGATGGAGCATCAGTATTTCCTCACCGAAGAAATTTCAGCTATTGCGGATGCGGGCCACCGGATGCCGTTGCTGCGCTGCCTGATCAGCGATTATTATTGCCGTCAGGAAAAAAACGGCTTGCTTGTCGGGTTTTATGAGCAGGATTGCAAAACATGGGGCATGGACGGGATTGATCCCCATTTTGTCAACGCGCTGTGCCCCGATGATCTTGATCGGGTCAACGACGTGCTCGAAGGCGCCTTTGCACGGATGCCTGCCTTAATGGACGTGGGAATTCACACCGTGGTCAACGGGCCGATCACCTATACCATTGATGGCGCACCTCTGGTGGGGCCTATTCCGGGCAAACGCAATGCCTATTGCATTATCGGTCTGCGCGCGGGGCTTGGCGAGGGCGGGGGACATGGCTGGCTTTTGGCGCAGCAGATCGTTCACGGTGAGGCCTGTTATGACACTTGGGTTCTAGACCCGCGCCGTTTTACCGGCCATGCAAACGTAGAACTGACTGCGTTGAAGGCCATTGAGGATTACCAAAACGAATTTCGGTTTCATTTTCCGCATGAGCATCGCCCTGCTGGGCGGCCCGCCAAGACAACGCCTTTGACACCGGTGCTTGCTGCGGAAGGCGCTGAATTCACCGTGGTCAATGGCTGGGAGCGGGTGGATTACATCAAGCCCAATAAGGATTTTCATCCCACTCTTGGGTTTGATTTCGACGAAACTTTTGATCTGGTGGCAGAAGAAATTAGAAACCTGACCGAAAATGTAGGCCTATGCGAAGTCAACGGCTTCAACCGATTTGAAATTACCGGTGCAGATCGGCACGCATTTCTGGAAAGGATGTTCTGCGGTTCTCTACCCAAGCGCTCTGGCCGTGTCGGGCTGGGCTATTTGCTGAACCACCATGGTATGATCAAAAGTGAAGCCACTATCGCCAATTTGCCAGCATCGGATCGCGGACAAGCGCGGGTTTGGTACGGCTCGGCTGCGGCGAGTGAATTTCATGACATGGACTGGCTGCAATCGCATCTTGATCCAAACCAAGATGTTCAGATCCGCAGCCTGACCAAT
>PBSX01000132.1 GCA_002726375.1 Marinovum sp.
CAAAATATCCTGACCGGTTACCAAAACATCGGTGGAGTGATATTTTTTCAGGGCTTCGGTGTGCTCGGGCCAGCCCAAGGTGCCGATCGGCCAAAGCCCCGATGAAAACCACGTATCAAGCACATCAGGATCGCGGGTCAGGGTTTTATCCGCGCCCGCCATCGCTTGGGCTTCCGCTTCGCTTGCGGCGCAATATTGATTGCCGTCTTCGTCAAACCAAACCGGGATTTGATGGCCCCACCAAAGCTGACGTGAAATGCACCATGGCTCGATATTTTCCAGCCAGTGATAATAGACTTTTTCGCCACTTTCCGGCACAATCTTGGTGCGCCCGTCGCGCACTGCATCCAGCGCGGGGCCAACGATTTTAGCGGTATCCACAAACCACTGATCGGTGAGCATGGGTTCAATCACCACGCCTGAACGATCGCCAAAGGGCTGCATGATCGGCTTATCCTCGACCATAATCATCAGGCCTTCGCCATCAATATCGGCCACCACGCGCTTGCGGGCTTCAAAGCGGTCAAGATCGCGGTACTCTTCAGGGACCAGATTGATCGCATCAACCTCGGCTTCGGTAAACGCGCCGCCGCTGGCAAGGCTTTGGGCTTTTGCCACCTCATCGCCATAGGCTACGCCATCACCGCGCATGATGCCGCGAGTGTCCATCAGCCGGTACATGGGAATATTGCCGCGTTTAGCCACCTGATAGTCATTTGCGTCATGGGCGCCGGTGATTTTCACTGCGCCAGATCCAAAGTCGGGGTCAGGATAGTCGTCTGTGATAATCGGTATAAGTCGGCGATGCGCTTTCGGGCCAACCGGAATTTCACACATTTTGCCCACAATCGGCGCATAGCGGGCATCATCGGGGTGCACGGCCACAGCCCCATCGCCAAGCATGGTTTCCGGCCGTGTGGTTGCGATTGAAATATAGTCGCGGACCTCTTCCAGAATGACGTTCCCATCCTCATCCTTTTCGATGTAGGTATAGGTTTCACCATCCTGAAGCGGGTATTTAAAGTGCCACATATGGCCGTCAACTTCGATGTTTTCCACTTCAAGGTCAGAAATAGCGGTTTCAAAATGCGGGTCCCAATTGACCAGCCGTTTGCCGCGATAAATCAACCCTTTTTGGTACATATCGACAAAGACTTTCAGCACCGCATCATGAAAGTTGGGGCTGTTTTCATGCCCAATACGCGGATCACCGGGCGCACCAGCCATGGTAAAGGCATTGCGCGACCAGTCGCAGGATGAGCCAAGGCGTTTGAGTTGATTAATAATAGTGCCGCCGTATTCGCCTTTCCATTCCCAGACTTTTTCAAGAAATTTTTCGCGCCCCAGATCGCGGCGGCCAACATTACCCTGCTCGGCGAGCATTTTTTCCACCTGCAATTGGGTGGCAATGCCGGCATGGTCCTGACCGGGTTGCCACAGCGTGTCAAAGCCGCGCATCCGGTGCCAGCGGGTCAAAATATCCTGCAAAGTATTGTTAAAGGCATGGCCCACGTGCAACGCGCCAGTAACATTGGGCGGCGGGATCATAATGCAAAATGTTTCCTGCCGCGATGCGTTCGCACCGGCTTTAAAGCATCCGGCCTTTTCCCACGCATCGTAAAGCCGGTTTTCGGCGCTGATTGCATCAAAGGTTTTTTCCAATGGCATTGCTGGCTCACCCGTTAAATTTGTGTTCACTGGCAGATAACGGCTAACCACATAAAGGAAAAGGCCAAAGGCGCAATTTTCTTTAGCTTTCGTCGCGGCGCGTTCCGATCATGGGCGCGCGCTCGCCGCTGCGAATGACCTTTGGATCATAGGGCGCGCGGGCAAAAACCGAACGTACCATATCAGTGAAAAACTCAATCGGCTTGCTGTCGTAATTAGGATCAAAGCTGGCTTGGTCCCAGCGCTCGCAAAATGTGGCACAATCCTCAAAATACGGATGGCCTTGATAGGCATCGCGCTTGTGTGGGTTGCCGCCCACATGATGGCCATAATAAATCATCTGAAAGTCGCCATGTTTTTCCACCACCCATGTGCATTGCTCGCGCACGAAAGGGCGTATAATGGTGGCCGCATATTCATCGTGATTATAGGGCGCATAGATATCGCCGATATCATGCAGCAGCGCCGAGACCACCCAGTCGTCATCGGCCCCGTCGCGCCATGCCCGGGTGGCCGATTGCACCGAATGTCCCAAACGGGTGATTTGATATCCAGACAGGCTTTCATCGAGATCAACCAAGGCTTTGAGCAATCGATCAGCCGTACCTTTGGTGTATTCGGTTTCATGGGCGGTCAGAAAATCGTAGTCGTCTTTGTCGCCATCTTTCATCTGGGTGAATTTGACATGATCCATGGTGCTGTGGTCCTTTGGTCTCGCCCTGCTTCGGATTATTTCTGCCATGTTACGGGCAAAAGTCAAAATCTATTTTGCACCCCGATGCATCGTCTGGAAACCGGCATAGCGGCGGATAAACTCAGCGGTCAATTTTGGTACTCAGATGGATCAGGCTTTCTGAGCTTATGACCCCGCGCGCAGCGCCGATATCATCGAGGGTTTCGTCAAGCTCTTCTGTAGATTGGGCGCTTAGCTCGACCACCAAATCAAAGCGGCCGGATGTGGTATGGACCTTTTCCACCTGCGGCAGGGTTTTAAGCTTTTGCAACACTGCTGCGCCCGAGCGCGGCTCGACCGATAAAAGCGCGGAAGCGCGCAACACTGGGCGCGCGGATGGTCCTTTTCGCAGTGTATAGCCGGCAATATAACCGCTATTTTCAAGCCGCTCGATCCGCGCCTGAACCGTGGTGCGCGCAAGACCTAAGGTGCGCGCAAGATCGGAAACCGAGCTTCGGGCGTTTTCGGACAGCAAACGCAATAACTGCCTATCTTTTTCGTTAATTTGCATAATTTTATAGTAATAAAAACCAAAGTTATTGGCAATATAGTAAATTTGGCAGGTTTATCGCTCTAGACTATGACGCATATTAAAGGAAAACAGAACTGAGGTGCGGCGATGAACGAACAGTCTTCTTGGATTTGGGACACTCCAAATGCCCATTTTTCAAGCCACCTACCAGATGAACCGATTGGTTATTTTTCGCCCAATGCCCTCATATCAAAGCTGTCCACTTTTCAATCTGGTTTTGGTGGCCTGCTGAGTTATGTGGTCAAAGCTAACCCTGATCCTGATGTCTTGCGTTGCCTGACACAAAACGGGGTCTCAATCTTTGATGTGGCCTCACCGGCTGAGATCGAAATGGTGCGGGCCATCCATCCAGAGGCCAAATTACACTATCACAACCCCGTACGTTCAGCTCAGGAAATAGCCCAAGCAAAATCGCATGGCATCGCCTCTTGGTCGGTTGATGCGCTCAGTGAATTAGACAAGCTTGGGGATTTGCCTAAGGGCAGCGAAATTGCAGTGCGGATAAAGCTTCCGGTGGCCGGTGGGCTTTATAATTTTGGTGAAAAATTTGGCGCAGAACCTGCGCAAGCAGTGCCTTTGTTGAAAGCGGTCGCGATGCGCGGGTTGGCCCCGGCGATCACCTTTCATCCGGGCACTCAATGCACGGCACTCAATGCACGGCACCCTGTGCATTGGAAAGTTATATTGAAGCGGCCGCGCAGATTGCAAAGGCGGCCGAAGTTCGCCTTTTATCGCTCAATGTCGGCGGCGGCTTTCCAGCCGACCGCGCTGCACAGCCGGTGGATTTACTGGGTATTTTCAACCGGATCAAAGCTGCTAAGGAACGCTATTTTTGCGATCATAATCCAGTGCTGGTCTGCGAGCCCGGCCGCGGGTTAGTGGCAGATGCCTTTGCGCTGGTTCTGCGGGTTAAGAATATAAGGCCGGATGGCGCTCTGGTGTTGAATGATGGAATATATGGCGCGCTGGCGGAATGGCGTGATATGCCACCGGCTCACAGCCGTCACATAGCGGTTTTCAATTCCAAAGGCGACGAACGGCTTGGGAAACCTGCACCGCGTGTTATCTTTGGCCCAACATGTGATAGCATTGATCGTTTGTGTGAACCATTGGCTTTACCAATGGATATTAAAGAAGAAGACTTTGTTTTGATCCAAGGTACGGGCGCCTATAGCGCAGTGCTGACCAGTCGCTTTAACGGCTATGGCTGCTCCAAACAAATTTATTGTCGCGCCTTAACCAGCAGCCCTAGACATTTATAGGCTTCGGGTTACCTTGCTTTGCAAAGGTTACATGAGGCAAATCAGTGGAAAAGTTTGGCAAAAGCCAGTCCGTTTTGCGGACAGAGGATCATAGGTTTTTGACCGGTAAAGGTCAGTATGTGGATGATATTGCACTAGACGATGCCCTGTTTGCATGTGTTCTTAGATCCCCTGTTGCCCATGCTGAAATTATAGCGCTGGATGTTGAAGATGCGCGCGCAAGCACGGGCGTCAAAGCTGTTGTGACAGCAGCCGATTTAAAGTCCGCGGGGATCGTATCAGGCATGGCTGCCACGGTATTGCAAAACCGTGATGGGACCAAAGCGGCCGCTCCGCGCCGTCCACTTTTAGCCGAAGATAGGCTGCGGTTTCTAGGTGAACCAGTGGCTGTTGTGATTGCGGAAAATTTTGATCAAGCATGTGATGCTGCTGAACTGATAATCCTTGATTATCAAGAGCTTGATGTCCATCTTGAGCTTCAGGAGGGCGGTGCCCAAATCCACAAAGAAGCGCCTTTAAACTGCGCATTTGATTGGTCTTGCGGCGAGGAATCAGCGACCGTAGAAGCTTTTGATAAAGCGGCCCATCATGTTCGGCTAAGCATTACAGACAACCGCATTATTGCAAGTTCCTTAGAGCCGCGCGGCTGCTATGCCGAATGGGCTGATGATCGTCTGCATGTATGCGTTAATGGCCAAGGGGTTTGGGGGACAAAGTCACGCTTGGCCAAAATCCTGAATCTGCCGGACGCCAAAATTCGCGTCACCAACCCCGATGTTGGGGGTGGGTTTGGCATGAAGGCGATGGATTATCCGGAAACCTTTATCTGTGCCCATGCTGCACGGCAGCTCGGCAGGCCTGTGCGCTGGATGTCCGGGCGCAGTGAAGCTATGGCAAGCGATAATTGCGGGCGGGATCTGGTATCAATAGCCGAACTGGCTTTTGACGGTGATCATAAAATTATCGGCTACCGGGTGAGCACATTGTGCAATCTTGGAGCCTATAATTCGCAATATGCGCAACCAATCCAAACCGAACTTTTCGCCAAAGTGCTGACCGGTCCCTATGATATTCCAACAGCTTTTTTATCGGTCAAAGGCATCTACACAAACACAACGCAAGTGGATGCCTTTCGCGGTGCTGGCCGGCCCGAGGCCATTTATGTGCTTGAACGGGTAATAGACCGGGCAGCGCGCAAGCTGGGAATAGACGGTTGGGAACTGCGCCGCAAAAACTTTATTGCGCCAGACGCTTTTCCTTATCAAACGGTGACAGGCGCGGTTTATGATGTGGGGCATTTTTCAAATGTGTTGACATCGGCTGAGCAGGCCGCCGACAGGCGTGGTTTTTCACTGCGAAAATCAAACAGCCAAGCCAAAGGCCGGCTGCGCGGTCTTGGGCTATGCTATTATATCGAAAGCATCCTTGGCGACCCAAGCGAAACCGCCAAGGTGCTGTTTAAATCGGACGGAACTGTTGAAATTTTTGTTGGGACACAGTCCAACGGGCAGGGGCATGAAACTGTCTTTGCCCAGTTTCTATCAGATCAAACTGGAATTCCAGCCCATCTGATCAGGGTGATCCAAGGCGATAGTGACCGGATTGCCAAGGGCGGGGGAACCGGTGGATCGCGTTCAGCAACAGTCCAAAACAATGCGACTTTGGCGGCAGTTGCTACCATGATTGATGTTTTTTCCCAGTATTTGGCAGATAAATTAGGGGTAGAGCGGCACGAAGTTGATTTTGATGATGAACAGTTCCGTGTTGCCGGATCAAATTCAACCCCCACTATGCTTGAGCTGGCAGAAATGGCGCGCACCGAAGGCCGCGATGATTTGCTATCGCATCAGGCAACAGCGAAGCTGAATGCGCAGTCGTTTCCCAATGGCGCACATGTGGCAGAGGTAGAGGTTGATCCGGACACCGGTCAGGTCGAGTTGATAAGCTATGTGGTGGTGGATGACTTTGGTCATATGTTGAACCCGATGCTGGTCGAAGGTCAGGTGCATGGCGGCGTAACCCAAGGTGTTGGTCAGGCGCTCTGTGAACACGTGGTATATGATCCGGACGGTCAGCTTCTGACAGGCAGCTTTATGGACTATGCGCTCCCACGGGCGCGCGATGTGCCGTTTTTTCAATTTGAAACACAGCCGCTGCCCTCGACAGCCAATGTTTTGGGCATTAAAGGCTGTGGGGAAGCAGGAACTGTTGGAGCGCTTGCCGCTGTTGCCAATGCTGTTCAAGACGCGCTATGGGATCAGGGCGTAACACAAGCTGATATGCCCTTTACGCCGCTGCGGGTTTGGACCCTTTTAAATACTCATGACTTGGCTGCAGAATAGAATAAAAACCGTATTTGAACGCTTTCGGGCGGATCGGTATCCTAGTCCCCCGCGCCGCCGCTCTTCGCGGGGGCAAAAAACCCATGTGATTATCTTGGACGGCACACTGTCCTCGTTTGAACCGGGTTATGAAAGCAATGCCGGCTTGCTTGCCAAACTTTTGGACGAATTGGGCCCGTCGATAAATGTGTATTATCGACCGGGTCTGCAATGGCACAGTTGGCGGTCAATAAGAAATGTGCTGTTTGGTGGCGGGTTGGATCAACAAATTCGCGATACTTACGGGGCTTTGGCCACCCGTTATCGGCCGGAAGATCGGATTTTCCTTTTTGGCTATTCGCGCGGGGCATTTGCCGTGCGCTCACTGTCGGGCCTAATTGATAGAGTGGGATTGCTTAAAGCTAAACATGCGACCCCGCGCAATATTGAACAGGCCTGGCGCGCCTATAAAAATCCGCAGACGCCGGAAACACCGGCGAAGTTTCGCGCCGCCTATTGCCATCGACAGGTCACTATAGAAATGATCGGGGTTTGGGATACTGTGCGCGCGCTTGGGTTGCGGGTGCCATTTTTCTGGCGTTGGATGCCGGATCGTTACGGGTTTCACAATCATCATCTTTGCAGGTCGGTTAAAGCCGGCTTTCATGCTTTGGCCAAGGATGAAACCCGGCTCGCATACCGGCCGGAAAAGTGGCGGGCCAATCCCGACCACCCAGCACATCTGGAACAGGTTTGGTTTCGCGGAACCCATGGGGATATTGGTGGCCATCTAAGCGGATTTTCCGCCGCGCGTCCCTTGTCCAATATCCCTCTCGTGTGGATGCTGCAACGGGCCGATGCCTGCAATTTGCCGCTCCCAAAGGATTGGGCATCGCGGTATCCCACTGATGTAAACGCGCCTTCTATCGGGCACTGGCAGGGGTTCTCCAAGCTTCTTATTTTACGCCGTAGACGAGTAATCTCTGTTGGCCCCACCGAATGGATTCACCCCTCTGTTGCCCGAAGTGAACGCGTGAAACCGGAAGTCCATGAAGAAAAATAAGACTAAAGTAGACATTCCAATAAAACTGTGATTTTATGAATATTATTCTATGTGCGGAAAAAATACATAAAAATGCATGGATTTGCAAGTGAATTTACCCAAGCGTTCCACTTAATCCTGTCTGGGGATACTGCGTTATGGGCAGTTGTTGGACTGTCTTTGCAGGTGTCAATCTTGGCCGTAATATGCGCTGCAGTAATGGGCTTTCCTTTAGGTGCGGCGCTGGCCGTGGGAAAATTTCCCGGGCGTCAAGTAGTGATTGTTTTGGTTAATGCGTTGATGGGAATGCCGCCGGTTGTCGTTGGATTGGTGGTCTATTTGCTGCTGTCGAACGCAGGACCATTTGGTGTATTGGGATTGCTGTATTCCCCAGCGGCAATGATTATTGCGCAAACTATTTTGGTAACGCCTGTGGTGGCTGCGCTGTGCCGCCAAAGCATTGCATTACTTTATGACGAGTACCGCGATCAGTTAAATTCCTTGGGGCTCAGTCCGTGGCAGATGGTGCCGGTCCTTTTATGGGAGGCGCGCTATGCTTTGATGACTGCCGGATTGGCCGGCTTTGGCCGCGCTATTGCCGAGGTTGGCGCAGTCATGATTGTGGGCGGAAACATCAATCACGTGACCCGAGTTATGACCACTGCCATTGCGCTTGAAACATCCAAGGGCAATTTAAGCCTAGCTTTGGCATTGGGGGTGATACTGGTTTTGATGGCGCTAGGGGTGAACGCGGTGGTGGCGGTCATTGGCGGACGCCGGCAAGAGGCGATGCATGTCTAAAACAGCGATTAGTTTGAAAGACCTGCGGCTGGTGGTTGGTGGTAAGCTGCGGTTGAAAATTCAACAGGCTGATCTTGATCCTGAAATGCCAACAATGATTTTAGGACCAAACGGGGCAGGCAAAAGCCTTTTGCTGCGGGTCCTGCACGGGCTGACCTTGCCCCAGGGCGGGCGAATTACTTTTCCGGGAAACTTTGGCCAGAAAAAGCACCAAGCGATGGTGTTTCAACGTCCAGTTTTGCTGCGCCGCAGTGTTATGGAAAATGTTGCCTTTGCACTTCGTGCCCGAGGAACAGACCGTAATCAGTCGCGCGATATCGCGGGCCACTGGCTTGAGCGGGCAGGTTTAGGCGATCTAGCTGACGCGCCGGCGCGTAGACTTTCGGGCGGTGAACAACAAAGATTGGCCATGGTGCGCGCGCTTGCTTGTGATCCAAAGCTGATTTTCCTTGATGAGCCCTGCGCCAATTTAGACCCGCGCGCATCGGTGCAAATCGAGCACCTTATCAAATCGGCTGTCGCATCGGGTGTAAAGGTGATCATGGTTACCCATGATCAGGCGCAGGCACGGCGCTTGGGGGGCGAATTTATCCTTATGCACCAAGGCCAAATCGTTGCTCAAGCACTGCGTGAACGTTTTTTTCAACCCACGTGGCACCCGTTGGTTGATGCCTTTCTTGCGGGTGAGCCGCTGCTTGCGCAAGCACAGGATCAAATATGAAGCGAAAAATGAATAAATACCGCGCTTATGTCGTATTTTGTTGTTTTATTATGATCCTGTGGTGCGGCAAAGCGGTTGCTGCTGATTACATCGTTATTCAGTCGACCACTTCGACCCGTAATTCAGGATTGTTAGAAGCAATTTTACCCCAATTCACCCAAGAAACGGGGTTTCAGGCCAGAGTTGTTTCTGTTGGTACAGGCCAGGCGCTGAGAAATGCCCAAAACGGGGATGGGGACGTACTATTAGTGCATGCCAAAAATGCTGAGGAAGAGTTTGTTGCTCAAGGATGGGGATTAGCCAGACATGATGTAATGTATAATGATTTTATTATCGCAGGTCCGCCATCCGACCCTGCGGGCATCTCAGGAGGCAGCAATGCTGTCGCTGCGCTTGTCAAAATTGCCAAAAGTAAAGCTCTGTTTGTATCGCGCGGGGATGATAGCGGGACACACCGGGCAGAGTTGCGGCTTTGGCGGGCCACCGATATCGACCTGATCTCTGCGTCAGGCGCGTGGTATCGTGAAACTGGCTCAGGTATGGGCGCAACGCTCAATATGGCCACATCAATAGGCGCCTATGTGATGACAGACCGTGACACTTGGTTGAGCTTTTCAAATCGTGGAAATCTAGAGGTTTTGGTCGAAGGGGATGCCAGATTATTTAATCAATACGGGGTGATAGCCGTTAATCCATCGCGCCATCCGCGGGTAAATGCAGCCGGGGCCAAGGCCTTTGTGAATTGGATCACAGGCCCAGACGGGCAAGCTGCGATTGGCCGCTATAATTTGGATGGAAAAGCGCTGTTTTTCCCTAATGCGACGCGTTAAAATGTATATTGCCAAAATCGGATAGATCATAGCCAGACAGCGATTTTGCCTGATCTTTGAATATATCGCCTTCACAAAAATTTATAAATTTTTGAAACGCAGTATCAAACCAAGCTTTGCGCCAGACTAAAAGGTCAAGCCGTTCTGTCATGATCGGAATAAAATCAAGATTTTGCGCAAAAGCTTCGGATTTAAGCCCAAAGGCGGCCTCGGCACGGCCTGATTTCACCTCAAGCGCGAGATCGCTTTCAGAGCGTGCAATACTTTGCCCTGCAAAGGCCATATCAGCGTTGACACCTGCGTCTGACAGCAAGTGTTCAAACAATTTCTGACCCGCTGCGCCCTCTTGCCGGCGGGCAAGTCGACGGCGCTTTATATCATCTAAGCCCTTGATACCTAACGGGTTTCCTTGCGAAGCGATTAGACCGCGTTCCCGTTTGCAAAACTCAACCAAGACAACAGGAAGATCGTTAAATTCTGCCGACACGCGGTTGGTATTCCATCCCTTTTTTTCATAAATATGCAATGCGCAGAGCGCCG
>PBSX01000133.1 GCA_002726375.1 Marinovum sp.
AAAGCGTTTGTATTTGTGCTTCAATAAACTCTAAGTAATTGCGCATCTGGTTTCTTTTGATCGCCCGGATTGCCGTTAATTGGTTGAATGAAAACTCTTCCAAAGCGCGCGTACCACTTTGATAGCTCATCCAACCTGTGACCAAACTGATACTAAAACATATTCTCAATAGGAAACTTATTACCTTTGGCGCGACTTTCAATTGGAGCATAGCAAGTTCCCTGATTCTGCTAGTATTTTATAAAAACGGACGATAGCCGATTAATCCCCGCACCATTTGAACTTACAAAAAGTTTGCCAATTTTAATTTTTTTCTGTCAACCCAACAACGATCACCGCTATCCTAAAATACTAGACAAAAGATAGGTGCCGATACCAAAAAGCCCTGCATTAGAAAAACGCAGGGCCTTTAATATTCGGCAAGCTCTACCATCGATGGATGCTTCACGATTCTGCCCAATAAATGGACTTTTAACTCGTCGAATCCGCAGCGTTGTGCTTGCTTTGGGCAATGATCACTCCAAACGCTAGAATAAAAGCGCCAACGGCCTGTACCCAATTCCAATCATGGCCAAACATCAGCAAAATCAACATCACATAAAAAGGCGTGGCATTAAGATGAAAAGAGGCCACGGCAATGCCGATTTGACCGACACCTTTTATCCATAGAAGTTGTGAAATAGCCAACGCCCCCCAAGCATAAATCAAAAGCAGGATAATTTCGACAGCCTCGGGTGCCGGAACATGGGTTGCCGGGACGTTGAAAACAAGTGCTGCGCCAAATGCGATAGTGCAAAAACCAAACATTCCACCAGTGGTGACAGTGGTGCGTGCAAGCGGTGTCAGGTCGGGAAAATGTTTCACCGTTGCCCGCGACCCCCAAGCAAAAAACGATGTTGCCAACAACCCCAAAAGCAATCCCCAACCGAACCGCAAGTCGCCTAATTCTGCATTGGTGGCCACAAATCCGCCGCATAAAACCAGCGCGACTGCGCCAAGAAACCTTTTGGTTAATTGCCTTTTGTCTAACACTACCTCCAATATAACGGCAAAAATGGGCATTGTAGCGGCAGCCAAGGCAGCCGTGACGGCATTGGTAAGATATTGCGTTACAAGCAAAAGTAGTGACCCGATACCAAACCCGACGGCTCCCACCCAAAACCCTTGCACCCAAGGCAGGCGGCGCAGGGTATTTAGACCTTGCGCTCTTGCCAAAAGGCCAATCAACAAAACCAAAGCCAATCCATTTCTGATGGTAATCAGTGAAATAATACCCCAGGTTTCTAAAAGCTGCTCAGCGGCTGGAAATCCAAACGCAAAGATGCCGACAGCCGCCATGCATTGCAAATTGCCTGACACGCTTGGCGGTAAGTACTTTTGTTTTTCATCTGCAGCAGTGTGAACCATGATGCCAAACTAAATAAATGCCATAAGTAGTATTAGATTTGCAAAAAGCTACACGCTTTAAACCGACATCAAGGTCGTTTTTGGATCAATTGGAAAACGTGAGTGGTTTAAACAGTTGGCCAAAAATTCGTGAGCACCATCAGGCCCCTTTTTAAAAGGCCTGATACTCACATAAACTATGGGTCAAGATACATCTCTGTAGGTGATTTCTTTTTTGTCTTCACCGATGCGGCCACGGCGAATAAAGAGACGGTTCAACGCATTGATATAAGCTTTAGCACTAGCCACCACGGTATCCGTATCTGCCGATTGACCCGTGGCAATATTGCCATCTTCTTCCATCCGCACTGAAACTGTGGCCTGCGCGTCTGTTCCCTCGGTCACGGCATGCACTTGATAGAGCTGCAAATGCGCTTGATGGCTGTAAAGTGATTTGACCGCATTAAAAGTCGCATCCACAGGGCCGTCGCCGGTGGCGGTTGTTGATAGGTCTTTGCTGCCAATCACCAAAGTCATCTGCGCTTCTTGCGGACCATCCGTGCCGCAAACAACCCGCAAGGATTTCAGTGTCAGATGATCATTTTCGGCATCCGCGCCTGCTTGCATAAGTGCGATCAGGTCGTCGTCATAGACTTCCTTTTTGCGATCCGCGAGTTCCTTGAAGCGCACGAAAACATCTTTGAGCTGATTATCAGCCAACTTATAGCCCAGGTCTTCAAGCTTTGAGCGCAGCGCCGCACGACCCGAATGTTTTCCCATCACCAAATTTGTGGCGGCAAGTCCAACATCTTCTGGGCGCATAATTTCAAAGGTTTCAGCATTTTTTAGCATCCCATCCTGATGGATGCCGCTTTCATGGGCAAACGCATTTTTGCCGACAATCGCTTTGTTGAACTGCACTGCAAACCCCGAAACCGCCGCCACGCGGCGTGAGATATTCATGATCTTGGCCGTATCGATATCGGTATAATAGGGCATGATATCGCCACGCACTTTTAGAGCCATCACCACTTCTTCCAAAGCGGTATTGCCAGCCCGTTCGCCCAATCCGTTGATGGTGCACTCGATCTGGCGTGCGCCGCCATCCACCGCAGCAAGGGCATTGGCGGTCGCCATGCCCAGATCATTGTGGCAATGGGTGGCAAATATCACCTCATCCGCCCCCGGCACCCGGTCAATCAGCATTCGGATAAGATCAGCGGACTCGGCCGGTGCTGTATAACCCACTGTATCAGGAATATTGATGGTCGACGCGCCGGCTTTAATTGCGATTTCCACAACCCGGCACAGATAGTCAGTTTCAGTGCGGGTGGCATCCATTGGGGACCATTGCACATTGCCGCAAAGGTTGCGGGCATGGGTGACAGTGTCATGAATACGCTCGGCCATCTGGTCCATATCTAGATTGGGGATCGCCCGATGCAGGGGCGATGTACCGATAAATGTGTGAATTCGTGGCTGTTTTGCGTGTTTCACTGCATCCCAGCAGCGGTCGATGTCACCAAAATTGGCTCGCGCCAAACCGCATATGACCGCACTTTTGCTACGTTCGGCGATTTCCGAAACAGCGTTGAAGTCACCTTCGGAGGCAATTGGAAAGCCGGCCTCAATAATATCGACTCCCATTTCATCTAGCAGCTCGGCAATTTCGAGCTTTTCGTCATGGGTCATGGTCGCGCCCGGGCTTTGCTCGCCATCGCGCAGTGTTGTGTCGAAAATTACAACGCGGTCTTTTCTATCTGTTTGTGTCATGGTTTGATCTCTTTTTCGTCTCTACCTAAGCGTGGGGTGCGATATTTGCCTCCTCTGAGCGGACGCACCGGTTAACGGCACGCTCAGAGGCAGCTTAGGAGATCTAGGCCAAGCGTCATCTTTCTGCGCAAAGCAGCAAAATGAGTTGATATTTGGCCATTGGTCATCATGGCGATAACTATACAAGCAATTCACTAAATGAAAAGCTGGAAATTGTCGTTTTAAGTTAAGATCATCAAACTGTTGTCGAAAAACAGCTTTTCGCTGATTGCGCCAATGTTTGGTGATTACTAGGGTTCGATCTGCAAAGGCGCACGGGAGCGCGCGCGCTGCAACTCAATCAAGCCCAGCGTGGTCCAGCCTACAAAGTTGGTTTCGACGGTATCGCTGCGCAGCGCTGCACGAAACACAGTTTCCAATTGCCGCCGGTCTTTTTTTGGCATTGGTGCAGGGTCAATGACGAGCTGACCACCCAAACCTCTTAGCCGTAATTGACGCGGCAGATCGCGGGCCATTGCAATATTGGCCTTTAGCCCAGCTGCGGGCGAGCCATCTTTTCCGGTATTGACATCAACCGCAACAAACGCGCGGGTCGGTTCAATTGAATAAGACCCGTCATGAATTGAAACATCCGCGCTTTTGAGCGCGTCGATCTGGTCCAATACCCCATGGTCCGCAAAACAGCCCGCTTCAGTTTCAATCTGTGCCGGCGCGCTCCAATCACGCCAGGCTTGCTCATGCGCCCCATCCGCATTCAGCAATACCGCAACCTGCTGCGCATCATCTTCAAGAACCTGGCTTACCAACTTCAAAACAGCGCGTGCATCATCGGCAATGTCGTCTAAATCTGCCTCGGCGCAAGATGACCTCAGGATCATCCCGTAGGCCAGCGGGCCCAAGGTTTCATGGATCAGCTGCAAAAGAGCATTGCGCCGGTCTTCGTCGCGAATACTGCGCGAGATATTTAGCCCGGGGGCAGTGGGGGTGACAATCACATAGCGGCTTTTGAACAAAAGCTTGCTGGTCACAGGAATGGCTTTGCCGGGTTCTGCATAGCCTGTCACCTGTACCAAAAGCATCTGTTTTGGCGAAAGCCCTTTTACGTGACGCAAAAACCCGGGCCCATCGGGTGTGTTTAAAAAAACGCCCCCCTGGCCTTTGATCGGGCGATCAACCTGCGCACGATAAATTGTGCCGGGGCCGGGTGCATCGGTGTCGACCAGCAAATCTTGCAATTGACCATCTGTGACCAGTGCTGCGGCTGGCCGACCACCCAGTTGATCAAGAAATATAGATGTGCCCTTCATGTGCCAGCCTGCAAAATTGGGTAACCTGCGGATTGCAACAGGGTCGCTGTTTCTGCCAAAGGCAGCCCAACAATGGCACTAAATGATCCGCTTATCCATGGGATAAAAGCTGACGCAGGTCCTTGAATGGCATAGCCTCCAGCTTTTCCCTGCCAATCGCCGGTGTCGAGATAGCTGTGAATGTCGCTTTGGGACAGACGTTTAAACCGTACGGCACTCACCACATCACGCTGCCATATCTTATCACCTTTTCGCAAAGCGATTGCAGTAATAACCCGGTGGCGTCGCCCAGACAGCGCTTGTAAAAATTCCGCCGCCTGCTCAGGCGTTTCTGGCTTGCCCAAAATCCGGCGGCCCAGTGATACTGTTGTATCGCCGCACAGCACCAAATCATCAGCGGCGCTCGGCACCGCTACGACTTTGGCCTGTGAAATGCGGCTGCAATAGTGGCGCGGCACTTCGTTGGACTGCGGCGTTTCATCAATATCCGGCGGACATATTTCATCCGGGACAACACCGATCTGCGCCAAAAGTTCAAGGCGGCGCGGACTTGCAGATCCAAGAATAAGTTTCAAAGGGTTATTTGAACCGATAGTTGATGCGTCCTTTGGTAAGATCATAAGGGGTCATTTCAACCTGCACCTTATCACCTGCCAGAACGCGGATCCGGTTTTTGCGCATTTTTCCTGCCGTGTGCGCGATAATCTCATGGCCGTTTTCCAACTCGACCCGAAATGTCGCATTAGGCAGGAGTTCCTTGACGACACCGGGGAATTCGAGCGTATCTTCCTTGGCCATAGTTTCTCCTATAATTTGACTATATCCACAGAAGTGGATTCCGCCCTAAATGTATCTATTTGGACATAATTTCAAGTCTTCATTCTGAGCGGTGTTTTATCTGTTGCTCAGCAGCATCTTATAAGATTTCTATAGGCTCTTTTTAACTGCCCAGACAAATAGCGCCAGCTTGGAAAATTAGCCAGCCAAGCCAGACCCAAGACCAGATTCCTATCGCATTTCAAAACTACCAATTATAGAGTTGTAAGAATGAAAACTTTTCGATTGGCTAATCGGGCATGAACAGGCAAGTGAGGGCGTGAATGAATTGGGATGAGTATGCCGCATGGGGCAAGAAAATATCGGACTGGGGCGCCGCTTATCATAAAAACCTTCGTGACCGTCCCGTCCGAGCGCAGGTGGCGCCCGATGATACGGCAAAATTGCTTGAGTCATCTGCGCCTGAAACTGGCGAAGATATGGGCACTATTCTAGAAGATTTTGAGCGTGTGGTAATGCCCGGTATGACCCATTGGCAACACCCTCGCTTTTTTGCCTATTTCCCGTCAAACGCAACGCCGCCTACAATATTAGCTGATTTTCTGGTGTCCACCATGGCGGTGCAATGTATGCTTTGGCAAACCTCTCCTGCGGCCACGGAAATGGAAACGCGTATGATGGAGTGGCTGCGTCAGGCTATTAGGTTGCCCAGCACTTTTGCCGGGGTGATCCAAGACAGCGCCTCTTCTGCCACGCTGGCCGCAGTTTTGACCATGCGCGAGCGGTCCTTGCGGTGGGATGGTAATGAAAACGGCTTATCGCAGCACCCGAAGTTGCGGATCTATTGCTCGGGTGAGGCCCATAGTTCGATTGATCGGGCCGCATGGGTGGCGGGCATCGGCAGTGATAATATCGTGAATATACCGGTCACCGGTGTGCATCGCTCAATGGACTCTCAAAGCTTGCGGCAAGCGATTAAAAATGATTTAGAAGCCGGCTATTTACCAATAGGAGTGATTGCCTGTACCGGAGCCACTGGCATGGGCGCCTGCGATGATATTACCTCTGTGATTGAGGTTGCTCAAAACTTTGATCTTTATGTTCATGTGGATGCGGCTTGGGCCGGGTCGGCCATGATCTGCCCAGAATTTAGATACCTTTGGGAAGGTGTAGAAAAGGCAGACAGCGTTGTTTTTAATCCACATAAATGGTTGGGAGTTCAGTTTGACTGTTCTGCGCATTTTTTGAAGAACCCCGAGGATCTGGTGCGCACTTTGGCAATACAGCCCGAATATCTTAAAACCCACGGTCAAGAAGGCTTAATAAACTACTCTGAATGGTCGATCCCGTTGGGTCGCAGATTTCGGGCTTTAAAGATTTGGTTTTTGTTGCGCAGCTATGGTTTGGATGAATTGCGAAACCGTATTCGCAACCATATCAAATGGGCCAATGAAATTGCCGATCAATTGCGCGCCACACCGGGGTTTGAAATTGTCACCGAGCCTATACTATCGCTCTTTACCTTTCGATATTTGCCAAAAGGGTCAAGCGATCTGGATGAAATAAATCAAGCTTTGGTGGATCGAATTAATAACGATGGCCGGATATACCTGACACAAACCAATATTGACGGGGCAAAGGTCATTCGCTTTCAAGTTGGCCAATTTGATACCACGCAAGAGGACGTGCAAACGGCCTATCATGTGATCTGTGACATAGCGCGGCAATTTGATCCATAAGTTTTTTGCTCTTTTCAAGAGTTAAGCACGTTATTTGAGGACGTTAGCCGACGTTGCAAATTTCTCACTCTTAGAATGGCACCTGTTTGATTATTCTTATTTTTCTTGCTTTCTGCCTTGCAAACAAGCATATAGCGTCTGCGACGTTACGACTATCGACCCACTGCTCCTTTTCGGCCCAGTCATTCGATCATGTACTGACAGAGCCGCGCTGCCGCATTCTGCGGGCAGATTTTTAAGGAGAAGACCCAATGGCAAATGGGACAGTAAAGTGGTTCAACACCACAAAAGGCTATGGTTTTATCGCACCTGAAGGCGGTAGCAAAGACGTTTTTGTGCACATTTCAGCAGTTGAACGCTCTGGACTTACAGGCCTTGCAGATGATCAAAAAGTTACTTTTGACATCGAACCAGGCCGTGATGGCCGCGAATCAGCTGTGAATATCGCACTGGCTTAATCGCAAACATAAAAGATAAGCGGGCGCCTCGGCGCCCGAACTAATATCCAGAAATTAATTTCTGTACAACAGGCCCGATGGTTTGAACAACCTTGCTTACGCCCTGTTTATTAGGATGCATCCGATCATTTTGAAAATATCGTAAGAGCGGTTGGTTTGGTTCCGTAGGATCTATCAGACTTTCAAAAAAGTGTTCTACATACTCAGCATCATAAGTTTTTGCCAGTTTCGGAAAGATCGCATTGAATTTCGTCTTGTAAGTTGGTCCGAAATTTCCAGGTGCGCGCACCCCTATGATCATCAATCTCAGTCCGCGTTGCCGACCGATTTTCAGAATGCTTTCAATATTACTATAGCTGTCCTCCGGAGCGATCCCGCGCAGCATATCATTGCTGCCCAGCGCAACGATCATCGCATCAATATCCTCGGTGAGAGACCATTCAACACGGGCTAACCCTCCTGCTGTGGTATCTCCTGATACACCGGCGTTGATGATAAGCGCCAGAGTATCGTTATCAGCAAGCCATTGCATCAATTGCGGCACGAACCCATCATCGTGCGCAAGCCCATAGCCTTGGGTCAAACTATCACCCAGTGCCAAAACTGTTGGTCGCTCTGCAAATACCGGTTGGCAGATTAACAAAAAGATTACCACAGCCGACTTGCTGATGTGCCGCAAAACCCCATATGGAATTGTGAGGCATTTTTTAAGACAAGGTTTTAAGCGCATGGCACTTCCTGCTGTTCAGATGACAGATGTATCTTTATCTCTGCAAAGCAATGCCGGTTCTGTAAATATATTAAAAAATATATCACTAAAGGTTGATCAAGGTGAAAGTATTGGCTTGGTGGGACCGTCCGGCTCTGGCAAGTCTTCTCTTTTGATGATCATGGGCGGGCTTGAAAAAGCCAGCGCTGGCAAACTGCAGGTTCTAGGCAATGATTTTGGCCGGATGAACGAAGATGATCTTGCACGCTTTCGGCGCGCGCATATGGGCATTGTTTTTCAGTCTTTTCACCTGATATCAACCATGACCGCTTTGGAAAATATTGCCGCCCCGCTTGAGCTTGCCGGGATAAACGATGCAATGAACCGGGCCAAGCACGAGCTTGTAGCGGTTGGACTTGAGCACCGCGCCGAGCACTTTCCAGCCCAAATGTCTGGCGGTGAACAGCAGCGTACTGCTCTGGCACGTGCCGCTGTGATGCGGCCTGATATTCTATTGGCCGATGAACCGACCGGCAATTTGGATGCCCAAAGCGGCGAAGCCATCATTGATTTACTGTTCGGACTTCGCGATAAATACGGGTCGACCCTGATTTTGGTTACCCATGCCCCCGATCTCGCAGCGCGCTGCGATCGGATGGTTCAACTGCGGGATGGCGAAGTTATACCCGCCCATGGTGGAGCGGCATGAGTTTTATGCTTGCAGCGCGGTTTGCACGCCGCGAATTGCGCGCAGGGCTATCGGGGTTTCGAATTCTCATCGCCTGTCTTGCGCTTGGCGTGGCGGCAATAGCTGCTGTTGGCTCGGTGCGCAGCGCGCTTGTTGCAGGGTTAAGCTCTGAAGGTGCAACCTTGCTAGGCGGGGATGCAGAGGCCGAGTTTACATATCGGTTTGCTGAGCCAAGCGAGCGTTCTTGGTTAGACAGTATATCACAAGAGGTTTCAGAGGTGGTTGATTTCCGCTCGATGATTGTGGTCGAACGCGGTCAAAGACAGGACTATAGCCTGACACAGATCAAAGCGGTTGATACGGCCTATCCACTGATGGGCCGCGTGATCCTTGAAGATAATGTCAATTTTGGTGATGCTTTGGCGCGCAAAAATGGAACGGATGGCTTAGTTTTAGAGCGGGTGCTGGCGGATCGTTTGGGATTAGAGCTTGGTGATATATTAATGATCGGGATCAAGTCGTTTCGACTTGGCGGCATTTTGCAATCCGCGCCAGATAGCGCCAGCGACGGCTTTGGTCTTGGGCCTCGTACCATTGTTTATAAATCATCGCTTGAGGGCGCAGGCCTGTTAGAGCCGGGCACATTATTTAGCACTAAATACCGGTTGAAGCTGATAGATGGTATTGATCTTGAAACCCTGTCTCTAGATGCCAAAAATCGGTTCGAAAACACTGGGCTTCGGTGGCGGGATGCGCGAAATGCGGCACCCGGTATTTCCGAATTTGTTGATCGTTTAGCGATTTTCTTAATCCTTGTCGGGCTGGCGGGTTTGGCGGTGGGCGGCATAGGGGTGTCGTCAGCTGTGCGAAGTTATCTCGCGACCAAAACCACGGTGATTGCCACATTGCGAAGTCTTGGCGCAACCAATGCGGTGATTTTCCAAACCTATTTTTTGCAGATTGCGGCACTATCCTGTCTTGGGATTATACTTGGATTGGCGCTCGGCAGTGGGATACCGTTGATATTTGCGCCCCTGATTGAAGCAGCTCTGCCGTTTCCGATCCGAATAGAACTGTTTGTTCAGCCCCTGATTGAAGCTTCTATTTATGGAATGCTCACAGCGTCAATCTTTGCGCTATGGCCCTTGGCGCAAGCGGAAAATATTGGTGTTGCCACCTTGTTTCGAGATATCGGTGATCAGGCAAGGACACTTCCAAATCGAAGGTATTTGGTCATCACGGCCATACTGCTGACATTGCTTTTGGCTTCTGCCAGTTGGTTTACCGGCGCATTGAAACTAACGCTTTGGATGGGGATTGGTATTTTATCCGCCCTCAGTTTATTGAGCTTTAGCGCTTTTTTGTTGCAAAAGG